>PBKP01000001.1 GCA_002721515.1 Nitrospina sp.
AAAAGCTTTTACTTTTTTATGATCCTTAATACCAGGCTGACTTTCAACGCCTGAGCAAACATCTACACCATAAGGTTTCACTCTATGAATCGCTTGACGAACATTGTTTGGTGTCAATCCACCAGCCAAGATTACAGCTCCATATTTTTTAGCGGGGTGAACCAAATTCCAATCGAAAACTTTTCCTGTTCCTCCTCGCTGATCTTCCGAAAAAGTGTCCAACAAAAAACCATTGACTGGGAAGTCAGAAAGCTTTTTTAAGGATTGAATATCCTTTACTCGAATGGCCTTAATCACTCGCCGTCGAATTTTTTTACAAAATGCTGGAGTTTCATCCCCATGCAATTGGACCCTATCTAGTTTACATCGATCGGCTATTTTATTTATTTGTTCGGCAGATTCATTAACAAAAATTCCAATAGCATCAACAAAAGGTGGCAACTCATCAACTATTTCACAAACTGTCTTGATAGTAACGGAGCGCGGACTCTTTTTATAGAATATAAAACCAACTGCATCAGCACCGGCATCAACTGCAACTAAAGTATCCTCCAAGCTAGTCATTCCACAAACTTTTATTTTTGCATCACGATTCTTCACACCCCAGAAGCTCCTTTAGTTTGGCTGGAATATTTTTCGATACCATCAGGCTTTCACCAATTAAAAAAGCATGCACACCGAGCTCTTCAAATTCTTCAATTTCTTTTCGCCCATGTATACCGCTTTCGCAAACAAGAATCTTGTCTTTCTCCTGCAAAGCCATCGGTGCTAATCGCCTTGTTATTTCAAGATCGGTTTTTCCATTTGTAAGATCACGATTATTAATACCAATCATTTTTGCACTTGCCTCAAAGGCCTTTTCAAGATCCTGCTCGTTATGAGTTTCTATGAGTGCAGGCATCCCCAGTTCTTCACCTATACAAAGCAAATCCCTCATTAAATATTTATCGAGCCAAGTAGCAATCAATAAAAACAAATCAGCACCATAAGCGCGAGATTCATAAATTTGGTATTCATCAAAAATAAAGTCTTTTCTCATCAGTGGAATGGGTGCGACCTCCTTAACCCCTTGAAAAATTTCTATGCTGCTGCCAAAATAATTGCTCTCCGTTAAAATTGAAAGAATTGCCGCGCCATTCTCAACGTACTCACCTGCTATGGCTTTTGCATCAAACCCTCTTCGCAACTCACCCTTAAAAGGTGTCCTTGGCTTAATTTCCGCAATAATGCGGGTAGTTCCCCCTTTTGCTAAAACTTTGTACACATCTCTGGCTGGTGGTTGATCCTCGACTCTATGTTTGATTTCTGAAAGAGGAGAATTCCGCCGTGTTGTCGAAAGTTCTACTTTTTTGTCAGCAAAAATTTGATCGAGAATATTTGACATCTTAAGAATTTGAAACCCGACATAATTCATCCATCTTTTTATTCGCAGCACCAGATTTAATTGAGTTTATAGCCACTAAAATTCCTTTAGAAATAGATTCGGCTTTGCCGCCTAGATATAAAGCTGCAGCAGCGTTCAAAATAACGATATCCGTTTTAGGGCCTTGATCGTCATTTAATATATTTCGTATTAAAAAAGCATTTTCCTCAGGGGTGCCTCCTTTTAAATCTTCAGTAGAACAAAGTGAATAACTAAAATCTTTGGGATTGATAGAAAAAGTTGTTATATCGCCACTTTTTAATTCAGCTACTTGAGTTTCTCCTGTAAGAGTAATTTCATCCAAGCCATCAAAACCATGAACCACCAAAGCACGGTGGCTCCCCAAGTCACGCAAAACTTCTGCCAAGGGACTGACCCATTTGGAATCAAAAACACCCAACAATTGTACATGGGCCCCAGCCGGATTAGTAAGTGGCCCTAGGAGATTAAAAATAGTCCTAAACCCCAATTCCTTTCTCACTACTGCAGCATGCTTCATAGCTTTATGCATCAATGGAGCAAAGAGAAAGCCGATTCCAACTTCTTCAATGCACCGCTCAACTGTATGCAAAGACGCATCAATATTAACCCCCAAACATTTCAAAACATCAGCACTTCCAGACCTACTCGAAACCGCGCGGTTTCCATGTTTTGCAACTGTAAGACCTGCACCGGCAACCACAAATGCTACTGCTGTAGAAATATTAAAGGTTTCTGACCCATCACCTCCCGTGCCACAGGTATCAATGATATTAGATTTATTGACCTTCACCTTTTCAGATTTCTCCCGCATTACCTTTGCCGCGCCTGCTATTTCAGGAACCGTTTCTTTTTTTACTTGCAGGGCAGTTAAAAATGCTGCGAGTTGTATATCACTTACTGCCCCTTCCATAACCTGGGTCATAGCCTCAACCATCATGCTTTCCGTTAGATCTTTTTTAGCAATAACAGGTTGAAGATATGTTTGAAAAGACATACTCAATTACCCTCAATAAAGTTCTTTAAAAGGTCTTTCCCATTGGGAGTTAAAATCGATTCTGGATGAAACTGAATACCCTCAACAGGCAACTGCTTATGGCGTATACCCATGATTTCATTGTCATCACTTTCAGCAGTAATTTCAAAACATTCAGGCAATGTTTTTCTGTTTAATACCAGTGAATGATAGCGAGTCGCAGTTATTGGGTTGGGAAGATTTTTAAATAATGTTTTACCATCGTGCCTGACTTCTGAAGTTTTTCCATGCATCAGTTGTCCCGCCTTTATAACTTCTCCTCCAAAAGCAGCACCGACAGATTGATGACCAAGACAAACTCCCAGCAAGGGGACTTTTCCAGCAAAATGCTTAACAGCCTCAACTGAAATACCCGCCTTGGCCGGTGTACAAGGTCCAGGGGAAATAACAATTTTTTTTGGTCCCATTGATTCTATTTCAGGTATGGAAATACGATCGTTTCGCTCCACACGAATTTCGGCACCTAGCTCACCCATATATTGAACAAGATTGTATGTGAAAGAATCGTAATTATCGATCATTAAGATCATATAACCCACCCTTTCTCAGCCAATTCAATAGCTTTCAATAGGGCACGACCTTTATTCATTGTTTCTTCAAATTCATTTTCTGGAACGGAATCAGCTACAATTCCTGCCCCCACTCCCAAATAAGCCATTTTATCCTTCACGACCAATGTGCGGATGGCAATAGCAGTATCCATATTTCCTGAAAAACCAATATAGCCGACAGCCCCAGCGTAAAGACCTCGTCTATTAGGTTCCAATTCTTCTATTATTTCCATAGCCCTTATTTTTGGTGCGCCCGAAACCGTACCCGCAGGAAAAGTCGCTGCCAAAACATCAAAACAATCCAGCCCTTCTTTTAAAATACCGCGAACATTAGAAACAATATGCATTACATGAGAATAGCGCTCAACAGTAAAACTTTCGTTGACCTCTACGGAACTGAATTTAGCTACCCTTCCCAAATCGTTGCGGCCTAAATCAACAAGCATAATATGTTCAGCGAGCTCCTTTTTATCCTTAAGCAAGTCTTTTTCAAGCGTCAGATCCTCATCCTCATTTTTACCCCGTTTTCGAGTTCCTGCAATGGGCCGCACCTCCACCTTTTGCTCTTCTAATCGCACCAAAATTTCCGGGGAAGAACCAACGACTTCAATATCGCCAAATTTCAGAAAATACATATATGGAGAAGGGTTTATCGTTCTTAAAGCCCGATAAATATCAAAGGCACTCTTTTTGATGTTAAAGTTCAAACGTTGAGAAAGAACAACTTGAATTGCATCGCCTTCCAATATATATTCCTTGACCTTTTCCACTGCCTCCTTAAATTTTTCTTTTTCAAAATTAGATTCAAATTTAAGCTCAACATCTTTTTCTTTTACTGGAGTTGAAACCTTTAAAGGCGATTTTAATTTTTCTTCTAATTTTGTAATTTTTTTAATGGTTTGCTCGTATACTTTCTCCAAGTCATCCGATTCAATAAAAGCATTTGAAACCATTTTGATTGTTTGCGTAACATTATCAAAAACTAGCATGGTATCGGTGATAATGAACTGCGAATCCGGCACATTCAGGTCATCGAGGGAGTTTTCAGGCAGGTCTTCAAAAAACCGCACCATATCATAGCTTATGAACCCCACTGCTCCCCCTGAAAATCTAGGTAAACCTGGAACATCTACGGGGTTATAACGAGCTAAAATATTCTTGATTGCGATGAGGGGAGTCTCTGAGTTTATTTCTTTCTCCTGGCTTTTTCCATTTTCCTGAATGATTATTTTACGACCTTTACTACTAACAACTATCGCAGGGTCACAACCAAGAAAACAATACCGAGCCCATTTTTCGCCTCCCTCCACACTCTCCAGAAGGAAAGAGTAATCCCCATCTCCAATTTTCATATACGCAGATACTGGCGTATCAAGATCTGCAAGGATCTCTTTGTAAACGGGAATAAGATTTCCTGATTTAGAAAGTTCTTTAAATTCTTCTAAAGATGGTTTGAACATTTTTTTCAACACTCAAGAGAATTACAATTAAATCCCCTAATAAAAAAAGCACAGGAAACCTGTGCCCTTTTCCACATTTCGGGTAGTGGATGCCTAAATGATAAAATGGAATAATTTCAATGAGTTAGAACCTTAGCATCGGTTCGAAGCAGGTGTCAAGCAGTTTACTAAAAAACACCCCTAAAAGAACAACGAATCATCCTTCTACCGGTTTCCAGTCTTCGCCGTTCCAGTGTTGGACCAAGCCATTATCGCCTACAGCATAAATATTTTCATCAGAAGTTCCCCAAATGGAGGAAAAGTACTCTTTAGTATTAGATTCGATCCGGGTCCATTGATCTCCATCCAAATAAAGAATCATGCCCTCATCACCGACTGCAAAAACCATTTCCGGAGATGCGCCCCACACATCTAAAAAAAACTCCATCGTCTGGGAAGGCATTTCTGTAAATTCAGCCCCATTATAGTGAAATATTGCACCTTCAGAGCCTACCATATAAATATTACTCGGAGAGAATCCATAAACGCCGTAAAACTCTGCATTCGAATTAAAAGTCATCCGCAGCCATTTTTCCCCATCTTGTTTCAAGACCAGTCCATCATAGCCAACCGCAATCATTCCATCCTCTTTGCAACCCCAGAGCCGTGTCACATCTGTATCCGTTCCTGTTTGCATGAATTTCCAAGAATTGCCATCGTACCGGAGAATCTTTCCCAACCTCGAGCATGCATATATTTCATCTTCCGAGAGGCCAAAAATCCCGGTCATGGGGGGTAGCTTTTCGGTTTCCATGGTTGACCAGGATTTACCATTGTAATGGAGAATTCTTCCGTCGGTTACGACAGCAAATACGTTATCGGGAGCGCTACCCCATATATCTTTAAATGTCCAACGACCATCCGTCTCCATTGATGACCAAGTGTCGCCATCATAATGTAACATCGTTCCATCTGCTCCACCTATAAAAATATTATTTTCATCCAATCCAAAAATGGAAAGCAAATGATTGCTGGTCAAATCAGACATAAAATCTCCAGAAGTACAAATTATTTATAAAGACATATCGTGCCATTTTGTACCATCAAATCGAAGGACTGTTCCGTTTTCTCCNGNAACATAGATATTCTCTTCTCCCAANCCTTTTACCTTGGTAAAGTATTCCTCTTTTATTGGATTCACTTTTGACCAAGCTTCTCCATCGTAGTGCAACATTATNCCATTGTCGCCTACNGTAAAGATATTCTTATCAGAAGTTCCCCATATACTTAGAAGNTATTCCTCCGTCTCCGTTTTCATAGGTTTCCAATCTTCCCCGTTAAAATGAAGAATCGTTCCATGTGAACCACAAATATAAACATTATCCGTTTTGGTTCCCCATACACCAAACAAAGAAACCGTCTCTTCCGTCAACTCATCTTTACGCAAAAACTGTGTGCCATCATAAAACCGATATATACCCTCTCCTCCCACTGTATAAATATGTTCAATATCCTCACCCCACATACCAAACAGGTCATGGATGGTATTGGGTTCGCGGTAATCCCATTTCTCCCCATTCCAATAGAGCATTCTTCCACCAACCCCATAAAGGAAGACATTATTTTCATCGAAACCAAAGGCGGAATTCAGCGAATCGTAGCTGCCTGTATCCACTTGTTTCCATTCTTTACCATTGTATAAAAGGACCACCCCTCCTATACCCACAGCATAGATACAACTTTCATGCGGCCCCCAGATTCCCATTAAAGGGTTGGTATTATCCGTTCTTACTGGAAGCCATTCTTCTCCATCCCAATGTTGNGGGACCNCGTCTTTTCCTACAACGTAAATGCTATCCTCCCGAAAGGGCATGATATCGAGCAAATCTGGTTTTTCACCTGTAAACATAGTCGNAGAGTTCAAAAAAGAAAGGGTTCCCGGCAGCAAACCGGAAACCCTTTTNACATATCAGTTAAACTTTTATTCTTCCTGCTTAGGTTTGTAAAAATAGACATTCTCAAGTTTGGGNAAATTTTNATTATCCTTAAATAAAGCCTGAACCCCTTCTCCAATATCATTATGGATTAGAACCANNGTCTGAAGGTTTGGCAGATTCGTCGAATTGGCCAGNGCTTTGGCACCGCNATCNCCAATTTCAGTTTCATANAGGTCCATCAAGGTAATATTTTTAAANTTTTCTGATTNGGCTATTATCTCNGCNCCCCTTGGACCNATAGGATTATAGGTCATNGTCAATTGAGTCAGGTTTTTTAATGTCTCTGANNTTGCCAATGCNTCCAANCCTTCTTCTTCAACAAAATTCCAATTGAGGTTNAANTCCTCAAGTTTTGCCAGATTTTTTGAATTCGCAATCGCGATGGCCCCTTCGTCCCCCATTCCNTTTCTATATAACGAGAGTTGTGTCAACCTTGTCAAAGACTCTGATTCTGCTATTGCCTTAACCCCTTCATCACCTAATTTATCACCCAGCCAAAGTGAAACCAGATTACCCAATAAATTGGAATTCGCAATCGCTTTGGCCCCTTCAACACCAACCTCATTGTCGCTCAGAATCAATTCAGAAAGGTTGAGCATTGTTTTTGATTTTGCCAATGTGGCAGCTCCTTTATCCGTCACTTTATTTTTGAATAGGTTTAGGGCGGTCACGAACTTCATATGTTCGCATTCAAGAAGAGCTTCTAGGCCTTTGTCTCCAATCTCATTGAATTCCAGAAAAACAGCGGTGACTCCTTTTAGTTTGTCTGATTGCATGATCTTAATCAGATCATCATCATCCAGCTCTTTTTCCCTGAGATCGAGTTCATTGTTTTCCGTATTCAAACCCTGATCAATAATNCTTTCTATATCTTTAACTTCATCATCNNGCATCNCTNCACTCCGTCCTTAACTACTTTTCCTAGTAAAATCGATTAAGCATGTTATTTTATTNAAGTTATGGCGCATGTAAAGCTTAAAATCATTTTTTTGTCGAACAAAACATAAATTGACCAGTTTAAAAAAACAAAACAATCACATTAANCCTAGCAAATCGGTACCAAGTTAAANTTTTTTAATTTTTTTCCAGTCTATTTTATTATATTTATATANGGTAGTATTTCTTCGAAGTTCTTAATTTAAAACCCACTTTCACAATTTAAGGTAGCAAGCATGGTTCAAAAAATCGATGAAATTACCAATCAGGTCAATCAAGCCAGTGGATTTATTCCTCCTTTGCTTCACGAACTTAACCAAATCATGGTGGGACAAAAATATCTCACCGAGCGATTGATCCTTGGCCTTTTNACTGGAGAACATATTCTTCTTGAAGGGGTNCCAGGTCTCGCAAAAACAACCTCCGTTAAAACTCTGGCGCAATCGGTAAAAGCTGATTTTAAACGAATTCANTTTACTCCCGATTTACTTCCNGCAGATCTTTTGGGAACTCAAATTTATCAGCCAAAAACAGGTGAATTCGATATAAAGAAGGGGCCCCTTTTTTCAAACATAATTTTAGCAGATGAAATTAATCGAGCTCCCGCAAAGGTACAAAGTGCTTTGCTAGAAGCCATGCAGGAACGTCAAATAACGATAGCTGGTAATACTTTTCCCTTNGCTGAACCCTTCATGGTTATAGCCACCCAGAATCCTATCGAACAAGAAGGGACTTATCCCTTGCCAGAAGCCCAAATAGATCGCTTTATGCTGAAACTTCATATTGATTACCCTTCAAAAGATGAAGAAAAAATAATTATGCAAANNATGTCTTTTAGCAGNGAACCCTATAAGGTNAAACCTGTNGTTGACCCTNNAGATATTCTGGCGGCTAGAAAAGTAATAGATTCAATATANATTGATGAAAACCTTCAAGACTANATTATTAACCTTGTCGCTGCCACAAGAGACCCCAANNCAAATCAGCTNTCTATGCATGCAGGAATGNTCCAATTTGGAGCCTCACCACGAGCTTCCATTTTTCTTAACCGTGTAGCCAAAGCTTATGCCTTTTTACAAAGGCGCGGATATGTGGTTCCTCACGATATCAAGAGTATCGGAATGGATGTGCTTCGACACAGAATTATTCTCACGTACGAAGCGGANGCAGAAAACGTAACGGCAGATGACATTTTAAAATCCCTATTCGATACCATCGAAGTCCCATGATTTAATATGTTCCAGGCAATTACGAAAAATATACGAGACTGGTTAAGCGTTCCAATCCTTTTGCCAGAGAGGGAAAACCAACTTTCCCCGGAATTGCTACAAAGAATAAAAACCCTACAGGTAAAAACCAATTACCTGGTAAACGACATCATGGCCGGCGAATACGTTTCCGCCTTTAAAGGAAGGGGAATGGAGTTCAGCGAAGTTCGCGAATACCAGCCAGGGGATGATGTTCGGTTGATTGACTGGAATGTAACAGCACGTATGAATCAACCCTTCATTAAAGAGTTTATTGAAGAAAGGGAGCTAACCTTAATGCTCTTGGTTGATGTGAGCTCTTCTGGAAGTTTTGGTTCTGGACAAAATTTGAAAAACGAAATTGCAGCCGAAGTAGCCTCAATTCTTGCGTTTGCAGCNATTAAAAATAACGACAAAATCGGACTTATAATTTTTACCGATCAGATTGAACACTACATACCTCCCAAGAAAGGGAAAGGGCATATATGGAATATTATTCGAACTATTTTGAGCTTCAAGCCTAAAGGAAAAGCTACCAATCTTTCCTTGCCTCTGGAATACCTATTAAAAATCCAGAAAAAGAAGGCTACAACTTTTTTGATATCAGACTTTCAGGATGAAAATTATGAATCTCAGCTAAAACTAGCAAATCAAAGATTCGATCTCATTGCAATTAATATAATTGATCCACGCGAAGAGTCATTGCCCGAAGTGGGAATGGTGTACCTCGAAGACTCCGAAACNGGAAGCACATTGCTTGTGGACACGAGCGACCGGGAAATGGTTAAAAAACACAAATCACTTTGCATTAAAAAACGTCAGGACCGAGAAACATTTTTTAATTCAATTGGAATCGATACTATAAAANTATTTACTAACAAATCGTTAACCGATCCAATCATTAAATATTTTAAATATAGAGAAAAGAAACATTAAATGAGCGATTCAAAAATACCCGAAGATGGAGTNAGCNGAAAATTAAAATTAAGTGTTTATATATTGACGGCGATCACTCTTTTTGCTTTCGTTGCTTTTTTTACAAAACTCATCACCAAAGAACGAATACCAAACAAACAGGAAAAAAAATTGAAGAACCCTCGCATAATGGAATTGAAAAAAGCAGGAGAAAGTTTGCAGGAAAACGGTTTCGTCGAACAGGCTCTGGATCAGNACATTGAAATATGGCAACTGGAAAGTTCCACTTCTACCATCCGAGCCGAAGCCGCCACAAAAGCAGGAAAACTCTATTTGAAGCTTGGAAATTGCAACGAGTCACTGGTATGGCTATTTCGTGCGGAAGCTGCAGACCCCAATCTATCTCGCGAATTACAACCTTTAATAGATACCTGTATCACTAAAAATAACTAGGTTATGGATCAAAGCTTTCTCAATAAATCAAGCTCNCTATTTTTATTAGCGTTCCTGGTTATTTTATTTAACACCCAGACGGTTTGGGGAAGGACTCCTGTAGCCATTGATGCCAAAGTTGATATTACTCAACCCACCCTGGGTGACATCATCACTTATTTCATCACCGTAAATNATGATCCTGACATTGTTTTACATACACCAGAATATGAAATTCCCGAAGGATTCGAAAAAATAGAAAATGGGAAAAAGGAACCNCTCAAAGTCAATACACAAACCTCACAAGAGTTCTGGCTAAAANTACGAGTGGATAAAATAGGANAAATAAAATTTCCTTCCATCCCANTTGAGTTTGATGCACCTGATCAAAACAAGCAAATGGTACCAGGAAAAATCATGACNCCNGAAGTTANTGTAAANGTCCAATCCCTATTACAACTTCAAGGAAATTCTTCTGATATTAAAGATATNAAACCTATTGCAAAAATTAATGCCCCCTGGGGCCATTATGTATGGAAAATCCTGGCCATATTGGCTCTTTTAGCTTTAGGTTATTTTCTTTGGAAAAAATGGAAAAGAAATAAACCCGAGGNTAATAAAGAGCCTTCTGTAACACTTACGCCAGAGCAAAAAGCGCTAAATGAGCTACAAGAACTTAAAAAACGAGAATGGATGAAACTGGGACGTATCCAAGATCATTTTTTTGAATTATCTGAGATTTTTCGAAGGTATTTGGAAAATCGTTTTCACTTTCCAGCNCAAGAATGGACCACCGAAGAAATAATCATCCACCTAAAAAACTTTTCTGAGTTAAATGACAACCAAAAGGTAAAGGCAAGAACCATTCTTATTGAAAGTGACAGGGTAAAATTTGCAAAAGCAAAAGCGGATAATGACCCGATAGAACCAGTTATTCATTTCATAAAAGAATTAACACCGAAAACCTCTACATCCCCATCAGAATAAACCATGACTTTTTTTCAATTCGAAGATCCCTGGCTGCTCCTATTTATGCTGATGTTGCCCTATATGGCCTTCAAGGGNAAAAAAAAGCAACAAGCGACAATNAATTATTCAACGATTGGAACTTTGCAATCCATACGTACCGCTCAAGCTGATTTTTTTTCCGCACTACCACTTATACTTAGAATACTTTCGGTAATGNTTTTAATCCTTGCCCTTGCCCGACCGCAGGAAGGTCATAAAAGTCAAGAAATACTGTCAGTAGGTGTTGATATCATGCTTGCTTTGGATACTTCCGGGAGTATGCAGGCACTTGATTTTATAAAAAATGAAAAACGTGATACGCGTCTGGCAATGGTCAAGGATGTGGTGTCAAAGTTTATTGAAAACCGTCCCAATGATCGCATAGGNATGGTAGTTTTTGGCTCTGAAGCCTACACCCAGTGTCCGCTCACGCTGGANCAGGGAATCCTTCAATCCTTTCTCAGCAAACTGGATATCGGAATGGCAGGGGACTCNACAGCCATAGGTTCTGCAGTTGGGATAGCNGTAAAACGATTGAAAGATCTTGAATCAGATTCAAAGGTAATTATCCTACTGACCGATGGTCGTAACAATGCAGGAAGTCTGCCACCCGTTCAGGCNGCACAAACAGCCAAGGCATTTGGAATTAAAATTCATACCATAGGAGTGGGAACACACGGTAAAGCCCCGTTTTTAGTCAACTCAATATTCGGACAGCGTTATGTTTATCAGGAAGTCGATATAGACGAAAACACTTTAAAGGAAATCTCAAATTTAACAGGAGGACAATATTTCCGAGCCACCGATCTCGAATCTTTAAAGTCTATTTACAAACAAATTGACCAAATGGAAAAATCTGAGGTTAAGGTTTTAGACCATTCTGAATACACCGAACTATTTCACTACTTCCTGATNCCTGGAATACTACTTTTGCTNACTGAAATCATATTATCCAACAGTATTTTNAGGAGGATCCCCTAAAATGAAATTTGGCGATCCTTTCTATTTCCATTTATTGTGGGCTCTGATTCCTCTCTTATTCTTTCTAATCTGGGGAAACCGTAAAAAATATGAACTCCTTATTCGTTTTTGTGGGNAAACCTTATTTGATAAACTCGTATCCCNAAATTTTAGAGAACAGCAAAAAATTAAAACGATATGTATGACCTTTATATTTGTATTTCTTTTTCTAGCTCTGACCCGGCCAC
Organism: Nitrospina sp.; assembly: GCA_002721515.1. GTDB lineage: Bacteria > Nitrospinota > Nitrospinia > Nitrospinales > VA-1 > UBA8687. The sequence goes on from PBKP01000001.1 coordinate 12,172, forward strand.
AATGGGGTTACAATTGGGAAGACATCAAACAAGAGGGNGTNGANATTATTATTGCCCTTGATGTCTCCCGCAGTATGCTTGCTGAAGATATAAAACCNAATCGTCTCGAAAGAGCAAAACGAAAAATAGCTGACCTACTTAATATGTTAAAAGGNGACCGGGTTGGTCTGGTGGCATTTGCCGGCACCTCTTTCGTCCAATGCCCTCTTACACTCGACTATTCTGCTGCCCGCATTTTCCTTAATGCCATTGATACTGATCTCATTCCNATTCAGGGGACGGCATTGGGNGATGCTTTGAGAAAGTCCATTAAAGCTTTNCGNACAGAGGAAAAAAAATCAAAAGCAATTATTCTAATAACAGATGGAGAAGACCAATCTGGTCTGGCCCTAGAAGCAGCAAAGGAAGCNCGTGAAGCNGGNGTTAAAGTNTTCACAATTGGAATAGGAAAAGAAATAGGCGCTCCNCTACCCAANCCGGATAAATCNAGAGGATTTCTTAAGAACAAANAAGGNGAAGTTATACTCACTAAATTAGACGAAACCACNCTGCAAAAAATTTCGTTGGANACAGGNGGGAGTTATGTCAGGTCAGTAACCGGTGATATTGATTTGAAAACAATTTATTTTGANCAAATAAGTCAGAAGGTNGATAAGAAGCAATTTAAGTCTGAGCGTAGAAAGATATGGCAGGANCGTTTCCAATGGTTTATTTTTTCTGCCTTATTATTCCTATTATATGAAACCAATTTNCGTGGAGGAAACCGGCAATCAGGCTCGTAAAAATGGTGTGCCTTTAGTACGTGAATTTTGTTAAAATGTTACTAGGATNTTGAGGTAAAACCTTGACATAATTGAANGAAAATCTTATGAAGTAAGTAGTAATAAAAAAAGNANCATTCAAGATAAATTTTTTATTTGAAAGGAAAATATAATGCAAAACTCNCCTCGAACCATGAGCGTAGATGCCGTAGCAGCAGAGCAACAACGATTTATGGTACGTGTCTATAATTGGATGGCAGCCGGGCTTGGTATTACCGGTTTTATGGCCTTTTACATAGCAAACAGCCCGACACTATTCAATATAGTAATGGGTAATCCCATTATCCCAATTGTTCTCATGATTGCTCAAATTGGTCTGGTGTTCTACCTTGCATCTCGAGTCATGCAAATGAGCGTCAGTCAAGCCACTGGCGTGTTTTTTCTTTACGCTGGTTTGACCGGCTTAACTTTTTCCACATTATTTGTCGTTTATACCGCCGCCTCTATAACATCAACCTTTCTGGTAACTGCCGGAACATTTGGTGCAATGAGTCTTTACGGATACACCACTAAAAAAGACCTGACGTCCTGGGGCAGTTTTCTTTTTATGGGTTTGATTGGAATCATCATAGCTTCACTGGTCAATATTTTTATGAAAAGCCCAATGATGCATATGATCATAACCTATGCGGGCGTTCTGATCTTTGTGGGGTTAACGGCTTACGATACCCAAAAGATCAANGAGATGAACATACTNGGTAACGAGGGTACTGATGAAGATACTAAAGAAGCCATTCGAGGCGCACTCACCCTCTATCTTGATTTTATNAATCTCTTCCTGATGCTTCTAAGATTGATGGGCGACAGAAGATAACTAATATTTAATCCTTTAAATATCCGGTTCCCGCTTCGGCGGGAGCCTGTATATACCAAAACCTATGGATCGCAAACNTCGAGTCATGTTAACTCTCGTTGTTGGCCTTCTTCTTNTTTTGATAATTTCTCCCGTCTATGCCGACCAGGCAGACTCAAATATCCAGGAAGGTCTAAAACATTACGATGAAGGGCAGTTTCCAGAAGCAGAAAAAAGCTTTTCGGAAGCTCGCCTAGTCNGGCCCAAAGACCGAAGGCTTGACTATAACTTGGGAAGCTCCTACTACAAACAAGGAAAATACCAAGAGGCTCTGCAAGACTACACCCATGCGGCTGGAGAGCCCTCAGCAGATTCCATCNTGCAAAAAAATTCTCTGTACAACTCAGGAAACGCACTTTTCAAGATGGGAAAGCTTGAGNAAGCTGAAAAAGTATATAAAAAGGTTTTGTCTCTGGACCCCTCGGATATGGATGCCAAGTTCAACCTGGAGTTTGTTCGCGAACAGCTAAAAAAGAAAGAGGAACAGGAAAACAATCCCGACAAAAATGATCAATCCCAACAGAANAAAGACGAACCAGGGAAACAGAAATCTGAAAACGAAGAAAACAACAAAAATCAGGAACCNGAAAACAATGAATCCCAAAATAAAAACGAACCTNAACAAAACGAAACCGAATCAACTCAGGCTGACCCACAGGAATTAAGCGAAGAGGAAGCAGAGCAGTTGCTTGGAAATCTTTCTGANGATTTAAAAAAAATAAGCCAAATGCAAGCCGGAAAAACCAAACCCACAGAACCTTATAAATACAATCCCTGGTAGTTTAACGATGCTCACCAATCACAAACTAGTGTTGCCTCTCTTTATTTTTTGGGTTTCGCTGGCCCTTCCTGCATTTGCAAATGATATTCAAGTCTTGGCAACAGTGGATCGGAACCAGATTACTCTTGAAGATAGTTTGGAGTTATCTATAACTATTAGGGGGACACAGAACACACCGCCTCCCGAATTACCATCAATGCCGGATTTTCGAATCACCCCTTCGGGGACCTCTTCTTCCACCCAGATCATTAATATGGAAAGAAGCGTGTCCATCACCCATAACTATCGCTTGATNCCCATGAACGCAGGGAAATTTAAAATCGGGCCCGCTCGCGTCCGAGCAAACAANAAAGTCTATTCAACTNAACCNATTAACATTGTCGTTCAAAANGCAATGTCTCCAAGCCAGTCTGGAAATCGACCTGTATTTTTGGAAACAACNGTTTCCAAAAANGAAGCGTTTGTGGGTGAGCAGTTAATNTATTCTTTCAAATTATACTACCGAGTCGAAGCTAAAAANTTTGATCTAAATATGCCNTTTGGTGCAAATTANTTTCAAAANGAAGAATTGGGTAAGGCAAAAAGCTATCAAAGTGTTTTGAATGGTATTCGATACCATGTGCAGGAAGTATCGGTGGCACTCTTTCCCATTAAACCGGGCAAGGCTGAAATTCCTGCCGCGACCCTTGAATTGGATATCTATCACCGAACTCAAAATCGAGTCAATCGACCGGGAATCTTCGATCAATTTTTCAATGATCCATTTTTTAGCCAGACCACTCGTGCGGAACATAAGGTTTTGCGGTCAAAACCNTTNGCAGTAAACNTACTCCCCTTACCGGACNAGGGAAAACCTGAAGGTTTTATAAATACCATTGGNGAATTNAATATCAGNGGAAATATAGGAAAAAATGANTTGGAGGTNGGNGATACNACCACTTTAACTATTACTGTTTCTGGAAAGGGTAATGTACGCNGGGTTTCTTTTCTAAAACCCGATTTAAAAGAATTATTTAAAATTTATCCGGATCAACCTAAATACAACCAAACGGTGNCCGGAAACCAAATATCCGGAGAAAAAATATTCAAGTATGCGCTGGTCCCTTTAAAACCTGGNGCAATGGCTTTACCTGTTTTCACCCTTCCTTATTTTGACCCAACNCTTAAAGAGTACCGGCAAGTTGNAACACGTCCTATAAAAATAAANGTCAGACCCTCTTCATCAAAGGAAACCCTTAACCTGGTCNAATCNNTTCCTTCCNGTNCGANAAAAACAGAACCAGAAATTGAAATGNTGGCGGAAGACATTCTTCCTTTGCATACAAGTTTGGATAAATTTAAAAATATTGAAACCCAAATCAACAGNACAATAGCTATGGGATTCTTTTCTCCTGCGATTCTTTTTTTGGTTTGCGCANTTTTTATCCGAAAACAAAAACGATTGACCACCGATGTTGCTTTTTATAGAAGCCAAAAAGCATACAAAACTGCATTGAAAAAACTGGACAGCCTAACTCATTCTAAAAACCTNANTTCGAAGGATTTTGCTAGCGAACTTTCAGAGATACTCCGNGAATACATTGGTGACAAATTAAATATGGAAGGAAAAGCCATTACNGCAGCTGAAGTTGAGCATAANCTTAAAGAATCNGATTACCANANCAACCATATAAAGGTAACNAAANCNTTNTTAGANAAATGTGAGTCCCTGCAATATNNNCCAGAATCATCTGGAAACAACCGAGAGTTGCTAGACCAATCGCAAAATCTCATTAAAATCCTGGAGAAAAATTCTTGACCAGAAATGTTTTTACTTTTTTATTGCTAATCGCTCTACTTTTCCACCCTGTGTTGACATTTGCGGAAAACTTTNCAGGTGAAGTGGCAATTGCNAACGATTTATATTCTAAANACAAATTCCAGGCTGCAGCAGACACTTACGAGTCTCTTATCCAAAAAGGTTTCAATAATGGTTACCTTTATTACAACCTGGGAAATACTTATGTTCGAATGGGAAAATTTGGGCCAGCGATTTTAAATTATGTTCGCGCACAAAAATTAATCCCACGCGATGAAAACCTAC
>PBKP01000002.1 GCA_002721515.1 Nitrospina sp.
TGGATTAGAGTGGTCCACCATTTTTTGTATTTCCAAATTATCTTGAAAGGCAAGGGATATTCTTCTGAACAAGGCCGAACGTATGAAACTGAATGTTTTCATTACTGAAGTTATTTCGGGCGTTGTAAGAACGACATTTTGCGTGCTGGAGTTGAATAGATCTAAGACATTAAAATTAGTGCCTGGGCCTAGATCTAAAAATACTGTGTCAGNATCAAGGTTTTTGAGAAATGAAATTACTATATTTATTTTATCTGAATCGATGTTTGCGCTTCCCGGGTTGTCGCCCGCACCACTTACAAATTTTAAATTGCTTACACCCGTATTTATAAGAAGAGATTCCTTGTTCGTATTATTTTCATTGAAGAAATCTTGGAATCCACTCGATGGGTTATTGATTCCTAGCAAGGCGTGCAAATTAGATGCGCCAAAATCGGCATCCATTAAAACAACCTTTTGGTCACTTAATGCAATTCCAATTGCTAGATTTGTGGAAACAATACTTTTTCCTATACCTCCTTTGCCGCCGCCGATTGCAATAATATTTACTTTTGATGTCATTTGATTAGTTGTTTTAATACGAAAACTTTTAAAGTCTTAATGTTTTTTTTGATCTTTTAAAAATATAAAAGACTCTAGAACTTCAATGCTCTTCGTTTTGTCTTCGGGTGAAAAATCGGGTATATAGTTTGTTTGCTCGATAAAGTTCCGATCTTTCTTTAGATTCTTAGTTGTTGGCTCTTCAGACGAATCATTTTTGTCTTCTTGCTGTAATCGCTTGTCTAAATTTTCTTGAAAATATTTCAGGCGGTTAATAAGATCGTCTGTCTCATTATCTAATTTAACTTCAATGCTGTGATCATTTTCTTGTGTGTTGGGTTTTATTGGTTCTTCTGTATTCGTATCATNATTTGCAAAATCTTCGTCGATTATATAATTATCGTTGGTGGATGGGTTATCTGTATTATCAGATTCTACTTCAAATTCAAAATCTTCAAATTCATCAAATGTTTCGCTGGTATTTTCTTCCTCATATTCAGCTTTGGTTGATTCCAGATTAACCTCTATCTCATCCTGCCCCATTATCTTTTGGGTGTCCAAGTGAAATTTATCTTGTTTTTCATTTTCATCTAATGTTGGCAAATGTGGTAGATCCGTTTTATCTTTACTATTATTTTCAGTTGCTAGTGGTTTTGGTTTGTCATCTTGATCTGGACGGCGCAATCTGCGAGGATCATTGATATCAATTTCTTCTTCCTCTTCCATTTCTTCTATCAGGGCATCCAATTTTCTCTCGCGTTCGCTGGAAATACGTTTTATTTTATATAAAATATAGGGGAGAAGAACGAGTAAAAAAAAAGCTATTAATAGATAGGTTGGCTTCTCTTGAGCTTGGAGAAGATAAGGTTTGAGGAATTTGAAAGCTTGGGTTTCTTCCAGTCCAAACGCATTGTCCAAAAGGAACCATATTTCCTTAATAAATTCAATCGCGACTTGAAGATATTGATCAATCATATTTGATTTGGATTTGTTTTCAATTAACAGGCGACCAAGCTTTTAAAATGAAAACATCCTTAATAAAAATTAATGAGCCGCAGGTACTGCAATTACAGTTCTCATATTAGCATAAAATTCGAGAATAAAAGAGAAGCAGTAAAATTAATTAGTTAGACAGTGTTGGGTGGTATAATTTACTTCGGCATAGAGATAATAAGCTTTCAAATGGGTGAAAAGAGTTATCAATTTTTAATTTTCGCTCTCCTCGCANGATTTTAAAACGCTTAAATAATTAAAGAATANCAATGGAAAAACTTAGTNTNACCATTATCACAAAAAATGAGGAAATAAATATTGGNCGTTGTCTTGAAAGTGTGAANTGGGCGAATGAAATCGTGGTGGTGGATACAAATAGTACTGATCGCACGAAGGANATTTGTTCTAAGTACACNGATCGGGTNTTTAACGANACTTGGCANGGNTATGGAAAGCAAAAAAATATTTGNGCGNCCCATGCTAAAAATAAATGGATTTTGAATATTGATTCTGACGAAGTAGTGACCCCTGAATCGGCTTCGGAAATTCAAATGGTTTTAAATAAAGGACCGAAATTTTCGGTATATCATCTTCCTAGGAAGAATTATTTTGGGGANCGATGGGTNCGNTTTGGNGGTTGGTATCCGGACCGAATTTTGAGGTTATATAATAAAGAAAAGGTTGCCTTCAGCGAACCTNAGGTNCATGAAAAGTTAANCCCTGATTTANACGNAGGTTCCCTGAATCAGGCCTTACTTCATTATTCATATAAAGATGGTGATGACTATATACAACGTCAAGACCGTTATTCGACCTTATATGCTCAGGAAAAAATATCCAACGGATTCCGTGCTAACTGGACCCATCTTTATCTTCGTCCCCCTTTAAAATTTTTAAAAATTTTTATTTTAAAACAAGGATTTAGGGATGGTTCTCTAGGATTATTCTTGGCTAAAAATGGGGCGCTTTATACTTATTATAAATATGCAAAAACGATATCCGAATGACTATTTATAAATTGTTATGAAGATATCATTTTTAATATTTTCCGAGTTTGAAAAAATATTGATATTTTTAATTTGTTTTTGATTTTTAAATATTATTGAAAATACTTGAGACCTTTTCAGGGCGCCATTGCTGTATATATGTTAAAGTAGTTTTAGTTTAGGAGTATATCTCGTGCACAACCTCACTGAATTTTCGCGCGGTAGCCTGATTTTCCCCTATTGATTTTTTAATTAAGAGGCAACCAGTTTGACTAAAACGCAATTAATGGTATTGATGACACCTGTCATCTTATTTTCTCTCACTGTGCATGAATATTCACACGGCAAAATGGCATTTCTTCTTGGAGATAATACTGCTGAGCGTTTGGGTAGATTATCTTTTAATCCTATAAGACACCTAGATATTACAGGAGTATTGTTTTTCTATTTTGTTGGTTTTGGGTGGGCTAAACCGGTTCCTGTTGATTGGAAAAACTTTCAGAATCCGCAGCGCGATATGATGTATGTGGCAATTGCGGGACCTCTTTCTAATATCGCTATGGCAGTGGTTTGCAGTTTTTTTATTCGTCTAATGGTGCCCGAGTTTTCCTATTTGTTTGTCATTTTAGCTTATGGTATATGGATTAATGTTGCCCTAGCGATATTTAATATGTTGCCAGTTTTTCCTTTGGATGGATCTAGTGTTTTGAAAGGAATGGTTCCCGCCAATGTGGCAGATAGATTAACGAGTCTAGATAAATTCGGGGCGATTCTGATTTTAGGTGTTTTCCTTATGGACCAATTTGCTAATACAGGTATTATTGCAACTGTTTTGATGTATCCCATAAATTATTCTGTCATGTTCCTTAGTCAAGAAAGATTTCCAATGATAATAGAAGTATTAAAGGCGAGCTTTGCCGGATAAATATTGGCTATGAAACGTATATTGAGTGGAATGCAACCTTCCGGAAAACTCCATCTTGGTAACTATTTTGGTGCTTTAAAAAACTGGGTGGAGTTGCAAGATGATTTCGAATGCTTTTTCTTTATTGCAGATTGGCATGCCTTATCTTCACTGTATGAAGATCCTCGACGTATCACAGAATTTTCTTTTGAAGTTGCAGTTGATTGGTTGAGTGCGGGGCTCAATCCAGAAAAATGTACGATGTTTTTGCAATCAAGAATTCCGGAACATGCCGAGCTGCATTTAATTTTATCTATGATGGTTCCTGTCCCCTGGCTTGAAAGAAATCCTACCTATAAGGAAAAGCAAGACGAAATTAAAAAGGTGGATATGAGTACTTATGGTTTTTTGGGGTACCCTGTATTGCAGACTGCCGATATTGTCTTATATCGTGCTGATTTTGTTCCTGTTGGAATTGATCAGGCACCGCATTTAGAATTGTCACGGGAAATTGTTAGAAGATTTCATAATCTATATAAAAAGAATGTTTTTATTGAACCAGGTGCCAAGATTTCAGATATCCCTAAACTAAATGGTTTAGATGGAAGAAAGATGAGTAAATCTTATGATAATGCGATATTTCTCTCCGATACTGAAAAAGAAATTACCAAAAAAGTAAAGCAGATGTTGACTGATCCTGCAAGAGCAAGAAGGGATGACCCGGGAGATCCGGAAGTTTGTAATCTGTATCCTTTTCATAAAATATATTCACCAAAATCTATGCAGGAGGAAGTAGCAGAGGGTTGTCGAACCGCTAAAATAGGATGTGGTGATTGCAAGAATATGCTTACGCAAACTATGCTAGATGGCATGCGACCTATTATGGAAAAACGCTGTGAAATTGTTAAAAAGCCAAAGGAAGTCGAAGAAATAATTTCTGAAGGAACGAAGAAAGCTCAAGTTGTTGCAACTTCTACTCTTGAAAGAGTAAAACAAGCTATGAAATTTAAATAGAGACAAATGGATACTAAAGATACTCTTAATTTGCCGGTAACCGATTTTCCAATGAAAGCCAGTCTCACAAAACGTGAGCCTGAAATGCTTGAATGGTGGGCTAAAGAAAATATCTATGAAGAGATTCGCCGATTATCGAAAGGAAAAGAAAAATTTGTTTTCCACGATGGTCCGCCTTATGCAAATGGAAATATTCATATGGGGCATGCGCTCAATAAAATTCTTAAAGATTTTATTGTNAAGATAATGAGTATGAAAGGTTTCGANGCNGGATTTATACCTGGCTGGGATTGTCATGGATTACCCATTGAGCATCATGTTGGGAAGAAGCTCAAAGAAAAAAAAATGAGTCTTGAAAAAAGTGAGATTCGAAANCAATGTCGGACTTATGCCCAGGAATATGTCGATATCCAACGTGAAGAATTTAAAAGATTAGGTGTGTTTGCGGATTGGAGAAAGCCCTATTTGACTATGGATTATAGTTATGAAGCAACTATTGTCCGCGAGTTTGGAAAGTTTGTGGAAAAGGGGATGGTATATAAAGGCTTAAAGCCGGTTCATTGGTGCACTTCTTGTCGAACAGCATTGGCGGAAGCTGAAGTTGANCATGCTGATCATACCTCTCCNTCTATTTANGTAAAGTTTCCGATTAAATCTGGNTTGCCTGATNNCATTAGAGAATATNAGTAANNCCTATATGGTTATTTGGACAACAACCCCATGGACGTTGCCAGCAAACTTGGCTATTTGTTTGCATCCCGAATTTCAATATTTGGCTGTGTCTATTGGTAGTGATGTATTGGTAGTAGCAGAAAATAGATTAGCATNCTTGATTGTNGAGTGGAAAGTTGAAGAATATGAAGTTCTTGGTAAATGGAAAGGACAAGATTGGGAAAATGCGATNTGCCAGCACCCTTTTATAGAGCGCACTTCAAAAGTGATTTTAGGGGATCATGTCACTTTAGAGCAGGGAACTGGCTGTGTTCACACAGCTCCAGGGCACGGACAGGATGACTATATAGTTGGATTAAAATACGGTTTAGAACCTTATAACCCAGTGGATGATGGTGGTATTTTTCGTGATGATGTTAAACATTTTGCAGGTATGTTTGTTAGAAAGGCCAATCCTGAAGTTATTCAAAAATTACAAGAAGATGACTTCTTGATTCATCAAGAAGATATTAAACATTCGTATCCCCATTGTTGGCGTTGTCATCAGCCGGTAATTTTTCGAGCGACTAATCAGTGGTTTATTTCTATGGAAANAGATGGATTCCGTAAAAAGGCTCTTGATGGGATAGAGCGAACCAAATGGATTCCTGATTGGGGTAAGGAANGAATTTATAGCATGATCGAAAATCGTCCAGACTGGTGCGTTTCAAGACAAAGAGCGTGGGGTGTTCCGATTACTTTATGCACTTGTATGAAATGTGGTGAATTTGTAAATTCGAAAGAAATGTTTGAATGCGTTGCCAAAGGAGTGGAAAAACATGGTGCAGACTTTTGGTTTGAAACCCCTGTTGAGAAATTAATTGAAAAAGGAACCCANTGCAAAAATTGTGGTTNCGATGANTTTAAGAAGGAAAATGATATTTTGGATGTTTGGTTTGATTCTGGAGTGAGTCACGCTGCAGTGTTGGAAAATAGTCAGGATACTAGTTGGCCCGCTGACTTATATCTGGAAGGTAGTGATCAGCACCGGGGTTGGTTTCATAGTTCATTGCTTGAGGCTATTGGAACTCGAGGTAAAGAACCCTATAAGTCTGTTTTGACACATGGTTATGTGGTTGATGGTAAGGGTAAAAAGATGTCAAAGTCTGCGGGCAATGTAATGGCACCAAAAAAAATAATTGATCAGTATGGAGCAGAGATTTTGCGTCTCTGGGTTGCTTCAGAAAACTATCGAGAGGATATTAGAGTATCCAATGAAATTTTAAAAAGATTGACGGAATCTTATAGAAAGATTCGTAATACCTTTCGTTATTTGCTGGGTAATTTACATGATTTTGATCCTATGGTAGATAGGGTGGAATTAGACGCATTACTTGAGATTGATCGCTATATTTTAAGCAGGTTTAATGTTTTAAGAAAAAAGATACTTTCTGCTTTTGATAATTATGAGTTTCATATTTTTTATCATTCTTTCTCTAATTTTTGTGTGGTCGAGCTTAGTGCGTTTTATTTGGATATATTAAAGGATAGACTTTATACCTATCCTGAGAAATCTAAAGGGAGGAGGGCAGGGCAAACAACACTTTATATTCTATTGATGGGAATGGTTCGTTTAATAGCCCCCGTATTAAGTTTTACCGCTGAAGAAATTTGGAAATTTATTCCTAATGGTAGTGCATTAGAAAAAAGTGTTCACTTTACAACATTTCCAAAAAAAGAGGATGTAAATTTTGANAATGAGCTTNCTCAAAACTGGGANTTATTAGTTAAACTTANNGGNGAGGTTAGTAAGGCTTCTGANGTNAGCCGCAGNGATAAAGTTATTGGNCATTCGNTGGACTCTATTNTTAAGCTTGAACTTCCTAAAGAAATTAAAGATATAGTCAGTAAATATAAAGAAGAATTAAAATTTATTTTTATTGNTTCAAAAGTAGANTTAGTGANTTCATTAAGTGAAGATGAAAAGATATATGTNAGCGAAGTGTTACCTGGNGTNAAAATATTTACGGAGAANCACCCNGGTATAAAATGCGAAAGGTGTTGGCATTATTTNNACTCAACAACTAATNCTGTTGANGATTNNAATTGCCAGCGTTGTNTNGATCATTTACAGGCGGCGGGAGAATGAANGTTTGATAAAAAAATATATANTTTTATTTATAGTTTCCAGNNCGTTGATTATTATTGATCAATANACGAAGTTTATGGTTACCTTGCATATNCCTCTAAACTATTCTGTGAAAGTTNTTGAGGGTTTTTTNAANCTGACACATATNCGTAACTCAGGNGTTGCNTTTGGAATATTTTCAGATCAGCAATCCGAACTCAAGCCTTATTTNCTNATATTTGTTTCTATAATTGCCATTATNGCTATTTTAATAATATTTCATCAGACTGAAAAAGATAAGCGAATGGTTCAAACTGCTTTAATTTTGATNTTNAGNGGAGCNATTGGNAATCTTATTGANCGAGTTCTCCANAAAGAGGTCATAGATTTCATAGATTTATTTATAAATAATCAGCATTGGCCAGCTTTTAATATAGCTGATTCCTGNATTACTATTGGAGTNATGTTTATGGCTGCTGATATGTTTGCNGGAAAAAACTCACCTATTTTACCNAAAAANCCCATTTAGATGAGGNTNGTTTGGTTAAAGAAGTAACTCGAAAACCTATTAAAATTGTAATGGTACGGCGTGGGCTTGGTAATATACTCAGTGTTCCAACTAAGAAGCTTAAGTCCTTTATTAGGAAAAGGGCCTTATTAGGTACAGATGAAATTTCTGGTGACGGGAAAAACTGGATCCAAATCGATCGTCATTATCAATTACGAAAGTTTTTTCCAGAGAAAATTGAAGAAAACTTCCCAAAAGTTAAGAGGTCAGACCATACTGGCGAATTAGAAGTCTCCCAAATTCCCGCAGATATTAAAAATAAATTCCAACAAGTGGCAGATCTTTTAAATGAAATAAATGGATAAAAGATTATTGATTTGTAACATCAAGNTTGTTTGCTATGCCATCATATTCTTTAAATTCTAATGGGTCTATAGCTGATGGATAAATAATGTTAACAAATTTTTCAGCTGCTTCGGATGAACGGTGCAGGGTCAATGCTACTTCATCTTTAAAAACCATTGTATGAAGGAAAGCATAAGGGTTTAATTTTTCCTGTTTAGCAATATAGAACAAGGTTCCCTTTTCGTGTTCTTTGACGTACTCTACTAGGTTTTCGATTGCCCGTTTACATTTGTCTATTGTCTGCGGGCGCACCTGATAGCGTGCTGTAATTATGATAGCCATTACTCTTTATGCTTTTTTATTTTGTAATGAAAAATAAACTAAGAAGATGCTAGCAAAAATGGAGAAAAAATTGGGGAAATTATTTGGCGGAAACGTTCGCAGCTTGCGGACCTTTAGGGCCATCACTTATTTCAAACTCAACATCTTGACCTTGGCTTAAGGTTTTGAATCCCTCGGATTGAATTGCTGAGAAATGAACAAAAATATCCTTTCCATCCTCGGTTTGAATAAACCCATAACCTTTTTGATTGCTGAACCATTTTACTCTCCCATTATCCATCACAACCCCTTTCTTTTTAATGGCAGGTAACTATTCCTTAGCATAGTATTTTTGTCTGTGTCAAGAATTATTGTTAGAAAATATTTAATTGATTTTTTTAATTTGAAAAATTGTTGATAAATATACTCTTATTAATGGTTAGATTTATTAGGTGGAAATAAAAGGTGAGTTTTTTTCAATTTTTACTAGTAATTCCTCAAAATAGATTTTGTGAGAAAGAGTTAGAGGATTTAATGATGGTTTTGGAAAAAGGCCATGATAAATGTGTAGTTTTATCTAAATCTGGCAAAGCAGCAAAGGGAGAGGCGAATACTTTAATACAACCCGATGGTATGCTAGTGGACTGGAACCGGCATTTACTGCAAAAAAATAAATATGATGGTGTTGTTGTCATTGGGGGTAAAGGTTCACGTAACTATATTTGGGAGGATCAAATATTACCTCAAATTCTCACGGATCATTTTAGAGCTGGTAAATTAATAGGAGCGTTCGATTTGTCTGTTGTTGCACTGGCTCGTGCAGGTCTGATTTCATCCTTAGAGGTGTCTGCTCCCAAGGATGAAAAATGTCTTCAGGAATTGCAAGCGGCTGGAGCATTCCCAGAAGAAAAAGGTCTGGTAGTTGTGGATCAAATAATTACTTCAAATAATAAGAACTCTGGAAAAGCTTTTGGAGAAACAATGGTTAAGCTTTTAGATAAATAGTGAATTTATTCTTTAAAATTATTTTTGGTTGATTAGCGATAGTTTGTGAATGTCATGTCGATCTGAAAATCTTTTTGTTTAAGAGCAGCGATGACGGACTGCAAATCATCCTTATCTTTGCCTGTAACTCTTACCTGATCATCCATTATTTGTGCCTGTACTTTTTTTAAGCCTAAAGATTTAATTTGTTTTACAATTTCTTTTCCTTTTTCCTGCGGAATTCCTTGTTGAATTTTAAGGTTTTGTCTTACGGTATCACCGGATGCAGCTTCAACATTGCCATATTCTAAGGCCTTAATAGATACTTTCCTCTTTACTAATTTTCCTTTTAGTATATCCAGAACTGAATTTAGTTTGTGAGTATCGTCAGAAATAATTTTAACTTCTGCAGTTTTCATATCAATTTCTACTTGGCTTTTACTTCCTTTAAAGTCAAATCGTTGACGAATTTCTAGCATTGTTTGATTGCAGGCATTTTGTACTTCGGCAAGGTTTGTTGTCGAGGTGATATCAAAAGAAGAACTTTTCGAGGCCATGAAATTTCCTTGTTTAGTTATTGATTAAATAAAAATAAAAAGTAGGCTAAGTTTAGTTGATTGCAAAAATTTTCCAGAATTTAATTATATTTTACGTTGTAAAAAATAATTGTTATTTTGTTTGTAATTATATTGATTTTAAAATTTAATTATGAAAAATATATCATGAATACAAATGGAAACCCTATTTTAATTGAGTTAGCAGAGCAATTACCTTCCAAATCTAAAATTTATCAAATGATTTTGACGAGTCAAAATTATGTTGAAATTATTACCCAGGCTAAGGAGGATTTTTTTAGTTTTGGTGATATGGATAGTGTGATTAGAAATGGTGAAAAAGGAATAAATATATTGAAACAAAACGGCTATGAAGAGTGGCTAAAGGATATGGAAGAGGAAGATCGGCTTAGAATTTGCGGAGTTTTGCAAATGGTTGCGGAACTTTCAGAAGAGTTAAATGAAGAGTCAGATGTTTAAATAACATCAATTTGAAGGGAATCCTATGAATTTATTTTTTACATTTTTGGCATTTTTAATAGGGATATTATTGCCTATTCAGGTGGGTGTGAATGTGGAACTGGCAAGGTATATTAATAGTCCGATTTTAGCGGCATTTGTTTCCTTTTTGGTGGGTGCATTTTGTTTGATTGTAATCGCTTTTGTTGTTAAATCACCTTTTCCCACTTTGGGTCAGATCATGTCAGTTCCAAGCTGGACTTTTACAGGCGGGTTGATTGGGGCTTCCGTTGTATTTGCATCGATTGTTGCTGGACCAAATATTGGGGCTTTGGCCTTAGTTAGTTTGTTGCTGGCCGGTCAATTACTTGGTTCTGTTTTGATAGATCATTACGGTTGGTTGGGGTTTGATGTTCAAAAAATGGATTTTCAACGATTATTTGGAATTGTTTTGTTGGTCGGTGGGTTTTTGCTTATACGAAAATATTAAAATAATTTAAAGTAAATTTTAAACAAATGGTCAAATATTTTAGCTGACTTTCCTCGTTTTAAACGATCGCTGCTTTACTTTTTATATCCGAAGGTGTAAAAAACTTATGTAATGATTTAAAGGATTTTCTTCAGTCTTAACTTTTCTTAGTTTGATCTATAAAATTAATCACATAATTGAAACTTCATAAAAACCAAGACCATTGGTGAACCAAAATTCTTTATTAAAAATTTAAAACTTTATAATCTCATCCTTATATAAAAAGGAAGAATTAATTTTACCCTGTTAATAGGTTAAATAAATTAATTTGCAATTATGGGAGTTTGGAATGCGTTTTATCTGTGTATTGATTTTATTATTGATTCCTTCGTTTGTTGGAGCACATTCAAAAGAAGTAACAGAAAAAGAATTTAAAGCCTTGCAGGAAAAGGTCGATACACTAATGAAGGACATGCCTAAACTTAAAGGCAAATCTTTCGATGCCCATGGCGTGAAAAAGCAAGGTACTAGAAACCCTTATTATCATAAAAAGGGTTTTCATTACGAATCTAAGGATGGAAAGTTTTCAACCAACCTTCAATGGCGAGCTCAAATGCGGTTTACGACACCTCGCCGTGGTGACCCTACGAAGGTGGATGAAATTTCTGGTGTGAAATCAGCTAATGATTTTGAGTTGCGTCGGGTTCGTATGAAAATTGGTGGACATGGTTATAAATATGTGAAGTATTATTTTGAAATTGATTTACAGCCTTCACGGGACATTTCGTTTGGTAGTAACTGGTCTTCCCCAAGGGTTATTGATTGGCGGATTGATGTTCAGCCTTATGAATGGTTTGGCTTCCGGCTTGGTCAATGGAAAATCAATTACAACCGGGAACGTGTTGATTCTTCAGGACGACAACAATTTGTAGAGCGTTCTATTGTAAACGAGGTTTTTACAATCGATCGACAAGTTGGTGTTTTGCTTAAGGGTCGTTTAAATAAAGGAACTGCAGCAGATTTCAGATATTATACGGGTATCTTTAATGGTGAAGGTCGTTCGGTAAGGAATAATAATAAAAACCTGATGAAAATGACACGTATCCAGTGGAATCCCCTGGGTGTAGATTTGAAATGGAGACAATCAGATGTTAAACGGCATAAAAAGGCCGGTTTGTCCATTGCCGGTGCCTGGGCTGGAAACAAGGGCAGCTGTACCAAATGGAGTTCAAGTGGTTGCGGATCGTTAGATTCTGTTGCTAGGGATAATANCAATCCTGATAGGTATGAAATTGATCAGTATTTATTTGAAGTNGCTTANAANTANCANGGTTTNTCATTNCAACATGAATATCANTGGAAAGANATTCAAGATGATGAAACNNNTCTTACNCATAANTTTGATGGNGCNTATNTTCAGGCNGGTTACTTTTTNAATGAAATNAACCCATCCATTCCAGAGGANNTAGAANTNGNTTTTNGATACGCATTTGTTAACGAACCAGANAATAGCAATACTTCTTTAGACAATAAAAGGCAGGANTATACATGGGTTGCCAACTANTTTATTGCCGGNCATGGTAATAAAATTACTGCGGATTANTCTATTTTAACNTTGAAGGATGGTTCTCTCAACAATACATTTGAGGAAAATCGTTTTCGTTTNCAGTGGGATATTTCTTTCTAAAGAATTTAGTAAGNTTTGNCTCNCCCTCNCTTATTGAGAGGGAGAAATNCGGGGTNTCCTCCAGANNTTTTTTAGGTTTTGAATTNTTCATTTAGNACCTGATCCCCNNTTTNTTTNTATTAATTTTAATCTAAGAAAATATGCTTTTTAGGTTAGTAAANAATTATTTTACTACATACCTACTTTTTCACGAACTTCATCCATAAGTTTAGCATCGATNGTATTGACGCCTTTTTCTAGCGCGAAGCTAATTACAGTTTTCTTTGCCATACCCCGAACAAAAAATGGCACTTTTTTGATGCGCTGTTCTGCTTCTTCAGTCCAGATGAGATCGTCTTCTGGGTTGGTCTTTTTAAGCTCTTCTTTTGCTTGTGAAAGGGATGAGCTCACAGCTGCCATTGGGGATTTGCTTATATCTGANGNNCCTCCCATTTCAACACCGAGTTTGCTAACGAATTCGGTTTCAAATTTATTGGTAAGCATGGCGATGCTATGTCCGCACTTTTTACATTTAAATTTCATAGCAAGGTTTTGTTTTTCTTCCGGCATGATGCCATCAACCTGCACTTCCATTTTGACATCGCAAGGAATACAAAGAAATTTCATTACGCCTCCTGTTNANACTACTTTTTTATAAAATTTTCTATATTGTCTACAGTTTGAGCAATCGCTTTACCTGTAATGGAATTTTTATGTTCNGCNTAAAANAGATGCCCGGATTTGCTTTGAGAAACCCTGGTATCAAAGGGAATNTTACCAATGTAAGGGATCTCTTTTTTTTGAGTCANTTTTTTTACGTCTTCACCTTCAAANAATTTTCCTTCTTTTTCACAATGTGGGCATACATACGTTGCCATATTTTCNACTAANCCAATAATTGGTACGCCCATCTTGTTATTTTTGGTGATAGATTTTGTNACTATGTGTTGTGACAACATCGATGGAATTGTAATTTCAACTGCTCCTGCTAATTCTGGGATGAGAGATCGGATATTATCGATACGATCACTTCCTGGAGGCATATCAATTAGAAGGTAATCCAATTCGCCCCAGTTTGTGTCCGCTAACAACTCCCGAATTGCGGTAGATTCCATAGTGCTTACCCAAACAGCGGTGGCGTCATTTTCTTCGGTCCACATTACTGGTGTGTCGGCAGATTTTAAAAGCATATCCATAGACATAATTTTTATGCCTTGATAGCCGTTTCCAGGCTCAACACCATTATCTTTTGTTTCGAGCTTTTGATCATTTCCTACACCCAATAAATGCCCAATACTTGGACCATTCAAATCTGCATCAAGGATGCCTACTTGGTAACCACGGTCTGCAAGACATGAAGCAATATTTGCAGTAATGGAGCTTTTACCTACTCCACCTTTTCCGCTCATTAAGGCAATTTTATGTTTTATTTTGTCTAAGCGGGATCTTAACTTTTCGCCAAGTTGAACGACTTGACCGATGATATTAGATCCGCCATCACCCTCCAAGTCATCATAGGTTTTCATGAAAAAAACTCCTGATTAATGATCAAAAATATTTTTACTGTTTGGATATTCAATCCCCCATAATAAATGAAAAACTTTATATTTTAAAGTATTTCTTCATTTTTTAAGTTTTTAGAAACATTCTTATTTGAAATTTTATTTAATTAAAAATATTTTGGTTGACCTTGTCTACTAGACTAATTTAAATTACAGGATTTATCGTTAATTCCGCGACATTATTGTAGAAACTGAAGAAATGGATATTTCATGTCATTAACAGAACAAGAACAAGCTTTTATTAAAGAAGAGGAAGAACTTCTTGAAAATACTCTTGAATGCTTATGCCAACAATTGCCGATAGCACAAAAGGCAAAATTAAATGCCAATGAAGTTGCAAGAGAGCTAACGAAGCAAGTAGTTAATGAATGGAATGATGAAGAAAGGCAACCTCTTATTTCTGATGAAGCAGTTGCTCATTCCATTATGGATATTCGTAAGAATAGTGACAAGGCTTTATTAGAGTTAATACATGAGCCTTATTTTGGAAGAGTTTCTACAATGGAAGATGATGGCAGTCAAGTGTCATTCTTAATTGGGAAAAAAAGTAATATTGATGCGGGAATTGTGGATTGGCGCAATGGTCCCATTGCGGCCTTATATTTTAACTATAAGCAAGAGGAAGAGTTTTTTGAAATCATAAACCAAAGAGAGCGAAGTGGAAAAATTAAACTTAGGAGATCTTATAAAGTAGAAAACGGGCAATTATGCCAAATAGATTCACCTGAAGGAGTATTTCGACGCAACGAAACCGGTTGGGAAAAGCTTGATGTCAACTCAGAAATTGCTGCGCATCGATCTCGAGGTTTAAAGTCAAGAGAGAAAAGCCTACCTAATATTCTATCTTTAATTACTAAAGAGCAGTTTGAATTGATTACTACCGATCCTGAGCGCCCAGTTATAATTCAAGGATCTGCCGGTTCAGGTAAAACCACTGTTGCACTTCATCGTCTTGCTTGGTTGCTTCATGAAAAAAATTCCGATGTTCAGGCAGAAAAAACGCGTGTGATTGTTATGAATAAATCTCTAGCCGTTTATGTTAGCGCCACTTTGCCTTCTATGGGAATAGATGGAGTTCAGACTACTACATTTAATAGTTGGGCTTTATCTATTATTCGTAAGTCCGTGCGTGGTCAGCCTTTTTTCAAATACCTTAATATCCCTTCATTTATTGAAGAAATAAAATTTTCTGAAGAAATATTAAAAGCACTTTCTGGTTGGGTTGAAAAACAAAGTACAGCTCTAGATGAAAAAATTAAAATACAATTTGGAAGCCGACCAGCCTATTATGAAAATTGGATTAAAAGCAAAGATAAACCAATTTTGGTGCGATTGAGAGATTTTAGCCATGAGATCAAAACTTCTAAACTCCCTGATGCTGAAAAAAAAGAAAAGCATGGATTTGTTAAAAAACAAATTTTTAGTTTTGAAGACTATTTGCAGGATTTATATGAATTGTTGTCTGATGTTGACCACCTAAAGCAATATCTCCGGACCGATACTAAGTTGTCCTCAAATCTAGATTACCTTAAAAGGTTGACAGAAAAAAACCGTCTTAAAAAAAATCTGGATTATTTCGATATGTCATTAATTCTCAGGCTGATCCAAATTAAGAATGGTGGTTTGCCAGATGGTAATGGAGGGACAGTTACGTTGGATCATGTTGTTATTGATGAAGCTCAAGATTTTGGTCCCGTGGAATTCGCCATTATGATGGATTCCGTAAGTGATAAACGTCAGATAACAATAGTGGGGGATATCGCTCAGAAAATTTTCCTTGCACGCAAATTCATAGGCTGGGATAAAGTGGTTGAATATTTAGGTTTAGATGAAGATGCAATTATTAAACTGGAAGTTTCATTTCGTTGTACGGTTCCGATTATGTCATTGGCACACAAGGTTGCAGGTAATCCTAAAAAAGTCGAAGGTAGAACTGGACCTGATCCGATTTGGCATGAAAGTGATAATTATGTAAGTCTAATTGAAACTCTTGTGGATTGGTCCCGCGATTTATTACGTGCCGACCCCAATAAATTAATTGCATTAATTTGTAGGTACCCAAAACAGGCAATGGAAATAAAAGAAGAAATAGAAGCCTATTTGCCAGGAGAAGTTCGCTTGGGTCATAGAGATCAATTTTCGTTTGAACCAGGAATTCTTGTCACGAATATTCATCAAGTTAAAGGATTAGAATTTGATTCTGTGGCTTTAGTTGAACCAGATGAAGAAAATTATTCAGCCAAACGAGAAGAAAGCCGAAATATGATTTACGTTGGTATTACAAGAACCCAAGATGATTTGCTTCTTGCCACGATCCGACCTTATTCAAGAGTTTTGACCGATCATTAAATAATAAAATACTCAATTTAAAAATTGGTAGAATGGATTTTGTTATTGTAGGTCTATGAAAAAAAAATATCTTTTGATAATAGAATATGAAGGTACTAACTACTGTGGTTGGCAGGTTCAAAAAAATGGAGTTTCAGTGCAAGAATTGGTGGAAAAAGCACTTACTAAAATAACTAAAACTAAGTCTACGATTTTAAGTTCCGGACGTACCGATGCTGGTGTGCATGCTGAAGCAATGCCAGCTCACTTTATAACAGAATCGAAAATGAAGCCCTTCGAGTTTTTATATGCGTTAAATAGCTATCTTCCACTCGATATTACAATTAAAGAAGTTCGAAAAGTTCCCATGTCCTTTAATGCTAGGGGATCTGTTAAACGAAAAGTTTATCGTTACACGATATTAAATCGNGATTATCCTTCTGCCNTAAACTTTCGTCGATCTTGGTTTATACCTCATGATCTGGATGTAGCTGCTATGCGCAGGGCTGCAAAATATNTTATAGGAAAGCATGATTTNACATCNTTTCGTGCGGGAAACTGCAATGCNAAAACTNCGATTCGAATTGTTAATNGTGTNGAAATTTTNAAAGAAAATGGTTTCCTTCNGCTAGAATTTGAAGGAAAAGGATTTTTAAAACATATGGTGAGAAATTTAGTNGGAACTCTAGTTCATGTTGGACGAAAACGTATTCCNGCGAAACAAGTAAANACNATATTACANGCACGNAATAGGCGAATTGCCGGNCCTACAGCNCCAGCACAAGGGCTTTGNTTGATTAAGGTGTCTTATTGATTTGTTAATTCTNAAATTCTTTTGCCTTGTGGATTGAAAATTTTAAAATGNCCTATACCTNGTTTTGCCATTGCATANTTTAANGCAGTNTGTATTACTCCCAAACCGTAGGTNANACTACGGCTAAAACTGATAGATGATGCATCGTCAAAGTAAAGTGCAGGGCAGGAAACTTCTCCTANCTCAAAACCAAAATATAAAATTTGACAAAGCATCTGATTGTCGAAAACAAAGTCATCAGAGTTTTCTAAAATAGGTATGGTTTCTAATATTTTTCGATTAAATGCTCGATACCCGGTGTGATATTCGGATAGTTTTTGTTGTATAAGGAAATTCTCAATTAAAGTTAGAAATCTATTGGAGGCATATTTATAGAAAGGCATTCCTCCTTTCATCGCTTTATTACCAAGAATACGTGATCCTATAACTGCATCAAATATTCCTTCAGCAATCATCGAAGCCATAGCAGTTATAAGTTTGGGTGTGTACTGATAATCAGGATGGAGCATAATAGTTATATCGGCCCCAACATCTAAGGCAGCCTTATAGCAAGTTTTTTGGTTGCCACCATAACCCTTGTTTTGATCGTGAATGAAGGTCTTAATTCCTAACCTGTGTGCAAGTTCAACAGTTTGGTCTTTGCTTGCATCATCTGTAAGTATAATTTCATCAACGATATTTTTTGGGATCTCATCGTATGTTTTTTGCAGAGTTTTTTCAGCATTGTAGGAAGGCATCACAACGCAAACTCTTTTACTATTTATCATAGATCACTTTTTTATAATTTTTATTTTTGGAGAATATCATAGTTTAAATATTATTTTTTACAACATACTTTCGCTTACAGATGCTTCTGCGTGTTAATATTGTCGTTGGATTAGGATACTTAGAAATATATGAATTAAGAGGGGTTTGATAATAAATATGAAAACTGAATTTAACATTGCTGTTTTTCCGGGTGATGGAATTGGACCTGAAGTTATTACTGAGGCTGTAAAAATAATTAAAATAATAGAATCTAAATTAAACTTAAGGATAAACTTGACTGAATCATTGGTTGGGGGATGTGCTTATGAAGCAACGGGCTGTCCTTTGCCAGATGACACATTAGATATAGCTAAAAAAGCCGATGGGATATTATTGGGTGCTGTCGGTGGTCCAAAATGGGAGGCAATAGATTTTTCATTGCGTCCGGAAAGGGCTTTACTGGGACTTCGATCTAGTTTAGGACTCTATGCTAATTTGCGTCCAGCGCGAATATTTCCTGCTTTGTTGAATGCATCGACACTGAAACCTGAGGTGGTAGTTGGATTAGATCTTTTGGTTGTCCGGGAGTTGACCGGTGGAATTTATTTTGGGGAACCTCGTGGGGTTGGGACTAATGATGATGGTCATAAACATGCCTTTAATACCCTTGTTTATTCTGAACCAGAAATACAAAGAATCGGAAAGATAGCTTTTGATGTGGCACGGAAGAGAAATAGTAAGGTTTGCTCTGTTGATAAAGCCAATGTATTAGAAGCCACGGGGTTCTGGCGTGATGTGGTGACGAAATTGCATTCGCAATTCTCAGATATAGAGCTTAGCCATATGTATGTCGACAATTGCGCAATGCAACTGGTACGTAATCCTAAGCAGTTTGATGTTATTCTTACGACTAATATGTTTGGCGATATTTTGAGTGATGAAGCATCCATGTTGACTGGGTCGATTGGCATGTTGCCTTCCGCAAGTCTAGGTGAAAAATATTCAATGTATGAACCTATCCATGGAAGTGCTCCTGATATTGCTGGAAAAGATTTGGCTAATCCATTGGCCACAATTTTATCGGTGGGAATGTTATTTAAATATTCGCTAAATTTGGAAGAGCCGAACAAATGGATTGAAATGGCTGTAGAAGCGACCTTGGATAATGGGGCACGAACATTAGATATTATGTCTGATGGTATGAATCAAGTAGGAACTCAAGAGATGGGGGATTTAGTAGCTACCGAGTTGGAGAAAATAAATTGATTAAAAACAAAGAAAAATACCATGTTGCAATTGCTGGTGCTACTGGTGCTGTGGGTCGAAAAATGTTGGAAATTTTAGAAGAAAGAGATTTTCCAATAGGCAAACTTAAACTTCTGGCATCATCTCGTTCTGTGGGGAAAGTTCTAGAGTTTAAAGGCAAAGAAATTGTGATTGAAGAATTGCGGGAAAGTTCTTTTGTAGATATGGATATTGCACTTTTTTCAGCAGGTGCAGGAACCAGCCTGCAATTTGCTCCTTCGGCTGTCAAATCAAATTGTGTTGTTATTGATAATAGTAGTGCATACCGAATGCAGAAGGATATCCCCTTGGTGGTTCCGGAAGTGAACCCAGCTTCAATTGGTGAAAACCCTACTATTATCGCGAATCCTAATTGCTCTACAATCCAAATGGTTATAGTTTTAAAGCCTATTCACGAAAAATTTAAACTTAAAAGGGTGGTTGTATCTACTTATCAGTCTGTTTCAGGTTCGGGACAAAAAGCCATCGATGAATTAAAGAATCAGACCAAAGCTTTATTGAGTGATAAGGAAATAAAAACTAATGTATACCCTTATCAAATAGCATTTAATTGTTTACCACATATAGATAAATTCTTAGATAATGGTTATACAAAAGAAGAGATGAAGATGGTAAATGAGACAAAGAAAATTTTAGGTGATGACTCAGTTCAAGTTTGTCCAACAACCGTTAGGGTTCCTGTTTTGTATTCGCATTCTGAGGCCTTGAATATTGAGGCAGAAGGTCCGATCACTGCATCAGAAATAAAAAACCTTCTAAAGGCACAGCCGGGAATAGTTATTGTTGATGATCCTCAGAATAATAAATACCCGTTAGCAATTCATGGGGAAAATAAAAATGAGGTGTTTGTTGGTAGAATACGGGACGACATATCTCTTGAACGTGCCGTAAATCTTTGGGTAGTTTCTGATAATTTAAGAAAAGGAGCAGCTCTTAATGCAATTCAAATTGCCGAATTACTGGTTGCTCTTTGATAAGATTAGAGTGCAGTTTTGTTTTACTTCTGCTTCCTCGCTTGACATTGAATCGGCATAAGTATATAAAAAAATAGTAGCTTACCAGTTTTATAAGGTGATTTTTATAGTAAAAATAATTTTAAACGATTATCTGTTTGTCAAAAAAGCCTAAAACAGAAACTCCCTAATTTCCTATTTATTTTTTTGGCGTACCATCCATATCAATTATAACTTTAAAAAATTTTATTAAAAGTTTTGTAAAAGATTTTAATATCTAATTTTTAGATAAAGGCATTTTTAATGGCAGAAAAACTTCTTGGTGTAATTGGTGGTAGCGGTCTATACAAAATGGAAGGTTTAGAAGTCACTGAGAAAGTTACTTTGGATACCCCTTTTGGTGCCCCATCTGATGAAATAACTGTTGGCACTTTGCATGGAACTAAAATGGCTTTTTTACCACGACATGGGGTGGGTCATTTCCTTCCTCCATCTGAAATAAATTTTCGAGCTAATATCTTTGCCATGAAAAAGATGGCTGTGCAGAAGATTATCTCAGTAAGTGCGGTAGGAAGCATGAAAGAAGAATACCTTCCTGGTCATTTTGTTGTTCCAGATCAATTCATTGATCGTACTAACCGACGCATCAGCACATTTTTTAAGGAAGGAATAGTAGGCCATGTTGGGTTGGCTGATCCAATTTGTAATTATACAAGTGATGTGCTTTTTCAAGCAGCAAAAAAGGCAGGTGCTTTGGTGCATAAAGGCGGAACTTATATTTGCATAGAGGGACCACAATTTTCTACACGGGCCGAGTCGAATTTGTATCGGCAATGGGGTGTTGATGTGATAGGGATGACAAATGTAACAGAAGCTAAGTTAGCTCGTGAGGCAGGTTTATGTTATTCGACGTTAGCATTGGTTACAGATTTTGATTGCTGGCACATCGAAGAAGAACCGGTCACATTAGAAGCTGTTCTTGAAATTATGCACAAAAATGTTCAAAAAGCTCAAAAAGTTATAAGTGAGTTAGTTCCAATGTTAGAAAATATTGAACCTTGCAATTGTTCCGATGCAAGTAAATATGCTGTTGTTACAGACCCAAAGAAAATCCCAGAAAAACTTAAAGAAGACTTTTCAATTTTATTTGGTTAAAAGATGATAAAGGAAAAATCCAGTATTTTATATTCAAGAGCAAAAAAAGTAATGCCTGGGGGAGTCAATAGTCCAGTCAGGGCTTTTAATTCCGTAGGGGGTGAGCCCATATTCATTAAGAGTGCTAAAGGCTCAAAAATAATTGATGTTGATGGAAATCAGTATATTGATTATGTAGGCTCCTGGGGACCTTTAATTTTTGGGCATGCCCATCCGCGAATTGTTGAAGCAGTCACTCGCCAATCAGAAATGGGAACCAGTTATGGAGCTTCAACGGAACTTGAAATTGAGCTTGCCGAAAAAGTAGTAGACGCAGTTCCCTCGATCGAAGTGGTGCGTATGGTTAACTCTGGTACGGAAGCTGTAATGAGTGCTTTGCGATTAGCTCGAGGTTTTACGGGTCGTGATAAGATTGTTAAATTTGAAGGATGTTATCATGGACATGGTGACAGTCTTCTAGTTAAAGCGGGTTCGGGTTTAGCTTCTTTGGGAACTCCAGAATGTCCGGGAATTGTTTCTTGTTTAGCTGAAAAAACTTTAAACCTTCCATTTAATGATGCTGGCGCTGTTAGCAATTTATTTCAAAAAGAAGGAGCTGATATTGCCGCTCTTATCGTTGAACCCATTGCTGGAAATATGGGTGTAATTCCTCCTAAACCTGGATTTTTAGAAACACTTCGCGAAGAAACAAAGAAAGCAGGCGCTCTCTTAATATTTGATGAAGTAATTACTGGATTCAGAGTTTCTGTGGGTGGTGCCCAAAAACTTTTTGGGGTTACCCCTGATATTACATGTTTAGGCAAAATTATTGGTGGTGGTCTTCCTGTCGGAGCATATGGTGGTTGTAAAGAGGTGATGGATCATATTTCCCCTGTTGGATCGGTTTATCAAGCTGGAACATTATCGGGAAATCCTCTTGCAATGGCCGCTGGGAATGTGATGCTAGATTTATTGTCTGAATCTAATGTTTATGATTTGCTGGAAGAAAAATCTAAGAGGCTTTGCAGCGGCTTAGAAAAAAACACTAAAGATTTGGGTGTAGCCACTCAATTCACAAGAGTGGGATCAATGTTTTCAAATTTTTTTACAGACCAGGTAGTTAAAAACTTTGAATCTGTAAAAACTTGCGACACAGAATTTTTTAAACGCTATTTTAATGGATTATTGGATGAAAATATTTATATTGCACCCTCTCAATTTGAGGCAGGTTTCATGTCCGCAATTCATTCTGATAACGAAATAGATCAAACAATTGAGGCAAGTTTTAAAGCTTTAAAAGCTGCTCAATCTTAAAAGAGAAAGATTATGAGTGAAATAATTTGTGTTACTGCTAGACAGATATTAGATTCAAGAGGTAACCCAACTTTAGAAGTGGATGTGATGTTAGAAAGTGGTGCGTTAGGACGAGCAGCTGTCCCATCCGGTGCTTCGACAGGTTCCCGCGAGGCAGTAGAGTTGCGAGATGGTAATACCAAGATATTTATGGGGAAAGGAGTGCAAAAAGCAGTCAAAAATGTAAACAACAAAATTGCAGCTGAAATTGTGGGTATTGAAGTTACTGAACAGGTTTTGATAGATAGATTAATGATTGAAATGGATGGTAGTGATAATAAAAGTAAGCTTGGTGCCAATGCAATTTTAGGCGTTTCCCTTGCAGTTGCGCAAGCTGCAGCCAGTGATTTGGATTTGCCGTTGTTCCAATATATAGGAGGTAGCAATGCCAAAGAGTTACCTGTGCCTATGATGAATGTTTTAAATGGCGGTGCACATGCAGATAATAATGTTGATATCCAAGAGTTTATGATTGTACCAGTAGGGGCTAAAAGTTTTTCATCTGCGTTGCAGATGGGAGTAGAAGTGTTTCATAGTTTAAAAGGGGTTCTTAAAAAAGGGAGATATAATACTGCCGTTGGTGATGAGGGTGGTTTTGCGCCCAACTTGCGCTCAAATGAACATGCCATAGAAGTCTTAATTAAAGCTGTTAAAAGTGCAGGGTACAAAATAGGAAAAGATATTTTAATTGCCTTAGATGTTGCTGCCAGCGAGCTTTATTCGAAAAATCAATACATTCTTTCAGCAGAAAACAATCTCAAGTTAACTTCTACAGATATGGTGAGCTATATATCTGATTTGGCAAACAAATTCCCCATTATTAGTATTGAAGACGGGTTGGCAGAAAACGATTGGACTGGTTGGAAGAAATTGACCGAAAAACTAGGTGATCGTGTGCAAATAGTAGGAGACGACCTTTTCGTTACTAACACCAAAATTTTATCAAAAGGAATAGAAAAGGGTGTCGGTAATTCTATCTTGATCAAAGTAAATCAAATTGGAACTTTAACCGAAACTTTGGATGCTGTGGAAATGGCTAAAAAAGCCGGTTATACAGCTGTGATTTCCCATCGCTCTGGAGAGACAGAAGACACCAGCATTGCGGATATTTCTGTGGCAGTGAATGCAGGGCAAATTAAAACCGGTTCATTATGCAGGACCGACCGAACTGCAAAATACAACCAACTTTTACGGATTGAAGAAATTCTTGGCGATACAGCAATTTACAGAGGAAAGGACGTTTTTTATAATTTGGCTTGATATTATTGACTTCTATAATTAAATTGTTAGAAATATTATTATGAAGATTGATCCCAATTTCCAAAAGATTATTTTACTTAGCCTAGGATTCTTCATGTTGCTTATGGTAATGGCAGTTTTTCATGAAAATGGTATTTTAAATGCTTATAGATTCGAACAGGAACAGGTAAAAATGAAAAAAGAAAATGAGGAATTAAGAAAAAAAAATGATTTTCTAAAGGAAGAAATTCTATCTCTCAAAACCGATCCCTATACAATTGAAAAAATTGCAAGAGAAAAACTAAATTTAGCAAAACCCGGTGACAAAATTTATAGGATTGTTTCCACACAAAAATAGCTCGCTTTTATATAATCCAGAGAAGTTCCCCCTTGAACTCCGTAAGCCTTTTCAAATAAAAGGTTATCTCGCTTCCGTTTTTTTTTAATCCTTAAACCCTGTCAAGCTAAAAATAAGAAGTTTTTAAGGATAGATAATTTCTATTAAATTCTTGATTAAACTATTGATATTTTTAATTTAAGTGGTAAAGTAAAGCAACCGATTAAAATTATATGACGTGCCCACAAAGTTGAGGCAGTTAGATTATAGGTAGCAACTTTCTTTTAGAAAATATTGATATGCAGGTAATTTTTCTAAAATTTAATATTAAAAAAATTAATAGCCATTTTAAATAATAATACCTTGTTTCTTGAAGGAGGGAGCATGACCAAGCAAGATATCATTAATCAGGTTTCATCTCGGGCCAGTTTATCCAGAGTAAAGGCAGAAGAGGCTGTGGAAACAGTGATTGAGTTAATTAAGGAATCATTAGGTCACGGAGAGCCCGTTATCCTACGTAGATTCGGAACTTTTCAAGTACGTGCTAAATCTAAGCGAGTAGG
>PBKP01000003.1 GCA_002721515.1 Nitrospina sp.
CAATTTCATAATGGAGCCTTTGCCAAATTGTTTTTCTATTTGTGTGAGTGCCAATTCTAGAGCTTTATCCCTCTCGCCCATTACTCCTCCTTGTTATTAATTGTGTTTTAGATCAAAAAAAATTTTTCAAAGTGATTATACCTTGGATAGTAAGAACCGCAAAACCCAATCAGACATGAAAACGGGAAGAAAGAGATTAAAGAGATATAAAAATATTATAAATACAGAATTGCAAGGGATAGGTGATAAAAAAACTTAAGTTGTTGATTTTGATTCCAGAGAACGTCCAAAATCTAAAATAGTCGCACGAAAACTCCTATTTTGAATGCGATCATACTTTTGTAAAATTAGCCTTTTCATAATTTCTTTGCATTCTTTTTGTGATATTTCCCCTAACTCTAATTTCTTTTTAAGAAATGCTATCTTTTTTGGCTCTAATAAAGATCGCAATCCAGTATTCATGGCATGGCCTTTCCTGCAATTAAACAAATTAACTGAATACTAAAAGATATCAGTTTTGCCTTGCATTGTAAAGCATTGAATTTTAAAAGGTAATTGATTTTTTATGCCCAGGTTAGGGTTAAATCTGTTAATCTTTAAGTTGTTAGTGTTTTGGGACGATTAATAAATATGCATTTTTTATATCAAAAATGGTTTTATACTTTGTTGGTCCTATGTTTAATTTTAAACATTAGTTCTAGTTTGAGTGAGGCGGATGGAGAAGAAAAAACGGTAAAAATACCTGATTCTCCTCCTCAGATAACTATTACCTTGCGATCAGATTTTATCTTTGAACAAAATCGTGAACCAAATCCACAAAAAAATGCGGCCGTAAAAACTCGATTCCTTGAGAAAAACAAAAAAGAAATTTTAGACCAAACGAAACCTCTTTTATCCACTTTTAAAATAGATAATAGTTATCGGTCTATTGAAAGATTTGAAAGGGTTTCTCCCAAAGCATTTGAAACAAGCTTTAAGAATAATACAAACGCATCAAAAAAGACGATCAGAAAAACTGTTCAATTAAAGGATAAATCTTTAATATTAGCTGGGCGTGGTTTCAATATTCAGACTTTTGATACTCTTTCGGATCTTCCAATAGGTCTGGATTACACATCACATCTAAGGGACCAAGTGCAATATGTTCCACCCATTGGCACTGAACCTAATTTAGATCCTAAAGGAGAGTACTCTAAGCATACAAAGGATTTGATATATGGTGAAACCAGAGCAGCTTTTGGTAAGATGCCACCATCGGTTGTTAAGCACAATATCGTTGCACCTAAGGTAAAGATGACAGTATATGTAGAAAAGAATTTAAACTCAGTTTTGGTTTTTCCGCCAGGTGAAAAAAGCATCGCGGTAATTTCAAGAGATGAAGAACCTTTAGATTTGCTGCTAGGAAACGAAACCCTTAATAAAAAACGTTTTCGCTCTAACTGAGTAGGTTTTTAAAGGGGTTTTAAAGCTCTCTAAACCAATAAAAAAAAAACCAAAAACCTAATATAAATAACCCTATGAAGATTTTTCTTATTAGGCTGATTTTAAGGGTGTTTTCATGCGTTGAGGTAGATGGTATTTCAGGTTTTCGTTTTTCTTCATTATTTGGTTTTTCCATTTATAANTCCTGAAANATTTCTTGATTTCTATGTTTTTTTATTTTATGGGAGAAAGGCTTATTCTGTATCTTTGGCGCAACGAAAACCAAAACTATTGTTCTTCACTTCTGGAGTAAAAAAACTTCTATTAAATGTTGGTGCGCTTAAACCACAACCATAAGAAAGACAATCAAACCAGGATCCTCCTTTCAGTACTCTTTTATCTTTTCCATACTCAGCTCGTGTAATTGGATTCCCAGGATGAGGAAGATAGTAGCTATTTACCCATTCCCAAACATTTCCAGACA
This sequence comes from Nitrospina sp., assembly GCA_002721515.1. Taxonomy (GTDB): domain Bacteria; phylum Nitrospinota; class Nitrospinia; order Nitrospinales; family VA-1; genus UBA8687. The sequence continues at coordinate 1,907 of PBKP01000003.1, forward strand.
TGTCATTTAGACCATAAGGACTTTTTCCTTCAGGGAATGAACCTATGGGCATCGTTCCTGTCGAATGTTTATAAGGGTTGTTCGATTTATCGAGCGACCATTGATTGCCCCATGGATAAATTAGACCATCTGTTCCTCTAGCCGCTTTTTCCCACTCGTGTTCTTTTGGGAGTCTTTTTCCTACCCATTTACAATAGTCATGAGCATCAAACCAACTTACATAAACTACAGGATGCTTTTTTTTGGATTTTGGAGGATTTCCTTCAGGCCAGTGATAGGGAGTTTCGCGTTTGGTGTTGTTTGTGAACTTTTTATAGTCTTCGTTAGTTACTTCATTTAGATCTATATAAAATGCTTGAGTGGAAGAAATATGTTCCGGCGCTTCGTCATCCCATCGTTCATTNGAGCCCATTATAAANTCNCCTGCNGGAATAAATGCCATTCCATTTTCTTTTGTAGGGCTAATTGTNTTCATCTTTTTATTTNTTTGATTCATATTATTTACTAGGGATTTTAAGAGCAGTCCTCCTCCTTTTGGTATTGCAAAAGAAGAAAAAGGCGACGTGCCTTTTATGCCTACATGACAGCTAATGCATTCAGGATTCGAAGTTTTATCCTGTTTAGATTTTTTAATGTTTTTGGCTTGATGGCAGAATGATTGGCATTGTTTTTTTAACTCACCAAATGATTCGAAGGCAAAAGAAGGATCCGCTAGGTTTAATGCGTAAAGAATGCTAAAAATAATAATTAAACTGGATTTATGCTGGATTATTTTCGTCATACCTATTATTTATATAATGATTCTAATTGAGTCAAAAATATTTTTTTTTGGAGTTTAGCATCCTANTGAAATCTNCNAACTGGAGGATTATCGAAGATTCCTTTTGTGATGGTAGCATTAATATGTTAACAGATTATGCAATTCTTCTTGCATGTAATGAGGAAAAGTCTCCTGCAACATTGCGTTTATATGGTTGGAAACGTCCGACACTTTCAATCGGTTATTCCCAGGATATATCGAAGCACATTGATTTGGAATCTTGTCAAAAAAATAAGATTCCTGTGGTGCGACGTTTTACAGGTGGGCGCGCTTTGTTGCATCAGCACGAATTAACTTATAGTGTAATTGCCCCCATACCACATAATGCATTTCCAGGGAATTTGAAAGGTTCGTTTGAAAGAATCTCGCAGGCGATTTTGGAGTCCCTTAAAATAGGAGGGATTAAAGCAGACCAGGTTTCTGAAAGAAAAAGTAGAAAAGAAAATATTGAATTTGCAGTATCCCCTGCTTGTTTTTCAATTTCCAATCGTTGCGAAATCACTTTTCAAGGAAAAAAGCTTATTGGAAGTGCTCAGCGAAGGCTCCGTTCGGCTTTTTTGCAGCATGGATCGGTCATTTTAGAATCAAACCAACAGCTAACCCATGGTTTGTTGAAATATTCTTCAGAAAGGGAAAACCATTCNGTGNTGAAATCACTAACTTTAAACACNACTACCTTAAAAGAAATTTTGCAAAGGGAGCCAGAATACAATGTCGTTGCTAAATGGTTTGTAGAAGGGTTTCAAAAGTCATTTTCTGGTAACTGGGAAAAAGGAAAACTAACCAGAGAAGAATTAGATCTAATTGANACTATCCAANCTCTTGGGAAATTCAGATAAATTATTGTTAAGTAAAAAAGGATTATTTGAAATAAAACCTGGATTCTTCCTCTTNGGANTAACNTTTTTGAATTTTTAGTTTTATTGTTTCCANAAAAAAATTAAGGATTAAATTGTGTATATAAAGTTTTGGGGTGTTCGTGGTAGCGTTGTNTCAATGGGTNAGGAAACTATTAGAGTTGGTGGTAATACGACTTGTGTGGAAATTCGCTGTGGCGAAGAATTGATTATTATTGATACAGGAACAGGNTTTTATAACCTAGGAAAGGCTTTGGTTAAGGAATTTCCTATAAAAGGAACTATTTTGTTTAGTCATGTTCATTGGGATCATATTCAGGGGTTTCCACATTTTCTCCCATTTTTTATTGCTGAGAATGATTTCAGAGTGTTTGGTGGAACAAGTTTGCCAATATCAGTGGAAGAGATTTTAAAGAAACAAATGAGTCCTCCTTATTTTCCTGTAGAAACAGATATATTTGATGCTAAAATTTCCTATCAAAATGTGACGCCGGGTGATGTAATAGAGGGTGAAAGCTATAAAATAACCCTCGCTTCCCTTTATCATCCTAATGGNTGTTATGCTTATAGAATAGATTNTGAAGATCAATCTCTTGTTTTTGCAACCGATTGCGAGCATTATGAAAATAAGCCTAATAAAAGCTTAATTGATCTTAGTAGTAATGCAGATGTTTTGGTTTACGATTGTCAATATACTGAAGATGAATATTATGGTTTAAATGGTGAATTTTCAAGAAAAGGGAGAGGGCATAGCACGATGCGGGAAGGGATTAAAGTTGCGAAAGCTGCAAATGTTGAAAAATTTATTTTGTTTCACCATGACCCTAATCATAATGATGAATTTGTTCAAAAAATTGAAGAAGAAGCCCGCCAACTTTTTCCTAAAAGTCTAGCTGCTTATGAAGGTCTTAAGATTGATTTATCAGAAGAAAGGTTACCCAAATCCTTATTCGATTAATGTTCTGATTTGGGTCCCGTTTATCCTCTTACTGTTCTCAGCATGCAACGCATCAAAACCTTATGTGGCAAAAAACCCAGCAAGTCAAAGGTTTCGTGATGTTACTCGCCTCTTGTTTCAAGAAAAACTTTTTGTTTTTCAGGCTAGATTTTTACGAGCCAATCAAGATGCTTTTTCCGATCTTGCGGTATTGGATAAAACAAAAACCAAACTATATATTCTTATTAACCGAAGGAACAAAGGATTTTTAAAAAATTTTTCGGGTCAGTGGACCCAAGAAAATAAAGAGAAAATTAACTTTTTTGTTTCAACTGATTTAAATGGGGATGGTGGAGATGATTTAGTTTTAATTCTTGGTGGCAGAAAAAAGCCAAAAACTCGAACCTTATTTAATAATAAGAAAGGGTACTTTTATGCTAAAGAAAACGAAGGTAGCTATTTTCTTGCTCCAGGAATTGAAAAGGTAGTTCCTGTTGATATAGATGGGGACGGCGATAAAGATCTATTCTATTTTGGCAGTAAAACAAAGGCATCCAATAAAAAATCGCATCAAACGATGATATTGGTAAATAAAGGGGATGGCAGCTTAGAAAATTTAACATCTTTGTTAATGCCTGACCTTCCCGATGGTATTCAGGATGCTTCATTTGCCGANTATGATGGTGATGGAGTAGTAGATNTTTTTTTNGTTTATAAAAANAAACAAAATAGACTTTTGTTAAATAATGGAGTGGGAAAATTTTCTGACTATACCTCATCGAGATTGCCTAAAATTNTAGATGATAGTATGCATGCTGATTGGGCTGATTTTGATCAGGATGGAGATAATGATTTGCTTATTGTAAATCGGTCTATTGAAAAAAAATATCGGGGGTATTTTAGGGAAACAAATTACTTTCTCGAAAATATAGGTGGAGGGAATTTCAGAAAACGATCTCACAAAATTCTTCCTCGTCTACCTGCTCAGAAAGTATATCTATTAGATGGAAATGGAAATACTCGCCCAGATGCCTTGATTTTAACTGTAAAAGGGGTTTTTTATTTTCAAGCGAGGCGAAGTAAGTGGCAATTTTCAGATGAAACAGAAAAACGATTGCCAGGTTATAGACAATTTAGTCAGATGGTCTTTGGTAATATTAATAGGGATAAGTTTCTCGACCTTTTTGCGTGGTCTGAGAAAACTAAACGATTATGGATAAACCGTTTTGATTAGTTATGAAAAAATAATTTTGGATAAACTTAAATAAGTATTTAAAGAGAAATTATATGTCAANATTTAAAAAGCTGACCTTTCTTAAGGTTTTAACCACGGTAGCATGGGCAGATGGAGAGGTAACTCAATCTGAACTAAATATTTTAAAATCTTTTTATAGAAAGTTTAACTTGGACAAGAATGAGCTTGATGAATTGAAGCCTTTTCTTAATGCACCTATTTCAAAAGAAGAAAAAGATTTTTTGTATCGCCAATTGATTGTTGAACTTTCCACTCCAGCCGAGAAAAAAGAAATTTTGATTGCGTTGGAAGATATGNTTCATGCTGATAAAAGAGTTAAAGAAGATGAAAGACAATTGGTTGCGCAGTTCTCAAAATGGCTTGAAAAGACTTCTTTTACAAAAAGATCTTTTGGACGTATTAGAAACTTTTTTCAGAAAACTATATTTGAACATGCTCGTGATCCAAACCCGGATATGGAAAAGTATTTTAAAAGACGGGTGTTGAAAAAAATAGAGATAAAACAATCGCATTCAGGGATTGTTTCTAAATTGCCTGAAGACAAGCTGTATTTTCTNTGCTTGTTAGGTACGTTAATGGCGTCCATTGCTCATGTGGATAATCACCTTGACCCGTCTGAGAAAAAAGCTTTGAAAGCCTACCTTTCAGACCAGTTTTCTCTAAAAGGAAAGGAGTTGGTGCTGCTTTTTGAAGTTATTGAAGAACAGGGAAGAAAAGGCTTTGATTTTCACGAGGTGATTTCTGAAATTAATTGTTTAACTTCTTATAATGACCGGTTAAATATCATGGAATGTCTTTTCGTGGTGGCGGCTGCAGATGGTGAAATTGCTCATGATGAAGCAGAAGAAATCAGAAAGATTACAAAAGCTTTACGAATACCCCATAGTGTTTTTATCCAATCAAAGGTGTTTGCAAAAAAAGCCATTAAAAAATAGTTTTTATTAATTTTAAATAATATGCAACAAAGTAAAAAGTTTTTAGGCATTATGTTTGAGTGTTGTAACCTCTACCGGCGGATTTATATTAATAAGGATGGCAACGCCTATGAAGGTAGATGTCCAAAATGTTTTGGTGAAGTAAAAGTTATTATCGGTCCAGGGGGTTCAGAAAAACGAATTTTTCGTGCGCGTTAATTTTCTAATAAAATTTTTCACTCACATTCCTCTTAAATTTATACCTCATGAAAATCATATTGCAAAGGGTTGCGCGAGCTTCGGTTTCTGTGAAAGGGGTAGTCATTGCTTCAATTAATAAAGGGCTCCTTGTTCTTTTTGGTGCGGAACAAACAGATAATGATGAAAAAATTGATTTTCTTGCAGAAAAGACACTGAACCTAAGAATATTTGCTGATGAATATGGGAAGATGAATTTGTCGTGCTTAGATATTTGCGGTGAGGTTTTGGTGGTATCTCAATTTACTTTGGCAGCAGATTGTAAGAAAGGTCGCCGTCCCGGCTTTGACAATGCTGCATCAAATGCAGAGGCTGAACTTTTATACAAAAATTTTATTGAGAAAGTCTCGAGGTCAGGACTTCAAGTGGCTACCGGCGAGTTTGGAGCAGATATGCAGGTGGAGTTGATTAATGATGGTCCAGTTACTTTTATTTTAGAGCGTTAGCCATCAAGATACATTTTTATTTTTCACGGGATGTGCGTATTCTTTTGGGCTTTTTATTTATGTCGTAGTATTGTAAGGTTTCCGGTAGTTGCAGAGTGTTAAAGTCTTTCCGTCTCAGCTGATATTTTTGGAATAATGATTGAAGCTTTATTCCCATTTTCTTAAATAGTTCCATTTTTTTTGACTTGTGGTAAACAATTTCTGCGATAAGAATATTTGAAATTGCATTATTACCTTGGTTAAGATTGTCATAAATAATTCCTAGTCTGTAATAACCATCTCCAAATTCTGGATCAAGTTTGAGAGATTGCTCAAGGGATTTAATTGCCTTTTCATAATTTCCAAGATCTGATTGAATTCTGCCGGCAGCATAATGGTTTTTGCTATTAAAGGGTTCAATTTGAATGGCTTTTAAAATCTTACCCAGTGCTTTTTCTTTTTTTCCTAATTTTTCATAAGCCCAACCCAGATTAGTTAATGTTTTTGCATCCTTTGAATCTCGTTTGTATGCTTTTTCCCAGGATTCCACAGCTTTTGCTATGTCATTATTTTTTGCATGGAGGATGCCTAGGTTGTAGTGTGCTAAAGTATTGTTATTATCTTGCTTTAAAGCTTTTTTATAAGAAGCCATTGCTTTTTTCTTTTTACCCATCCTCTCATAAACGACACCCATATTTATATGAACTTCGGTCATTAATGGATGAAGTTTGAGGGCTTTTTCCCAATAATCTAAAGCTTCCTTATTTCGGCCAATTTCAGCATGGGCTGCTCCCATGTTATTAAAAACCACATGCATGTTGCTGTTTTTTCTTTTTGCATATTTTAGAAGTTGTAGCGATTTTTTTATGTTTCCCGTTGCAATAAAAATAGAACCTAGGTCGGTTGCAATATCTTTCTGCGAGGGATTAAGTTTAAAAGATTTTTGGAGAGCTTTTTCAGCATCAGAATATTTTTTTAAATAGAATAGGGCAATACCCTTTTCACGGTAGGCTTCACCATAATCTTTTTTAAGACGAATTGCTTTTACCAATTCACCGTATGCCGAGTTATATTTTTTATTTTGAATATAGGCTTTTCCTAATTCGTAATATAGAGCAGGGTTGTCGGAATCTTCTTCAATATTTATGACGAGCTCTTTGATTTTATTTTCAAGCGGGTCGCTTGGTGGCCCGCAAGCTGAGAGTAATAAACAGAAAATGGTAACTAGAATTAAAGGCATTTCCCTACCCTGTAAATGAAATAATGGTTACTCAATATATAACGGGATAAAAGAGGGGTAAGTTTAATCTTGAATGGCGTTCTGTTTTAAAATATGAGCCTTAGAAGGGAATAGCTCCACGTGCTAGTTCCATAAGAAAAGAAGGAAAGAGCCCAATGGCTAAAACCGCAATTGAGCTCACGGTTACTAAGGCACGCATCCCTTTGTGCATAGCAGGTTGCGGGGCGGATTCATCTTCATGAAAGTACATCATGACTATGACGCGCAGATAAAAATAAACGGAAACAATACTTGCAACTACTGCTAAAACGGTGATCAGTATATAGCCTTTTTTTATAGCAGCATAAAATAAAAACAATTTTCCGAAAAAACCAGCCGTTGGTGGAAATCCAGCTAAAGAGACCATAAACAGGCTCATGGCCGCTGCTATAAAAGGACTGCGTTTTGCAAGCCCTTTAAACCGATTTATGGAATTGCCTTCCAGTCCTTCTCCTTCCATCATAAATACCACTGCAAATGCACCAATATTCATAAATAAATAAACAGCAAGATAAAACAAGATACTCGCCATACCTTCTTGTGTGTTGGTAACAATTCCTATCATAAGATAACCAGCATGTGCCACACCCGAATATGCTAGCATTCGCTTTAGATCATCTTGAAAAATAGCAGCTGTATTACCTACCAGCATAGTCAACACGGATGCTCCAAATAGTATTGGCATCCAGATTTTGTTTAGATCCGGAAAAGAGGTAAAGAAAATCCTTACAATTACTGCAAAAACAGCTGCTTTAGTTGCTACAGCCATGAATCCAGTAATTGGTGTAGGAGCCCCCTGATATACATCTGGAGTCCAGGAATGAAATGGTACTAATGAAACTTTAAAGGCGAAACCGCAGAACATCAATCCCATTCCAATATAAACCAACGTATTTTTTGTGTATGGGTTTTCTTGGGTCAATTGACCTATGAGCCGTAACTCGGTGGTTCCACTACCAGCATAGATTAAGGCCATTCCATAAACCAGAATAGCTGATGCGAATGCTCCTGTAAGCATATATTTGACAGAAGATTCTTGGGAAGATAAGGTTGCCCAACTTAGTTCCAGTGTAGTGTCTGGACCTTCTTTACCGGTACCGTGTTTAGCAGAAAAACCACAGAGGATATACAACGAAATAGAGAATAACTCTAAAGATAAAAATACAGTGATTAAGTTTCCAGATTTNGCAAGAAACATCATTCCAGCAACAGACATTAGTAGAAGGGTAAAATATTCTGCCTTATTTTCATGATCACTTTGTGGGTATCGAACGGATCCAAATACGGGNAANAGTGCCATTAGTAGTATGATCATATTAAAGGTCAGTGAAAAACGATCATGAATAAGAGATTGGCTGAATATTTCCGGACTGTTGCCATTTGCCGACGTTGGGGCGTCGCCCCAGAGAATAAGAGTCAGAAAAAAAGCTAATCCAACTCCAGTCATAGTCACCACAGACAGGAAAGAATTATGGTTTAAATTATTTTTAAGCCCTGCCAAAAGCAGGAAAAAGGCAGTTCCCAGAATTATAAACTCAGGACCAATGACTACCCAGTTCATATCGTCAAAATTTATCGTGAATTCCATATCTAAAGTTTTGCAATATCAATTCTTAAGTAAAGTACTTTCATGCCAATTTANGGGCTGTTTTATAGCATTTCCAGCCTTTTTGCAACCCCTCACCGTTTCTAGAATATTCGGTAAGGATTTTTCTTGTTAAGCATAGAAATTACGGGCAAGATATATATTCTTTTAAAAANTTTTTGTTTTGGAGGCTCATTTGGATACTAATGAGGCGCGAGCGCATTTAAATTATTTATTAACGCTTGGACTGCGCCGGGAAGAAGCATTTGGTCCTATGGCAATTAATTTTATTAAGGAAAAAACTTTTGAAAGTGGTGGGCTTTTACCTGAAGAGCAATTTAGCCTTATCATGGCAACGGTTCAGGCCCTAGCTGAGGAGCCAAAGCGCTACAATATAAAACTCGATATGTTAAAACGGGCCGCTGGACTTTTAGAAAAAACCTCTTTTAACGATCAGCAGTTGGCCCGCCAAATCGATCAGGACATAAAAAAAACTGAAGCGGAATTGGGAATCTATAACGAAGCAATGCGTCCCAATAAAAGTATTGCGCAGGAAAAGCAAAAACTGATTGTGCAATGTGACGCGCCGGAGTACTTTCTCGACATTGCCCAAAAGCGTGCGACCTCTTACTATCAGAATAAATTCGGTTTAAGCAAAGAATCTAAAAATGCGCAGCATTTTGGCGGCGGAGCAAGAAAGTTTGACCCTAACAATAAAGATATACAAAAAGAGTTTCCTGGGGCTTGCGCACCCTTTATGAATTCGCGTACCAACGCATTTCACCTCATGATGCCATTCGATTTAAAAATTAGTAAAACGCCTGAAGATCCACTGGATGCAGGTATGCGTGCCTACTATTCAAAAATGGGTTATTCTTTCCCACTTGGATTCGAGATGGGTAAGATTTGCAGTTATCAGGACGGAGAAATATTGGATATTGAATTGGACGACCCCAACCTTTTGTTTTTATCTGTCTCAAAAATAAAAGAAAAAGAATTTCGTGCTCCAAACTACCCAGGAACACCAGAGGTTCCATTCGAATATGCCTACCCGCGTGCAGTATTGGAGCGCACAGGAACTCTTGGCCCTTATGTGCAACTGGTTTCTAACTTTAAAGTCTGGTTCGATTCCTCAAAGGTTTCTGTTTTGATTCAAGGAGCTCCTGACCTTTATGAATATGGATTACAAGGCGGCTCAGGCATGATGGTCCGCAGTCACGCCTCGGACAAGGTGCCTGCCTATGCTGAAAATACAGCTCAGCCTTGGCAGGAAGGTTTGAGTTTTAACTTTGTAAATATTCATTTAACATTAGGACCAAACACTGAGTCGGCCTTGATTCCTTACAATACTCCTCTTTTTACCGTTTATCCTGTCCACCCCACACAAAACTTCAAGTGGGCAAGCATTAATGATCTTTGAAACCTATATACGAAGTTAGTTTGGAGGTTTCATAGCTTCTATATAGGCCGGAATCAATCTGGTTGGTATTTGCTGCCAGTAAGTAACTGTATTTAATTAGTGGTTGGTTTGTGCGTTTTGGCGTTCCAATGCTCGCATTTTACGTACTTCCTTTTTACTCATTTTGGTTTTTACTTTTTTTTCTACAACTGGTTCTCCTTCCCAGCCTACTTTTTCTAAAAACTCCTCGTAGCCTCCATGAAAATATTCTGCACGGTCTCTATGAAAGATAATCAAGTTTTTTGCTAGGGTTTTAAGGATAAGTTCGGAGTGGGTAACGATAACCAAAGCACCAGCATAATTATTCAACTCTTCTATTAAACTTTCAATTGATTCCACATCTAGATGATGGGAAGGTTCATCAAGAAGTAAAAGGTTTGTGGGGTGGGAAATAATTTTGCCAAGTAGCACACGACTTCTTTCGCCTCCTGACAAAACACTNACNTTTTTTTTTGCCATGTTACCNTCAAACATCATTGCCCCACAAATACTGTGAGCTGNTTGAAGTGATAGNCTAGGATTAGAGCGCAGTATTTCATGTAAAACCTGNTTCTGGGATTCAAGTCGATCAATATTGGTTTGGCCAAAATGGCCTATACTAGTAGANGGGTGAGGGATGATTTCTCCAGCCGTAGCAGTTAATTCTCCAGCAAGGCAATTTAACAATGTTGACTTGCCCTTGCCATTAGCACCTATAATTCCTATCCGTTCATTTTTACCAATTGAAAATGAAATATCTGAAAAAATATTGTCTTTTTTTTCTTCTGTATAGGAAAAGGAAAGATTTTTAATATTCATGATGGTTTTTCCTGGGCAGGTTACATGGTTAAATCGGAAACCCAAATTTTTTTCATTGCTTAGCTTTTCCATTGTCCCCATTTTTTCCATCATCTTGAGACGTGATTGAGCCATACTTGCTTTGGAAGCTTTGGCCCTAAATCGGTCTACTAGATTTTGCATTTCCTTTCGCTTGTTTTCGAGATTGACGCGGGTTTGTTCGTAGGTTTCTTCTTCTTGAATAATCATTTCGTAAAACTTTATAGTGTCACCCTTGACCTTTTTTGTTTTTTTTCGATGCAGACCCAATGTGTGGGTAGTGACTTTGTCCATAAAATCTCGATCATGTGTGATGAGAATCATTTCGCCCGGCCATTTGTTGAGATATTCTTTAAGCCAGCGAAGAGATAGGATGTCGAGATAATTGGTTGGTTCATCTAGTAAAAGCATATTGGGATCAGCAAGCAGAGCCTTGCACAGGTTGATCCGTACCTGGAAGCCTCCACTGAAGGTGGTTGGATCTTTATGAAAATCCTGGTCTGTAAAACCTAAACCGGAAAGAATTATCTCTGCCTTGTAATGATCCCATTGTTTTTCCGCTGGCAAAGCCTCAACACATTCCCTGAGAACGGTGGGTTGTGTGAAATTAATATGTTGCTCTAGAGTCCCTATCCTATAACCTTTGGGAGTGGAAAGGGTTCCCGCATCATATTTTTCGTTTCCCAGAATCATTTTGAATAATGTTGATTTCCCTGTTCCATTTTTTCCTACCAAACCAATTCGTTCGCCTTGGTTAATGAGAAAGGAAACCCCATCGAATAGAACTTGTGGGCCGAAAGATTTTTCAAGATTACTGGCTATGATCATAACTGCTTAGGAATAAAAAAGAATGAGTGATATTAAATAAAAGAAAAAGAGAACGAGGCCTGATGTTGGAGGGTACCCGCGCTATAAGTAATGCTTGGTTTTGCAGTATAACAGAAATAAATGTCAGGCCTAGCCATAAATCTCCTTTAAGGGTTGCAGGGGTTGGCTCTGAAAAGTTTTCGGTAGCCATATAATTTTTCTTTACATTTGATTAGATCAATCTATTAATCGTTTCCTTCGATGCATGCTACCAAATCTTTACCAATGATTTGCACAATTTGATTCTTTAAATCCTCATTGAATTCATTAATACCGTTTTCATCACAATTTTCAATTTTCCATTCGTAACCTTTGAACGGATTCTCGCAGAGTGCTTTTACTTCCTTGATTGCATCTTCCCGTGTGTCAGATTTTAAAGGTGCTTCCAAATTGGTGTTTACCGGAATATGACTAACATTCAAGTCATAATGCGCTGTGAATCCATCCCAAAAAATATTTTCATCGGTTTCTTCCTGATTAATGCGTTCTATAATGTTTTCTATTAGATCACTGTTAAAACTATTAATACCCCCTTCTTCGCATCCTTCTATTTTCCATTCGTACCCCTTGAAAATATCTTTTGTTTCGACCATTCGCTCTACTTCTTTATTAGCTTCTTCTTTAGTAGTTCGAGATTTTAATCGAACCTCAAGATTGGTATAAACATGTACATTGCGAACTTTTAACTTGAATTTTTCCATTTTTTAATCCTCTATTTCTTTGAAGAGACCTTGGCTCTAATTTTTGATGTAAGAAAGTTTTGATGTGTTTTGTTTGAATTTGTTGCTTTCTATAGTTAGAATCGAAAAAGATTAAAAGGATTTAATCCTACTCTTGATTTTTAAATTAAGGTTGACTATTATTCCAAACAAAATTTTAGAGATTTAAATAAAGGTTAGACAAGCGGAAGTTATAATGACAGAAATAAGCAAAAAAGCCCGATTGGCGGAATTCCTTAAAAACAATAAAAACAGCTTGGATGAGTTTGTTCAGAGTAAGGGAGAGAAATATATTCGTGAGCCTTGGATGTTAAACTCCAACCCGGCCAATGAGCATACAATTGAAATTGAAGTTGAAGAGGATCAGAGTGGCAATTAGTTAGGTTTAATTGGAAGTTGCAATTTACCTTCTTGATTCACTGTCGTTTTTAATTTCTAACCTTGATAGTTTAAAAGTATTGTGAGAAAAGTTTTAGGTGAAAGTTGGTTTTTGATTACAGGGCATTTTTTAGAACATCTAATAATTTCTGGAATTCTTCCTTTTTTATATCTCCCATATTGGCAATACGAAAAATGCTGTCATTTAGATTCCCTTGCCCTGCATAAATAACAAATCCGTTAAGCTTTAATTTTTTATGTAGTTTTTCATAGCTCAAACCATTGGGTAGTTTTAAACTAGTTAAGCAATTACTACGTAATGTTTCTGGGATTAAAAACTCTAGATTAAGCTTCTGGAATCCGTCACGTAAAAGCTTTGCAGCATTTGCATACCTTTGAATTCTACCTGCTACTGTTTCTTCGATAAGCTCATCGAGTGCAGCATCAAGCGCATAATGTGCAGGAATTGATGGGGTAAACAGCAGTCCTCCAGCCTCCTGCGCTTTATAGTATTCTGCTAAATTAAAATAAAGGGTGCGTGCAGGTATTTTGATTATTCGATCAAGGTCCTTTTTTCGAAATATAACAAATGAAACACCTGGTACACCTTGCAAACACTTGTTCGCTGTGCCAACTGCAAAATCAACTGAAGCAAAATCTATTTCATCGCCTGCCATACTGCTAATACAGTCTACTAGAAAAATTTTTCCGTACTTTTTAGCCAATTCTCCTACAGATTTTAGCGGGTTTAGCAGGCCTGTTGTGGTCTCGTGGTGAACTAGAGAAACAACCTCAATGTCCTTTTGTGTTTTTAATTTGTTCTCGATGTCATTCAAATTTGGAGGAACTCCCCAATCTAGCTTTATGGTTTGATAATTAAAGTTATAAACAGCGCAAAGCTTGCTAATTCGTTCCCCATAAACACCATTTTCAATCACTAGCATGGATCGCTCAGGGCTTAAGGCGGAAGAGATTGCCATTTCGAGCGCAGCGGTTCCTGATCCGGAAACCAATACGGATGTAAAATCTTGTTCTAAATCGAAAGCCTGAAGGAGCTTTTCGCGAATGGACGCCATTAAAACAGAGAACTCTTTTTCTCTATGGCAAAGGTCTGGTAAGGTCATGGCCTGACGTACTTTGTCCGTAATGTTGACAGGGCCAGGGTTGAGCAGAACAGTTCGAGGCATAAATTTAAGTATTAAAAGGTTTAAAAAATAAATTTAGTTTACATTATGTAGCCACTTGGGTACATCCGGAAAATACATTTTGATCCATTGCTATAGGTACCCTTACTGTTTTAAACTCAAGGAAATGCGAAAACAACTTTTCATAATTATAATTTCAATTTTTCTGCTTGGGTTGGTCAATATTGCAGGAGCGGATTATTCTGGCCTGACTATTCCCCGTATTATGTATAAGGGAGGATATGACAGTCCTCGCCCTGAAGCGTTAAGAAGTTTATTGGCTCAGATTGCTCGTCGAACATCCATAGAGGTTAATCGAGAGCCTACGGAATTAAAACTTTCTGACCCAAATCTATTTAAACACCCATTTATTTATTTAGGGGGCGATAAAGCTTTCGAACCCTTCGAAGAAGGCGATTTGAAAATTCTCCGAAAATATTTACATTCTGGTGGGTTTCTTTTTATTGATGACAACTCAGCAGTAGCTGATTCAGCATTTGACCGTTCGGTGAGGAGAATGATCGCAAGAATATTTCCTCAGACACCTTTAAGAAAAATCCCAAGGGATCATTCAGTGTTTCGTTCTTTTTATTTGCTTAATACCGTTTCGGGTAGAGCGATCATTAAATCATATATGGAAGGAATTTCTTTAAGGGGACGGACTGTTCTTATGTATTCCTTAAATGATCAGGCGGGTGCTTGGTCTAGGAACAAATTGGGCGATTGGAATTATGATGTTATAGCCGGAGGATATCGCCAGAGGCAGCTATCGATAAGGCTTGGTATTAATATTATTCTATATGCTTTAACGTTAGACTATAAGAAAGACATGGTCCACTTGCCAATAATTCTAGAGCGTTTACGTAGATATCAATCGCCATGATAGAGCTAGCAAAAATATTTAGGATTGACCTAAGCGAATTTGATCAATGGCAAATTAATTGGGCGCAAGGAGATCAGTGGTCAATTTTAATATCTGTTGCTCTGATAGTCCCTCCGGCTCTATGGTTTTTTTGGACAAGTTTAAGAAGGGTAGGTTCTACCTCAAAAAAGCTTTTTCTTTTCTTCCTTCGTATTTTTTCCTTTGCATTCCTTTTTATGATCTTAATGCGCCCAGAGCTAGAATTTAGAAAGAGCAATGCTTTGAAAAGCCATATTGCTGTGTTGCTTGACAATAGCAAAAGCCTTTCTGTTAAAACATTTCCTGAGAAAACTTCAAGAATTGATCTTGTTAAAAAGACATTGAAGTTCAATGAAGAATATTTTCAGAAGTTAAGAAATGACTTTCAAGTAGATACATATTTTGTGTCTGATGAAATAAAGAAAACAAACTATTCTATTAAAAATTATCAGGCGCATCGGTCATATACAGATTTTAGTCGTGTTCTGGATGCGTTGGATAAGGAATATGAAAATAAATCACTTCAGGGTGTTTTCCTGTTTTCTGATGGCGCTGATCTTACTCAAGAGCCAGGAAAAATTTCCCCAAGCATTTTAAAACGGCTTTCCAGGATATCTGGTCCTGTTCACACTTTTCAGGCAGGCAGTAATATGCAATTTAAGGATTTGGCGTTAGAGGCTGTTTCCAATCCTGATTTTGGTTTTATTCAGCAACCAGTAAGTTTGTCGACCACGGTTTATTCCTCTGCCCTCGGTAACCGAAACGTTACATTGGTATTAAAAGAGGGTGATCGTATTTTAGGTTCAAAGATCATTAAAATCCGTGAAAATAAAAAACGTTATAAAGTAAATTTTGAGTTCACCCCTAGAAAAATTGGTAAGCGAATATATACTTTAAGTTTGCCGCGATTTGCAGAAGAGTTTATTCTTACCAATAACCAAAAGGAGTTTGAAATAGATGTCGCGCGGGATAGAATACGAATACTGCAGTTAAACGGTCGTCCATCATGGGATTCACGGTATTTACGGGAAGTATTAGCAAATAACCCTAGGATTGACCTTCTTTCTTTTTTCATTTTGCGCAGCCTCGGCGATGATGTTGAGGCTCCGGTCTCAGAACTTAGCTTGATACCTTTCCCGTCTAATCTTTTATTCGATGACTATTTGAGTTCTTTCGACCTAGTCATTTTTCAAAACTTCAAGTATGATCCCTTTATAGACAAAAAATATCTAATAAATATACGCAATTATGTGAAAAATGGTGGCTCTTTCTTGATGATTGGGGGAGAGCTTTCTTTTCAAGGTGGAAGTTATTCTAGAACTCCGATAGAAGAGATACTACCTGTAACTTTTCAAGAAACAGCTGAAATATTTGCTGATAAAGAATTTTCCCCGAAGATTAATCAGGACTTTTCAAATCATCCAGTTTTGCGATTAGAAAAGGATTTGAATTTAAATCAAAATGTTTGGAATAGCTTGCCTCCATTGCAGGGTGTAAACCTGGGTTTGACTGCAAGTAAAAATGCGCATGTTCTCGCCAAGTTTGAAGATGAAATAGCTGGCTCCATACCCATTTTGGTTGCCGGTGGTTTTGGAAAAGGACAGACCGTCTTGGTTGCTACTGACTCTGTATGGAATTGGAACTTTAGGAATGAGGGCATAGGGGCAAGGTATTATCAACGGTTTTGGAATAATATCATTGATTGGATGATTGCTGAGCCTCAGACACAGCGTCTGCAATTGGAATCGGATAAGGATCAATACCGAGAAGAAGAACCAGTGTTAATAAAGTTTAAACTTTATAAAAAAAACTATCAGCCTGCTGCAAATACTCTGGGTAAATTGATCATTTCTTCCCGTTTTGATGAAATAATAAAAAAAGATTTAAAGACTGATGACCAGGGAGAGCAGGTTTTTTCTTTTCTTCCTAAACAAGCAGGATTTTTTACGGCAAGTATAGAGATTGATAACTTAAAAGAGAAAGTTATGTTTAGTGTGTTAAAAGACGATGCAGAATTTCAAAAACCTTTAGTCAATGAGTTTGTCCTAAAAAAAATGGCAGAAATTTCAGGTGGTCAATACCAAGTTTTAGATGGCAGTAATGATTTAAGTTCATTTCGATTTAATAAACCTGAAATAAAAGTTAATAGCTATAACCGATCTTTTTCGCTTTGGGATAATTGGTGGGCTTATGGCTCGGTTGTTGGGTTTTTATTTTTAGATTGGTGGTTAAGGCGAAAGGTTGGGTTAAGCTAGCAAAGAAATATCTGGTGTTTTAAACGCAGAATCTTTATATAACTTTAATCAAAACTTCATTGTTATTTGAAGGGTTATCTTGTAGAATGAAAATGTAATGAAATCATTTCATTTCACTCCTCTCACTCCTGTATAAAGTCCTTTCCTAAGAAGAGTTTGGAAAACAAATGACGGATAAAGTCGAAAAAAAAAGTTTGAATATACGCCAATGGGTACGTGATCGTATTCTTTTTCTTGCAGTGGGAATATTTGTTGTTGGAGGCGTAGGTTATATTGCTGCAGGAAAAGTACTTGATAACCATAGTATTTGGTTGCACCCAGTCCGCGAGTTTGCGCTTTTAATTTCTCTTATAGGTGTAATTTCATTGGGGTATGAAATTTTCTTGAGAGAACTGACTTTTAACGAATATAAAGAAGCCTTGCAGGAAATTGTTAATCCCGATGCTGTTCGTTTGGGCATACAAGGCATTTATAAAAACCGTTCCGAATTGGCACAAGCAACTCCATTTGAAACATTATTTAAAATTGTGCAAGAAGAGGTTTACATCGGGGGTTCTTCTCTTTTATCTATTTCTACAGCTAGTCGCGAAATGATCAAAGATAAAGTGTTAAATGGAATAAAAGTCCGATTGCTAGTCATGGACCCAAGCTCACCTGTTGTAGATTTAATCACTAAGCAAGGTGGTGGGCGTCACACGTTTAGGAATGAAATCAAGACCTCGCTTCTTTTGCTGCAAAAATTGCATCATGAAATCGCTGCTAGCAACAATCTTAATAAAGGTGAGCTAATCGTTCATAGTTACGACACTATTCCATCTCATTCGTTTATATCTATTGATGCTCAAAGATCTTCAGGCTTGATCATAGCAGACATTGGTCCCTATCTTGGGCGCAGTACACCGCGACCGAGCATGCAGGTGGTTAATAAAAAGAATGGTATGTTTGGCTATTGGAAAGAAATGAACGATATCATGTGGGAAAACAGTAAGCCTGTGAATATGGAAGTGGCCAATACATCAACAGTAGATACAAAGACATTGGTTTTAGGCAGTGGAACCGATACTGATTATTATGACTCTGAAAGTGCGAGTTGGAAAAAAGCATCGATCTGTCAAATGGGAAGTAACTGGCGTGGAATTAAGGGTGGTCAATGGGTATGGATTCGTGAAAAAGTAACAAAAGAAGAGGCAATTACGGGGAGCAAGAAAAAACTTCGTTTAAACTTTAATCTTCCTTGTGAAAGCGATAGGTCCATTCGTAGGGCAGAAATGTTACTTAGATCAGACAACGTTTGTCATATCTCAGTAAACGATGTGCGTTTATCTCAAGAATATGGTGGTGCTGAATACCCAGACCCCTTCATTATAGATATTGATCAATACATGCATGCTGGGAATAATACTATAATATTTGAATTGGTTAGCTACGCCAAACCTGACGCAAAAGTCTCAGAAGATAACCCTACTGGTATTATTTATCGCCTGCATATCGAATATTGCTAAATTTGCTTATTCCTACCCTTAAAACCTACTGTTATCTAAATTTTGTGTCAGCCGGGTTTGTAAAAAAAACTGTATTTTTAGTGCCTTAAGTCTCTTCTTCTTTAAAAATTTTAAAACTACCAAAACACATTCTTCTGAATCTATATAAACCATTAAAAATAAAGGTTTATCATGTTTTTTTCTGTCTTATTTTTCTGTGTTATTCCATTAAAAATCAATTATTGACAGGGTAAGGCAGGCTGTTATAATCCCGAATCCTGAGTTATTCTCATATGGAGGATCAGGTTCGGGCTAAAATATTATGATTACGAGACTAAAGCGTCTTTTTTGGTCATACGTGTATATTCGAATGATTGACTCATAATATTGAAGCTTTTCATCTCTTCTGTCAGATTTGATGGAGTTTTTAAATGGCTGAATATTTTTATATTTCATTGTTTGCAGTTGTAGCCATAGTGGTAATTGGTGCCTTATTGGCATTATCTACTTTACTTGGACCTCGGAATCTGACCCCTCAAAAACTATTACCGTATGAGTGCGGAATTGTTCCGACGGAAGAAGCCAAAGGAAGATACCCGGTACGTTTTGCAACTATTGCCATGCTTTTCATAATTTTTGATGTGGAAGTTGTTTTCATGTATCCATGGGCGGTGGCTTTAGGAGAACTCAAGCTTTTTGGTTTGATCGAAATGCTTATTTTTATAATCATTCTGGGAATCGCATACGTCTATATTTGGGGACGAGGAGGATTGGAATGGGATTAATTGATGAAGCAGTTGATGCATTTGAGAATGAAGTAAATAATTTAAAGTTAAATATTAAGGATACTGTGGAGGCCATGGACTATGAATACTCGGGCTCTCTATACGATACTGTTTTAACTACTAAGTTAGGAAAAGTTGTTGGATGGGCACAAAAGAATGCGTTGTGGCCAGCCACTTTTGGTCTTGCATGTTGTGCTATAGAGATGATGGCAATGGCAAATTCTCGCTGGGATGCAGCACGTTTTGGAGCAGAAGTATTTCGTGCTTCACCTAGGCAGGCAGATTTAATGATTGTATCTGGTCGTGTTTCACAGAAAATGGCGCCAATTCTTAAGCAAATTTATGATCAGATGCCAGAACCCAAATGGGTTATATCAATGGGGGCCTGTGCTTCCTGTGGCGGTGTTTTCAATAATTATTCGATTGTGCAGGGTGTGGATCGTGTAGTTCCAGTTGATGTTTACGTTCCTGGATGTCCACCAGGTCCCGAAGCCTTGTTATATGGTGTGATTAAGCTTCAAGAAAAAATCATGATGGAAGCAGGAACGGATAAGGCTAAAAAGAGGGTGGCATGACCGGTGAAGAAATTATAGAAAAAGTGAAGGCTGGCCTCGCCGATGCCATTGAAGATACTGATTTGCCTCAGGGAGACGCAGTAATTTTTGTGGCACCGAATTCACTGCATGATGTTGCTGAATTTTTAAAGAATGATGTAGATTTGAAATTTGATTATCTTTCCGATGTGCGTGGAGTTGATTATTTATTGGAAGAACGTGAGCTGCGTTTTGAGTCTGTTTATCAGTTATACTCAATTGACCATCAACATTCTATTAGGGTTCGTGTAGGTATTGAAGAAGATAATCCTTCTGTTCCAACGGTCTCAGATTTGTGGAAAGGTGCACTCTACCCTGAGCAAGAGCTATTCGATATGTTTGGAATCCATATCGAGGGGCATCCGACGATGGAAAGGTTGATCATGCCAAAGGACTGGGAAGGTTTTCCGCTGCGAAAAGATTATCCATTGACAACAGAGACGGTTGCTTTTTCCCATAATAGGGATTTTAAAAGCGAGTTGGTCAAATCTAAACCACCTACTCGGTAAGGTGATTCGTGAGTATAACTGAACAAGGGTTACTTCAGCGCGATAAAGATACGATGACCCTTAATATGGGTCCCCAACACCCGAGCACCCACGGCGTTTTCCGTGTGATCCTTGAAATGGACGGTGAGGTTGTAAAGACGGCTGAACCCGAAATCGGATATCTACATACAGGAATAGAAAAAACTTCCGAAAATAAGCGTTATGTGCACGTCATTCCCATGACGGACCGCCTTGATTATCTTAATCCACCTGGTAACAATCTTGCTTTCTGCCTTTCCACTGAAAAACTTTTAGGTGTAGAAATTCCTGATCGAGCAAATGCCCTTCGAGTTATTATGTGTGAGCTTTCCCGAATAGCCAGCCATCTTGTATGGTTAGGAACGCATGCGCTGGATATTGGTGCGATGACAGTATTTCTTTATTGCTGGCGTGAACGTGAAATGGTTCTTGACCTTAATGAAGAAATTTCGGGTGTACGTATGATGACGAGTTATATTCGTATTGGTGGAGTTGCTAAAGATGCGACTCAACCTTGGTTGAAAGGCATTCAGGATTTTATCGACTACTTTCCTGAGAAAGTAGATGAGTATGAAAGGTTACTTACCAAAAATCCAATCTGGTTAGATCGCACCGAAGGAGTAGGGGCTTTTACTCGGGAAGAAGCAATTAATTGGAGCCTGAGTGGCCCTGCCTTGCGAGCATCAGGAGTAAATTGGGATATTCGAAAATCGCAGCCTTACAGTGGTTACGAGAATTATGATTTTGAAATCCCAGTTCAAAATAATGGCGATATTTTTGATCGTTACCGAGTCAGGATTGAAGAGATGAGGCAGAGTCGCTCGATCATACAGCAGGCTTTGAAACAGCTTCCGAAAGGTGAGTACAAAGCTCCAGATAATAAAGTTTCTTTGCCGCCTCGACAAACACTGCATACTAGTATGGAAGCTTTGATCCATCATTTTAAGCTAGTGTCTGAAGGGATCAGTGTTCCGAAGGGAGAAACGTATGTGCCCATAGAAGGAGCGAGAGGCGAGGTCGGTTTTTACATTGTGAGTGATGGAACTAATGTGCCAGCGCGAGTTAAACTGCGAGCGCCTTCATTTATGGCAATTCCTGGAATGTGTAAAATGATGGAAGGTTGTTATATTGCGGATGTGGTAGGAATTATTGGGAGCATTGACATTGTAATGGGGGAAGTCGATCGTTAATTCTTTTACATGGTATTGTCAAAGCTTTTAAAGTCTTTGATAGCCAATTTTTTTTGGTTTATTGTTAAATTTTAATTTATGTCGAATTATAAATTTTCAGAAGTTCAAGAAAAAGAAATTGGCCATATTCTGGCAAAGTACCCGGTAAAAACTTCTGCATTGTTACCGCTTTTGACTTTAGTTCAGCGGGCAGACCAGGTTGTGAGCCCAGAAGCAATGGTAGCTATTAGTAAAAAGCTGGATGTATCGCCTGCGTATGTGCAATCGGTGATGTCTTTCTACACGATGTACCACACAGAAAAGGTAGGGAAGTACATGATCCTTTTCTGTATCAATATAAGTTGCCAGTTAAATGGTTGTGACAAGTTGCTGGAGCACACAGCAAAAAAATTGAAAATCAAGGTAGGTGAAACGACTTCGGATGAAAAGTTTACACTTCATCGTGAAGAGTGTTTAGCTGCTTGCACAGAGGCGCCTATGATGAGGATCAATGATACATATTATGGAAACCTGACTGAACAGCGTATCGATCAGATCATCGACTCATTGGATTGATTTATGGCTCAGATTTTATTTAAGGATATTAACAAAAAAGAACTTCATAGAATAAAAGTCTATGAAGAACTCGGTGGTTACCAGTCTCTAAAAAAAGCCTTTTCTCAAAAGCCCGAAGAAATTGTTGAGGCGGTTAAAGCATCTGGCTTAAGAGGTCGTGGTGGAGCCGGTTTCCCGACGGGACTGAAATGGAGTTTTCTTGCAAAAGATGTTTTCCCTCGTTACCTTTGTTGCAATGCGGATGAGTCGGAACCGGGAACCTGTAAAGACCGGGAGTTGTTACTAAAAAACCCCCACCTTCTGATTGAGGGAATGATTTTGTGCTCATATGCCTGCCGAATTGAAACGGGTTATATCTATTTTCGCGGGGAGTTTCATGATCTAAGTTTCATTATGGATAAAGCTTTGGATGAAGCACGTGCGAAAGGCTATCTTGGAAAAAACATTTTGGGATCAGGCTTTGACCTGGATATTCACACACACTTGGGTGCAGGAGCTTATATATGTGGTGAAGAATCTGCTTTGCTTAATTCTCTTGAAGGGGGGCGTGGTGAACCAAGAATGAAACCACCTTTTCCTGCTGTCGAAGGGTTGTATTCCAAACCTACGGTTATCAATAACGTTGAAACGCTCTGTGCCGTACCTTATATCGTCAGTGAGGGTGCAGATAAATATGCGGCTTTTGGAACAGAGAAAAGTAAGGGAACAAAATTGGTAAGTGTTTCCGGTCATGTGAAAAAACCTGGAAACTATGAAATTGAGTTGGGGACGCCAACCAGCGAACTCATATACAACCTTGCTGGGGGAATTCAAAATGATAATAAGCTCAAAGCTTTTATTCCAGGTGGATCATCTGTTCCAATGCTTCCAGCAGATAAGGTAGATGTTCCTTACGATTACGAATCTTTAGCAGAGGCCGGAACCATGTTGGGTTCGGGTGCCTTGATTGTTATAGATGACAGCATAAATATTGTAGAAGCGACACTACGTCTTATTAGTTTTTATATGCATGAATCTTGTGGGAAATGTACTCCTTGTCGAGAAGGAACACGTTGGCTTCATCAGATTGTAGAGCGAATTATGCAGAACAAGGGTCAACTGGAATATATTAATAAGCTTGAAGATATTTGTGACAACATGGCGTTTAAAACTTTTTGTCCGCTTGCGGATGCTTGTGTTGCACCTGTTGTAAGTAGCATCAAGTATTTTCGCTCTGATTATGAGGAATATTTTGGAAAAGTTCCGACGAGAACAGTTAGTTAATAGCGGGAATAGGAAATTATTGAGGATATCATGTCAGAAGTTACTTTAACCATTGATGGGAAGTCAGTCACAGTTCCAAAGGGAACGAAAGTAGTGGATGCTGCCAAACAAGTGGATGTGGATATCCCTGTGTTTTGTTATCACGAAAAAATCGGTCCATTGGGTTGTTGTCGTATGTGTCTTGTTGAAGTTGAAAAAATGCCGAAGTTAATGACCGCNTGTACGATGGATGTGGCTCAGGATATGGTTGTNAACACAGTAGGCGATAAGGTTGAAAAAGCNCANAAGGGTGTNCTGGAGTTTACCCTTCTTAACCATCCTCTTGACTGTCCTGTNTGTGACAAGGGTGGCGAATGTCCCCTTCANGATAATACGTTTAAGTACGGTCCGCCNGATACGCGCATGGAGTTTCATCGTGCAAATAATGTTAAGGCGGCACCTCTTAGTCCTGTAATTACAATTGATCGAGAACGTTGTATTGCATGTCAACGTTGTACCGCATACAGTGAAAGGATTGAGCAGGAACAAGGACTGGTGATGCTAAATCGTGGATTTCATAATGAGGTCAATACCTTCAATAATGAACCTTATGACTCGCGCTTTTC
This sequence comes from Nitrospina sp., assembly GCA_002721515.1. Classification (GTDB taxonomy): domain Bacteria; phylum Nitrospinota; class Nitrospinia; order Nitrospinales; family VA-1; genus UBA8687. The sequence goes on from PBKP01000003.1 coordinate 25,815, forward strand.
AGGTAATGTTATTGATATTTGCCCCGTGGGTGCCCTAACCAATACTGATTTCCGTTTTAAAGCGCGTACTTGGGACTTATCCAATCAAGATACCTTGTGTGCCCATTGCGGCTGTAACTGTAATATTACTTTGTCAACACGATTGAATGAGTTTATGCGTATTGAGGCGCGACCAAATGATGCAGTCGATGATGGTTGGATTTGTGATAAGGGACGTTGGGGTCATCATTTCGTTGGAAGTAAAAATCGAGTGACGGCAGCCAGGGAAAATAGTGTTGGTGCAACCCAGCCTACTTCTTTTCCAAACTTTCCAATTGATGCTCCGGCCGAACAAGCTGCCGAGAAAGTGGTTGAAACATTCAAAAAAATAGTTGATGAGCATGGTCCAAAAAGCATTGGTTTTATAGGATCACCCTATGCAACAAACGAAGAAAATTATCTCTACCAAAAAATGTTTCGATTGTTGGGTACAAATAATATTGATCACAAAATATATAAGGACACACCTGGATTACCAATTGATCACTATGATATTGATCAGATTGAAAACTCTAATGTTGTTCTTTTAATTGCCAGTGATCCTACCGAGGAATTACCAATACTCGATCTTAGGTTAAAGAAAGCGGTCACAGGGTGTGGAACAAGGCTTATTTCTTTGAATGATCAGGTTACCGCATTGGATAAATATGCGGACCTAAAGTTGCAATATAAAATAGGCTCAGAGGCTTTGGCTGTAGACTCGCTTGCGGAAGGATTAGCCCGCGAACTAGGAGAGTCTATAGAGTTTTCTTCAAAATTAGATCAAACAGGAATTTCATCAGATGAAATGANGTTGNTGGTGGAATCCGTGCGATCTAGTATGAAGATTTGCGTGGTTTATAATCCCGCTGCCCTTTCCGGAGATGCCGTACTTCGGGTAAAGCGTTTACTCAAAATAATTGCCAAAATACCTACTATAGAGTGTGGTGCTATACCTGCCGCACCTGCTACAAATGCAGTCGGTGCAATAGATATGGGACTCACTCCAGATTATTATCCAGGTGGTGTGTCGGTCTTAGATGAGGCAAAGGTAAAAGAGTTGTGGGGTGAAAATGCTCCAACACAAGCTGGATGGTCTGCTTTAGAAATGATTGAAAAAGCAAAAAGCGGTGAGCTAAAAGCTTTGTGGGTGCATCGTTCGAATTTAGCTGTGGATTTTCCCGGAGGAACTAAAATTGTTGATGCACTAAAAAATCTTGAGCTATTAGTAGTACACGACATGCTAGAGACTGAAACAACCAGGTTGGCTAAAATTGTATTGCCTTCGAATGGCCCCGGTTTTGATGAAGGCACTACCACTAATATTGGCGGCAGAGTGCAGTACAGAAGAGCAGCATTGGAAGCCAATAATATTTCTGATTGGAAGCTTGTTACTATGATGTTGAAAAAGCTAGGGGATGAAAAAAATTATTCAAGAATAACGAAAGTTTTAGAGGAGATATCATTAAAAGTACCCGGTTATCAAGAAATCAATAGTAGATTGATAGGTAATCTAGGAATTAATCGCGATAAGGTGTCATATCAAGAAACGTCTCCTGAAAATGTCATGGGAAGCAAAAAAACTAAGGGTAAGTTGAGGTTGCGTATTGCTACCTATTTGTTTGCGCATGATAAAGTTTTGGATGCTTCCTCCATGCTTGCACACCACTTTAAACCTTCCACTGCTTATTTGCATGAATTCGATGCTGCAAATATTGGTGTATGTGACGGAGATACAGTATGTCTTTACTCGAACGAAATAAAAATTGAAGCTGAGGTTATTGTGGACAATCGTTGCGAATCAGGCGGAGTTGTAGTTCCAAAAATATCCGATGAGCAAGGTGTAAATGGCTTGGCAAATTTGGATAATGAACCAGTCTGGTTAGATATAAAAAAAATATGATGGATTTTGCTGGAGAGCAATGATTTGGATTGGATTACTAAATTCTTAATTGAGCTATGGGATTTCATTGTTCAATCTTTGAACGATAATATTCCTCTTATTGTAGGAAGTGTTAAAGCTGTAGTGATAGCCGTGGGTATTATGTCTGTGGTGCCAGCTCTGGTTTGGTTGGAGAGACGTTTGATGGGTCGTTTCCAGGTGCGCCTAGGTCCAAATCGCGTCGGCCCTTTTGGATTCGGTCAGCCTATGGCGGATACGCTTAAATTGCTTTTTAAAGAATCAATTATTCAGACATCAGCCGATAAGTTTTTATTTCATTTGGCACCTGCGGTGGTGGTGTTTACTGCTATCGTTGCATTTGCCGTTATTCCTTTTGGTGCTCCGTTTGAAATCTTTGGCATAAATATTGAGTTGTGGGGCGCCAATGTTAATAGTGGCATCTTGTTTGTTTTTGCTATTTCAGGGATGGGTATTTACGGGATGGTAATAGCGGGNTTATCTTCAAATAATAAATANTCATTAATGGGTGGTCTNCGGTCCTCTGCGCAAATGATTAGTTATGAATTAACACTTGGCCTTTCGGCTTTGAGTATCATTATGCTCACTGGTTCCTTAAGTTTGGTAGATATGGTGCTTGCCCAAGAGAACATTCCGTTTATTCTTATTCAACCTTTGGCCTTCTTATTGTTTTTTATTGCAGGGGTAGCAGAGACCAACCGTGCTCCATTTGATTTGCCGGAAGCTGAACAAGAGCTGGTCGCTGGTTTCCATACGGAATATACAGGTATGAAATTTGCGATGTTTTTCATGGGGGAATACATCAATATGGTGACCATGAGTGCCTTGGTAACTTTATTATTTTTAGGTGGATGGAATACCTACGGAATCCCAATTTGGCCGATTGTAGCTTTTGCAGGCAAAGTGGCCTTCCTTTTATGTGTTTTTATATGGTTGCGTTCTACTTTTCCCAGAATTCGTTATGACAGATTAATGACGTTTGGTTGGAAAGTTTTATTGCCTTTATGTTTATTAAATCTTCTCATCACCGGAACCATTAAAGTGATGTAATACCGGGAGAATTTATGTTACAGGCTACTTTAGCGGGTGTGAAAAATCTATTGGTTGGAATGGGNGTCACGTTTCGAAATATGTTGACGAAACCAGTTACCCTGCAATACCCAGAAGTCAAGCGCACGATGCCAACACGCTATCGCGGTCGCCACTTCCTAAATCGTGATGAGGAAGGTTTGGAAAGGTGTGTTGGTTGTAGTTTGTGTTCTATTAATTGCCCCGTCGGATGTATTCATGTCGTAGCTGCTGAAAACGACCCAAAAAATCCTGTTTCAAAGGGTGAACGGTATGCAGAGGTATATGAGATCAACCTTTTGCGCTGTATTTATTGTGGCTATTGTGAAGAAGCTTGCCCTGTAGATGCTGTTGTTTTGCGTGAGCATTATGAACTTGCCGATTATGATCGAGATAATTACATCATGGAAAAGCAGGACCTTTTAGTTTACCCGGAACCCAATCAATTCCGAGTTAATATGTTGGGGAATACGGAACGCATTAATAAGTAGATTTAAAAGGTTTTCATTTAAAAGATAATTAAAGATGGTTTTGGGGGAGAGAAGGCGTGTTTGACCTAGCAATGATATTTGAATTCACCCGCGATACGGTTATTTTTTCCATAGGGGTGACGGCGATACTTGCAAGTTTGGGTGTGATTTTATGTTCCTCTCCTATTTATTCCGCTCTTTACCTGATTGGGCACATGATTTGTTTGGCATTGTTGTTTCTTTTATATAATGCTGAGTTTTTGGCTGCGGTACAAATTATTGTTTATGCCGGAGCAGTGATGATTTTGTTTTTGTTTATCATTGCATTATTGGGAGGAAAGAAGGAAATTCAAGAGTTAACTTTTGAACGTTCCATTGCTTTTACCTTTATTTTTACTCTGCTAGGAGAGTTGTATTTATCGGCAACAGTAGGCCCGACCAAGCAGATTGAAGGAACTATTAATCCAGAAATTTTTGGTACNGCAAAGGCAATTGGGTTGGAATTATTTTCTAAACACCTTGTGGCCTTTGAACTAGCCTCAGCTTTGCTGTTAGTGGCAGCAGTGGGTGTNATCTGTTTAGCTAAATTTTCATTTGCTCCTCTAAAAAGGCGATAAATATGGGTCAGGAATTTGTTTTGCTTGTCAGTTCATCAGTTTTTTGTGTGGGAGCGTGTGGTTTTATAATTCGAAAAAATCCTTTGATCATGTTTATGTCGGTTGAGTTGATGCTGAACTCCGTAAACTACCTCCTCATAGCTTACTCCAGTTTTTTGAATTCTCTGGACGGACAGATTTTNGCTTTGTTCATAATGACAGTTGCTGCNGCCGAAGTGGTTGTGGGNCTAGCTATTATTCTTACAATTTTCCGCACTCGCCATGAAATGAATGTGGATCAAATCAATGCATTGAAAGGATAAAATTTGTTTTCAAGTAGTTGGCTCATATTAATCTTTCCTTTAGCGGGCTTTATTTTTCTAAGCTGGTATGGAGGGAGAATATCTAAATTACTTGTAGGGTTGNTCGGCTGCGNTACAGTGGGTGCTTCCTTTATTACTTCCCTGGTGGCTTTAAGTGATTTGCTTTTTGTTCCACCTGAAGAACGCATTGGTAAAATTCATGTCCTATATCAATGGGTATCCGCTGCAAACTTTAAGCTGGACCTTGCCATATTGGTAGACCCGCTTTCTGTTTTCATGTTTCTAATCGTCACTGGTGTCGGATTTGTGATCCATGTTTATTCTATTGGTTATATGCATGATGACCCGGAGTATTCCCGTTTCTTCTCATATTTAAATTTATTTATTTTTTCTATGCTGGTATTGATTGCGGCGGCCGATTTCTTTTTTCTCATCGTAGGTTGGGCTCTTGTAGGCTTGGCTTCTTATTTGCTGATAGGTTTTTACAAAGAAAAAACAAGTGCAGTATTTGCNGCAAGAAAAGCTTTTGTGATGAATGTGATAGGTGATGTTGGCATGGTGATAGCGGCTTTTGTAGTATTTGAAAACTTTGGAACGTTAAGTTTTATTGATGTTTTTGCTGCGGCCCCTGAAACCTTTCGCCAAAATGATGATCAAATCCTTTTAATTACTTTGTTACTTCTTGTTGGAGCTTTTGCTAAATCAGCACAACTTCCTTTGCACACTTGGTTGCCCGATGCAATGGAAGGGCCAACGCCTGTCAGCGCATTGATTCATGCTGCCACTATGGTAACAGCAGGGGTTTATCTGATTGCTCGTTGTCATACGCTCTACGAATTAGCTCCCTTTACAATGTACCTAATTGCCACAGTTGGAGTTTTGACAGCTGTGTTTGCCGGAACGATGGGAATGGTGCAATACGATATCAAAAGGGTAATTGCCTATTCCACGATGAGCCAGTTGGGTTATATGTTTTTGGCAATGGGAATAGGAGTTTACAGTTTAGGCATGTTTCATCTNATGACCCATGCATTTTTCAAAGCACTTTTATTTTTAGCTGCAGGAAGTGTCATTCATGCTCTAGATGGTGAACAAGATATCAGAAAAATGGGCGGCTTAAAAAATGTTATGCCTCTGACGCATGCTACTTTTTTGATTGGTGCTTTGGCTTTAGCCGGATTTCCACTCACCAGCGGCTATTTTAGTAAAGAAGCTATAATTCTAAGTTCCTACCATGCTGAAATGGGAAATTTTGTTTTTTGGGCCATTGCCTTAATTACTGCGGGTATGACGGCTTTTTATATTTTCAGGGTTTATTTTTCTACTTTTATTGGACAGACGAGAAGCCCTGATTTACATCCCCATGAATCTCCGGTAACAATGGCATTNCCTCTTGTATTTTTAGCAGTTCTNNCATTAGGTGGAGGAGCTTTAGGTCCTCTTGTAGATGGGTTCTTGGCCCCTGTTTTTGGGCGCGAGGTACACCATTTTCATGATGGAGTTTTAGAAACAATTGCACTCATTGCCGGTATTGGTGGTATAGCAACTGCTGCCTTAATTTATCAGGTGAGTAAAGATCGTTTAGAACTTATGAAGGAAGTGTTTGCTCCTCTGTATGATTTGTTATTTAACAAATATTATATAGATGAAATTTATGATTTTTTAATTGTAAAACCCACTAAAGCAATCGGTNCTTTTATGGAAGAAAAAGGTGAAAAACAAGGTGTTGATTTTGCAGTCGACCAGGTTGGTTTTCAGGTTAAAGAAGTGAGTCGTGGNATCAGTTTTTGGCAAACAGGTAGGGTTCGTACTTATGCACTAAACATGGTTGCCGGAATGGTTGTTATTTTATTATTCGTGGTTTTTCTGTAAATAAACATGCTATCTCTAATTATTTTTATTCCTCTTTTTGCAGCATTGGCTCTCATATTCGTAGATAGGGATAACCATGTCTTTGTTAAGGCAATGGGTTTGGGAGCTACTTCAGTAGCTTTCCTGATATCTATGTGGATATTATACTCCTTTGATTCGAGTAACCCGGGAATGCAATTCGTTCAGAGTTTTCATTGGATTCCAGCACTTCATATTAATTATGAGGTTGGCGTTGATGGAATCAGTCTTTGGATGGTAGTTTTGACCGCATTCTTAGGTGTTGTAGCCATTATTATGTCGATGAATCAGAAAAAGAATTTCAGAAATTTTATAGCCCTTATGCTGGCTTTGGAGGCTGGAACTCTAGGTGTTTTTCTCGCATTAGATACTATATTGTTTTATGTTTTCTGGGAGTTAATGTTGGTGCCAACCTATTTCATAATAGGAGTCTGGGGTGAGGGGCGCCGTGTTTATGCCACTATGAAGTTTGTGATTTATACCCTGGTCGGCAGCTTATTGATGTTGGTAGCAATTGTATCTCTTACAATGGTTCATTATGGTGCTACCCATGAGGTAACATTTAATTTGCAGGTTCTTTCTAAAACTCATATTGACCCGTTTACGCAGATTTGGATGTTCTTGTTCTTTTTTGTAGCATTTGCTATCAAAGTTCCGGTATTTCCTCTTCATAGTTGGTTGCCTCATGCCTATGTTGCATGTCCAATTCCTGCTTTGATCTTATTAACGGGTGCTATGTCTAAAACGGGAGCTTATGGTTTCTTACGTTTTTGTCTACCACTTTTCCCTGAGGCGCTTAGTTCAATGGCTTTGGTAATTGGGTTTATGGCAGCAACGGGAATGGTGTATGGTGCTTGGATTGCTATTGCGCAAAAAGATATTAAAGCTCTTGTGGCCTATTCCAGTATTAGTCACCTTGGATTTATTGTTTTAGGAATCTTTGCTCGAAATGGCGAAGGCATTGAGGGAAGTGTTTTGCAAATGGTTAATCACGGAATAATAGCTTCGGCATTGTTCATTATTGTNGGATTCATTGAGATTAGAATGGGGACGCGTAACCTTGGAGAATTACGTGGGCTAAGTAAATCCATGCCAGTTCTTTATGGTACTTTTATGCTTATTATGTTGGCTGCATTGGGTTTGCCAGGTCTGAATGGCTTTGTGGGCGAATTTTTGATATTGGTTGGCGTTTGGACTTCTCAATTATTGGCTCAACTATCAGGCATCTTGGTTCTCATGGGTGGCCTGTCCATTGTGTTTGCTTCAATTTATATGCTTTATATGTTTCAGGGATCTATGCAAGAGCAACCTAGTTCTGAAAATATTTCTGATATAAACTCAAATGAATTTAAACTTTTGCTCCCTGCCTGTTTTTTGATCTTGTTGATCGGATTATATCCAAAGCCTTTTATAGATCGTGTGTCACCCTCTGTTGATTCGCTATTGCATCTTGAAAAAACTGTTAATCTTGATGCAGGAAAAGGAAGCGATCATCATTAGTTGATTTTTTCTTTGTTAGCCCCATACCTATCCTAAGCTTTATTCTCTTTAAGGAATCTAATTCATGAAATTTGGAGAAAAAATCGTAGAAGGAATATTTTTAGAAAGGCCTAACCGATACCTTGCCCGTGTTGAAATCAATGGTAAAGAAACATTAGCTCATGTTCCAGATCCCGGACGTTTGCCCGGGTTGTTGCTTCCAAATAGAAAGGTCAGGCTTGCATATCAGCCTAGTGAAAAACGCAAAACAGATTATACACTTGTATTAGTCTGGAATGGTTCAATCTGGGTATCCGTATTTCCAGCTTTTGCAAATTTTCTTATTTCTAATGGGTTAAAAGAAAAAAACCTTCCTTTTTTAAATGGATACTCCAGTTTTAGGAGTGAAGTCAAAGCAGGAAATAGTAGATTTGATTTCCATCTCAGTTTTTCTAAAAAAGAGGCTTATGTAGAAGTTAAATCGGTTAGTTTGGTGGAAGACGGGATTGGAAAATTTCCCGATGCCCCAACAAAACGCGGAATGAAACACGTGCAGGAGTTAATAGAGTTTTCTGAAAAAGGATATCAGGCTGCAGTCTTATTTGTTTCACAAAGACAGGATACCCAATCGATAACCTGTAATGATAAAATTGACCCCGATTTTTGTAAATGGTTGCGTAAGGCTAAAAATAAAGGTGTAGAGCTTTATGGAATAAATTGTAAAGTAACACCCACCACCATTTCTTTAAATAAGGTGATCAAGGTGATACTTTAATTTAAAAGCGAAGAGTTTTATTTGTTGAGAGCTCTTTTTGCTTTGATTTTTCAAAAACTGTTTGGTTTGGCTCAAGAGTAAACGAAGAAGGTAAACTATTAATGATAAAAATATTTTGAAAAGAAACCCGGAAATTAAAAAAAGCAGAAGACCTTCGAAGTCACCTCCCCAAAAAAATATCACACTATGGGATCAGGCCTCACGCTGGTATGACTCGTTAGTGGGTTCGCAGGGCACCGATTTTCACAAGGATATTATTATGCCTGGCGTCTATAATATGTTGAACCCTAAAAAAGGAGACAGGATTCTTGATCTAGCATGCGGGCAAGGAGTGTTTTCCAGATTTTTGCATAAAAAAGGAATACGCGTAGAAGGTCTCGATTCTTCAGCCGAGCTAATCAATCGCGCAAAATCCAGATCGAATTCTTCCATACGATATCGTGTTGGCGATGTGGCAAACTCTGAAAACTTTGCAAAAGATCGATTTAATGGAATGGCCTGTCTTATGGCAATACAAAATATTAAAAACATAAATGCCTTATTTGAAAATGCTGCAATTGGATTAAAATCGCAATGCTGTTTTGTGGTAGTTATGACACATCCTTGCTTTCGTATTCCGAGACAGACTCATTGGGGATGGGATGAGGAGAAAAAGTTAGAATATAGAAGGGTGGATCATTATTTAAGTGAGACTGATGTTCCTATCCTTACACCGCCCTTTGCAAACAAAGACTCTTATACTCTTACTTACCATCGCCCTCTTCAAAGTTATGTCGNAGCCTTGTCTAAGGCGGGATTTGCTTTGGATGGACTAGAGGAATGGATTTCAAATAAGAAGAGCCAACCTGGAAAAAGAGCAAAAGCAGAAAACCGTTCGCGAAAAGAAATCCCTCTTTTTTTGGCTTTGCGAGCAAAATTAATTTGATTCTAACAATTTAGAAAGCGTTCAATGAAAAGTTATACATATGAACTCCCTGAGCAGGGAAGGTATCTTTCTCTTATCAGAGAAAACTTGTTAAAAATTGGAGAAGAGTGGAGGGAGACCGCGGATTATATGTTACAGGGCCATGTAGAATATAAACCTCTTCGTAGCAATCCGATGCGATCAGGATCACAATTTACTTATGAAAGAGCCCGGTTGAATTTGATTCTTTATTTTCCAGAAAAAATTTTTAACCATTTTATGGGATGGATGGACTCTGAAAAGGTTGAAATTTTGAAAGCCGTCTCACAGGCTTCTTTGCCAAAGCGATCGGGTTATGATATCCATGAATTCAAAATTCATGGGATTATAAGTGAACCCTAAAAAGTAGATCTAAGGTTTAATTAGCTGTTTCCTGCCAACTAAAAGAGAAGGGAATATCTTCTTTAATAGCTAAACGAATATTTTTCATCCAATTTTGATAGAAGTAAGAATTATGCAAAGTGAGTAGATGCATAGCAAGAATTTCTCCCGCCATAATGAGATGCCTAAGATAAGCTCGTGAAAAGTTTTTGCAAGTATAGCAATTACAATTTGGGTCAATTGGTTCGGGGTCGCTTTGATATTGCGAGTTTCGTATGTTTAATTTTCCGTCCCTTGTAAACAAACAACCGTTTCGGGCATTACGGGTTGGCATAACGCAGTCGAACATATCCACACCTAGGGAGCTACATATTAACAAATCGTTAGGAGTTCCTACTCCCATTAGGTATCTAGGTTTTAATTCTGGTAAAAGAGAAGCAGTAAATTCGGTGATATCATTCATTAAATGTTTTTCTTCTCCTACGCTTAATCCTCCAATAGCATAACCAGGGAAATCCAATTCGATTATTTGTTCTGAACTTTCTTTTCTTAATTTTTGGTGCATGCCCCCTTGTATTATCCCAAACAAAGATTGATTTTTGGATTTTAGAGCATCTTTACATCTTTTAGCCCAACGAGTAGTGAGCTCCAATGATTTAAGAGTGGTAGCAAGATCTGAAGGATGCGGAGTTGGTTCGTCAAAGGCCATAATGATGTCTGACCCTAATGCTGTTTGTATTTCTATAGCTTTTTCAGGAGATATAAAGTGGCTGGATCCGTCAATATGTGATTTAAAGTTTACCCCCTCCTCCGTTACTTTTGTAAGTTTGTTCATGCTGAAAACTTGGTACCCACCGCTATCAGTAAGAATAGGATAAGGCCAGTTCATAAACTTATGGAGCCCGCCTAGAGAGTGAATTAATTCATGTCCTGGTCTTAAATACAGATGATAGGTATTTCCTAAAATAATTTGCGCGCCAATGTATTCTAAATTTTCTGGAGTTAGAGCCTTTACGGTTGCCTGAGTCCCAACAGGCATAAAGCATGGGGTGTGTATTTTCCCCCTAGGTGTTGTGAGAGTTCCTAGTCTGGCGGAAGAGTGACTGTGTTTTTTTATAACTTCAAATTTAATCACTATCTNTATTGATTGAAGGTAGGCATATTTTAAACTAAATTATTAGCGGATTGAATGATTGCAAATTTATCATTAATCTGGGTTGGATAATAATGTTTCGAGAATAGCTTTCTGGACATGCAACCTGTTTTCAGCTTGATCCAAAACAATAGAGTTTTTCCCATCCAGAACNTCAGATGTGATTTCCATACCCCNATGNGCCGGAAGGCAATGCATTACCAAAGAGTGTTTTCCTGTAGCATCTAGTAGTTTCTGGTTGATTTGATAAGGGGTCAGAATTTGTTCTTTTTTCTTCAAGTCACCGGAATCACCCATGCTTATCCATACATCAGTATAAATAATATCCGCATNTTGCACAGCCTTAAGAGGATTTTCGATGATTTCGACTGCCCCATTTCTTTGAAGAGGTGGCATAGATAAAGGTTTAAGTTCCTCAGGGCAAGCGATGCACAAATTCATTCCCATAAGAGATGCGCCTGTCATCCAAGAATATGCAACATTATTGGCNTCTCCTACGTAAGCTATTTTCANANTTTCTATTTTTCCAAGTNTTTCTTTGATTGTAAAAATGTCCGAAAGTATTTGAACGGGATGATTTAAATCAGTAAGCCCATTGATAACAGGAATGGAAGCATTCTTTGCTAAATCTATTACCTCCTNATGATCATGAGTTCGCATTAAGATACCATTGAGGTAGCGAGAAAGTACTTGAGCAGAATCTTTAAGTGTTTCACCACGATTTAGCTGCAATTGATCTCCCGTTAGAAAAATTGCTTGACCACCAAGTTCGTACATTCCAACCTCAAAAGATATTCGAGTACGAGTAGAGTTTTTATTAAATATCATNCCAAGAGACTTNCCTTTTAAAGGATAGTGCTCTATGCCGTTTTTTCGCTTAGTTTTTAAGTCTGTAGCTTTATCAAATAGAGCTAAAACTTCTTCGCGATTAAAGTCATTAATGGTTAAGAGGTCTTTTTTCATTTGAACTTCAAAATCAGATTTTATTTTTTGATAATTTATTTATTCCGTCAGATAAAACAGGTATCAGGCGATCTATATCTTTTTTGGCTACATTCAAGGGTGGAAGAAAACGTAAAACATTTTGTTTGATGCAGTTGATCAAAAAACCATTTTTCATACAATCCATAACAATTTCATTGCCGGGCTTATACAACTCGATAGCTAAAATCATTCCCTTTCCGCGGACCTCTTTAATTATTGAATGCTGATAGGCTAAGTTCTCTAGGCATTTGAGAAAGTATTTTCCTGTGTCAGAAGTTTTTTTGAGAAAACCTTTTTTAGTGATAACTTTTAAAGATGCTAAAGCTGCTGAGCAAGTTAATGGATTACCACCAAAGGTTGACGCGTGAGTTCCGGGAACGAATGATTTCATAATTCGATTGGTTGCTGCCATGGCTCCTATAGCCATACCTCCCCCTAATGCTTTGGCGAGCGTCATAATATCTGGTTTTGTTTTGAATAATTCATGCGCAAATAATTTTCCAGTTCGCCCAAACCCCGTTTGCACCTCATCAAATATTAAAAGAATGCCTTTTTTTTGGCAAAGAGATTTTAAATCTTTAAGGTAAGTTTGTTCAGGAACATTTACACCGCCTTCTCCTTGAATCGGTTCAACAAGTATTGCACATGTTTTTTTGCTTATTGCTTTTTTTATAGCTGGGAGATTATTAAATGGCACATATTTAAAGCCTGGTAATAAAGGATTAAAACCTGTGTGGTAGTTTTTTTGAGCAGTTGCCGATAAAGCACCCATGGTTCGCCCATGAAATGAATTGTTCATTGTAATGATTTCAGTTCGCTCCGGATTCCCTTGATCAGAAGAAAACTTTCTAGCCAGTTTTATTGCGGCTTCAATTGCTTCGGTACCACTATTACAGAAAAAGATTTTTTCGGCAAAGCAGGATGATGTGAGCAGTTCTGCTAGTTGGGATTGTGGTTCNATATGGTATAAATTCGACACATGGAGAAGNGTTTTAGCTTGCTTTTGAATTGCAGAAACAACAGTGGGATGACAATGCCCAAGGTTNTTNACNGCAAGNCCNCTCACAAAGTCTAAATATTGATTGCCATTTTTATCCCAGACTTTAGTGCCTTGACCTCGAATTAGTGCAATGGGATACCGCCCGTATGTTTGAGCCACATGTTTCTTAGTCAGAAGAGCAATTTTTTGGTTTTTATTTGTCATTATAATTAAGCATTGTTAAACCGATGACTNTATCATAAAAAATAAACGAAAAATATAAAAACCTTTGATACCTTTACATTTATGAAAGAAAATATGTAAAGGTAGTTTAAAACTTTTTAGAAATTTTTAAAATAAACGTGTGTTAACTTTTTGGAAAAATTAACAGTGCCATTTGAAAATTTTTATGGATGAGGCATCTAAAACTGAAAAAATACGCGGNCCNGAATTTAAAAANAGATATTTCTCGGGTAAAGTANTTGATATAGGNTGTGGCANCAACNTAGTNGTTCCTAATGCCATTCCTTTTGATAAAGANCAGGGGGATGCTCAGGAAATATTAAACTATCTTGAACCAAACACTTTTGATTGNGTTCATAGTAGTCACTCGCTAGAACATATGATAGATGTACCNAAAGCCTTGGANCAATGGTGGCAATTAGTGAAACCAGGTGGAGCGATGGTCATTGTTGTTCCTGATGAAGACTTATATGAACAAGGANTTTGGCCAAGCTTGTTTAATCGCGACCATTCTGCAACTTTTCGTATAAATAAACCTAATTCTTGGTCTCCTGTATCTTATGATTTAGCGGTGGTTTGCTCTGCATTGCCAGATGCTGAGGTGATTTCATTGGAGCATCAAGACCACGGTTATGACTATTCTTTAAAAGGTCATGGTTTAGGAAGACAGGGAAAGTTTTTCATGCGACTGAATCGTTCTATAATTAAACGGTTGAATCGCTACCAAAAATTTCTAGACAAACTGGGGNTAAATTCTAAGCTTATAAAATACCGGATAAATTTGNTTTCCGTAAAATTAGGAGCCCTTATTGATCAAACGCTTGAAAATGCTGTAGCACAAATCCAGATTGTTTTGCGAAAAAAATCAGAAGAAGAAAATTGAGTGTGTTTTTTGANACTTATAACTTACCTAAGCGAACCTGTCACAAGATACCAGCAGAGAACACTTGCTATATAACCCAGGCCAACAGCGGGGGCCCATTTTAAGTGAGACATGAAATTATAATTTTCCTTTTCGACCCCCATAACAGCTACGCCAGCTGCAGACCCAACAGATAGCAAACTACCTCCTGTGCCTGCAGTTAATGTTATTAAAAGCCACTGATCCAGTCCCATAGTTGGGTCCATTTTAAGAACTGCGTACATTATGGGAATATTATCGACAATAGCAGAGAGAACGCCCACTATAACATTGGAATAAGTCGGTCCTAAAGTGCCATACATATTTTCACTGACAAGAGCAAGATAACCAATATATTGTAAAGCCCCAACTGCTGTCAAAACACCAAAGAAAAATAATAGGGTGTCAAATTCAACCTGTTCCACTTTTGCAAAAATATTAAACCGTAATGTTTTTCTACGATCCACAACACCCATTTTCTTAAGGTGTTTGGCCTCTCCCCAGCGTTTCAAGTAATAACCTTTCATCATTAAAAGTCCCAAACCGAACATCATTCCCATAAACGGCGGAAGGTGTAGGAACTGGTGGAAAGAAACCGCTGTAGCAATCGTAAATATCCCCAAGCCAATTATGACCTTTGACCCTGCTTTCATTTGGACATTCTCGTCTCCCGCTTCAGGCATTTCATCGGGTACGAAAAAGTACATGATTGTTGCTGGAATAACCCAGTTTATGATTGAAGGTAAGACAAGATAGGAAAATTCCATAGTTTGAACTTTCCCAGATGTCCAAACCATAAGGGTTGTGATATCGCCGAAAGGGCTCCATGCGCCACCAGCATTGGCGGCTACAATAATATTTACAAATGCAGGGACAATAAATTTACCATTTCCATTGCTTACTGCCAGTGCAACTGTAGACATGAGCAGAGCACTTGTTAAATTATCTGCGAGAGGTGAGAGCAAAAATGTGATGAACCCTGTAGCCCAAAAAAGTTTTTTAAACCCTAATCCTTTCTTCAGAAGCCATGCGCGTAAGACTTTAAAAACATTTCTTTCTGATAGAGTGTTTATATAAGTCATTGCTACTAGCAAAAAGAAAAATAGTTCTCCAATTTCGGCTATCAATTCCTTTACATAATCATGGGCGTGCCCGCCACCATGCATTGCTTCATATATTCCTATTAGACCCCACATAAAACAACCGATTAAAATAACCGGCTTGGATTTTCTCATGTGAATTTGTTCTTCAAATATTACAAGGATATACGCCAAACAAAAACTAATAAGCGAAATATAGCCGACCCATGTCACTGTTAAGCTATGCATATGTAAAAATCCTATTTTTGGAGATAAGTTAGAAAAACCCTGCTAGGTTTATAGCAGGGTTATTGAATGTATGGGTAATAATTATATAGGCATTGGCGGATAAATATAAAACAAATAAAAAACACAACATTTAAGTTTTAGTTTTACTAATCATGGCTTGAATTTCCGTGCTTTTTTCTTATTGGGTTACACTTTAGATTTTTTAATTTTTGATACTGAATGTAGTTTTCAAAAAGATTTGCAGTAAATTTAATTATTTTTTATTAGTTTATATTTGGGTAACAAAAGTTAATTTTTTTTTAATGAAGGCAATAAATAGTTAAAAATTAATGCTTTATTGTATATTAGCGTGGCTGACTATTAAAGTTGACTGTTTTAGGATATATGTTAGTATTTTGTGTGACGAGAGGCAATTTTGAAACCTTAATAATTATTTGTTTTATTGAGTGGTTTGTCCGCATCCAAATACCTTTTAGAAGGTAAAAAGCTTATTGATGAGAGGATGCTGAATTTTTTGCCTCAGGGTAAAGCATATCCGGTAAGCATCCATGAAGCGATGCGCTACAGCCTTTTAGCCGGAGGTAAGCGCTTGAGGCCAGTGTTGGTCATGGCAGCGGCAGAGGCGGTAGGAGGTAATCGGCACAGTATTTTGCCATTTGCAATAGCAGCTGAGTTGATACATACCTACACTCTCATTCATGATGATCTTCCTGCTTTAGATAATGACGATCTAAGACGAGGAAAGCCTACAAACCATAAAGTTTTTGGAGAAGCTGTCGCGATTTTAGCTGGTGATGCTTTGCTGACGCAGGCGTTTGTTATAATGACGCGCGCAGCAGGAATGGAAACTGTTCCACCTGAGTTAATTTTAAGAGCAACTCACGAGATGGCAGGTGCCCTTGGCTCAACTGGGATGATAGGTGGACAGGTAGTAGACCTCGAGTCTGAGGGCAAAAAAATCAACCCAGAAACTCTCGAATATATTCATATTTATAAAACAGGGTTTCTGATTAGGGCTTGTATTCGGTGTGGTGGAATTTTAGGTCAGGCTACCGAAGAACAAGTTAGTAGTCTATCAAGGTTTGGATCTCATATAGGCCTTGCCTTCCAAATTATTGATGACATTCTTGATGTTACAGGAGATCAAGAAAAACTCGGTAAGGATATAGGTAGTGATCTTAATAAAGATAAGGCAACTTATCCAGCGTTGTATGGTTTAGAAGAATCAAGAAGCAAAGCAGAAGATTTAATAAAAGAAAGTTTAGATTGCTTAAAGAAATTTGATAATCGAGCAGACCCATTAAGGGAAATAGCACGATTTTTTGTTCAACGAACCTTTTGACTGGGACCACCCATGAGTAAGTTAATAGATATTGTTGATAGTCCCCAGGATTTAAAAAATATTCCTATTGATAAATTACCCGATTTGGCAAGGGAAATTCGGGACATGCTTTTGGATACTATCTCCAAGACAGGAGGCCACCTCTCTTCCAATTTAGGCGTAGTGGAGCTGACCATGGCTATGCATTACGTTTTTAACAGCCCGTTGGATAAATTTGTTTGGGATGTGGGGCATCAATCTTATGTCCATAANCTTNTGACGGGAAGAAAAGANAAATTTGACACGCTTAGGCAATATGGAGGTCTTTGCGGATTTACCAGACGTGAAGAAAGCGAACACGATCATTGGAATTGTGGACATGGGGGTACATCTATTTCTGCTGCCTTGGCGTTTGCAAAGGCTCGTGATCTCAAAAATGAAGATNATGATGTTATTGCAGTTATTGGTGATGGNTCTTTGACAGCAGGNATGGCTTTTGAGGGNCTGAATCATACCGGTCATATTCAAAGTGATATGATAGTTGTTCTCAATGACAATGAGATGTCCATTTCAGCTAATGTGGGAGGCATGTCTGCACATTTAAGTAAAATTATGACTGGACAGGTAATGCTTAAAATCAAACAGGAAGTTGACCAGCTTNTGCTTTCTGTTCCTGGAATTGGAAAAGATATATCTCGGTATGCACACAAAATAGATGAAGCAATAAAAGGAGTCTTTATTCCNGGAAGGTTATTTGAAGACCTTGGGTTTCGCTATGTCGGTCCAGTTGATGGACATGATGTAAAAGCACTTATAGATACTTTCTCTGCTGTTAAAGACCTTAAAGGTCCAACTCTTATGCATGTTATTACCAGAAAAGGTAAAGGTTACGAACAGGCAGAAGAAAAAGCGGATGTCTGGCATGGTGCAAAACCTTTTAATGTTTCAACCGGTGAATTTCATAAGAAAAAGGCAAATCCAGCATATACAAATGTATTTGCAGATACTCTGATAGATCTTGCAAAAGAAAATGAAAAAATAGTAGGTATCACTGCAGCTATGCCAGATGGAACAGGTATCAGTAAATTTGGAAAAGTATTTCCTAACCGTACTTTTGACGTAGGTATGGCTGAACAACATGGTGTGGCTTTTGCTGGAGCATTAGCCATAGAGGGATTTAAGCCAGTCGCAGCTATTTACTCCACTTTTTTGCAACGCGCGTATGATCAGGTTGTCCACGATATCTGTTTAATGAATTTAGATGTTACGTTTGCTTTAGACAGGGCAGGAATTGTTGGAGAGGACGGGGCTACACATCAAGGGCTTTATGATATTGCTTTTCTTCGGACATTACCAAACATGGTTGTCATGGCACCAAAAGATGAAAACGAGTTGAGGCATATGCTTAAAACTGCTATTAACCATAAGGGNCCAGTAGCCATGCGTTATCCCAGAGGNTCNGGNTTGGGCGTTNCGTTGGATGAGGAAATAAAAGAACTTGAAATTGGTAAAGGCGAAGTAGTTAAAGATGGTAGTGATATAGCCATTGTTGCTTACGGTCATACTGTAGATTGTGCAAANAATGTTTCTGATATGTTTGAAAAAGAAGGGGTAAGTGTTGCTGTTATAAATGCACGATTTGCGAAACCGATCGATAAAGACTTGATTGTCGAATATTCCAAGGGTGTACGTTGTATTGTAACAACGGAAGAGCATTCCTTGAAAGGTGGATTTGGTTCTGCCGTGCTGGAAGCCCTTCAGGAAGAGAATGTGTGTAATGTAGCTGTTAAATCTATAGGGCTTGAGGATATTGTTTTGGAACATGGTGCTCCAGGAAAACAGAGAAAAGACTTGAAACTGGATCCAGAAGGAATGTTTGAAACCATTATGACTTTTTATGGGTCGGTTGCAGAAATGGCTGCTTCTGGGAATGGTAAAAAATGGGTTTCAAGCAATGGTAAAAAAGCAATTATAGAAAATGGAAAGAATGGTAACGGTAAAAAGCATGACCTCACTTTCAAACAAACATTGAATGGCTAGAACCTCCCACGTAAAACGTTCCACCAGCGAAACTCAAATTGAAGTTAGCCTGAATCTNGATGGTTCTGGGATACAAGATATAAAAACCCCAATTCCATTTCTTGATCACATGCTTTCGCAGTTGGCTAAGCACGGCTATTTTGATTTGACTGTAAAAGCCCAAGGGGACACACAAATCGATTTTCATCATACAGTTGAAGATGTTGGAATTGCATTGGGGCAGGCTTTTAAAGACGCGCTAGGGGATAAGAAAGGTATTCGTAGATTTGCAGAAGCAAGTACTCCGCTTAATGAGGCCTTGGCTCAATGCGTAATAGACATTAGTGGGCGGGCTTATTTTGTGTTTAATGTTGAATTGCCCAAATCAAAACTTGGTGAGTTCGATGTTGAATTGGTTTCCGAATTTTTTCAAGCTTTTTCTGCAAATAGCGGCACCACACTCCATTTGAACTCACCCTATTGGAGTAATTTACACCATATTGTAGAGGCCTTATTCAAGGCATTTGCGAGGGCGCTGGATGCTGCTTGTTCTATTGACTCTCGCACTGGTGGTATCCCATCGACAAAGGGAATTCTTTAGTTGATTGCAATTATTGACTATGGAATGGGTAATCTACGTTCCGTGCAAAAGGGTTTNGAGGCCGTGGATGCGGATGNCATTATAACNAGTGATCCTAAAAAAATACTTTCAGCACAGTCTGTTGTTTTACCTGGTGTNGGTGCATTTAAAGCTTGTATGGATAACCTNGANAGGTTTGGACTTGTTGAAACTGTAAAAAAATCTGTGGAAAGTGGTAAGCCATTTTTGGGGATTTGTCTAGGATTACAGTTACTCTTCAATCAGGCGGAAGAGTTTGGTTCGGTTTCGGGTTTGGGGATTTTAAAAGGAAAGGTTGTGGGTTTTAAAGATTCCCAACCGCAGTCTGATTCGGGTGACTTGCTCAAAATTCCACATATGGGNTGGAATAATGTAAAAGTAAAANCTTCGTATNCACTTTTTAANTCAATTCCTGATAACTCGTATTTTTATTTTGTTCATTCTTATTATGTGGTGCCAGAAAATAAAGATAACATTGCTACTACGACGAATTATGGGATTGATTTTGTCTCTGGTATTCATCACGAAAACATCCATGCCTTCCAATTCCATCCGGAAAAGAGTCAGCAGTTCGGACTCACTATTCTAAAAAATTTTTCCAAGCTTTCCTCCTAAGGCTATAATCTAATCCAAAAATAAGGCAGAAATCTCAATGAATAAGGGGTTTGGTAGTCATTTTTTGATGGGGGTCTTATTGTCTATGGCAA
Source organism: Nitrospina sp. (assembly GCA_002721515.1). Classification (GTDB taxonomy): domain Bacteria; phylum Nitrospinota; class Nitrospinia; order Nitrospinales; family VA-1; genus UBA8687. The sequence goes on from PBKP01000003.1 coordinate 45,894, forward strand.
CTTCTTTGTTATGGGGAATACTCCCTATTATTTTAAAAATCTCACTTCAAGATTTTTCTACAGGTACAATTGCTTGGTTCCGTTTTACTTCAGCATTTATTATCTTAGGAGTTTTTCTTTTTTTTCAAGGCCATCGTCCTTTAGAGATTTTTAAAAAACCTCCTTGGATGGGAGTTTTTGGAGGTCTATGCTTGGCAGCAAATTATTTTTGGGTGACTATTGGAGTTGACATTAGTGGGCCCTCTAATATGGCTGTTCTGATCCAAACGGCAACGGTCTTTCTTGTTATTGCTGGTGTGGTTATATTCCATGAGCGATTAAGCCTAAGGCAGGTCTTGGGAATTTTCATTGTTGTAGCAGGTTTAATTATTTTTTTTCTGGATCAGAAAAGCAGAATTACTATGAATAGAGAGTATTATTTTTCTGATTTCCTCATTATCATGGCCGCAATAGTGTGGGTTGGTTACATGATTTCGCAAAAATTTCTTAGCCAAAACTACGGTGCTCAGTCTTTAAACCTTCTTGTTTATGCAATTGCTACTATTGCATTATTAGGAACCGTTGAGTGGAACGAATTTATATCAGCCGGATTGAACGCGTGGTTGGCACTCGCCTGTTGCGGGATAAATACATTATTTGCTTACGGAGCGTTGGCTGAGGCAGTTAAATATATTCCTTTATCAATAATCAGCGTTATTATTTCTCTTAATCCTTTAATTACACTTTTAGCTATGAAAATCTTGTCGACCACGGGTTTTGCAAATCTGCAACCCGATCCAGTGGGGATATTGGGCTATTGGGGTGGGGCAATTGCCGTTATCGGTGTTACCTTGGTGGTGTATAGATCAAATGCTTAATAAATTTATTGGTCTGTTGATATTTTTATTTACAATAAACAACTTATGTTTTATTGAAACTCTTAACCCCAGTAATAACTCCCGTAGGTAAGGCATCAACGCGAAAATAACGAATATTGGAAACGCCAGCCAACTTGAGCCAATTGATTTTTTCATCAACCGGATGTGCTCTCCCTCCTTCCGTAAGCATGCCAATGTTTAAATTGAATAACGTGTCGTCTAGAGGAGCAGTTTGATCTTCATCAGTGCAAAAACCGTGAAGAACAATACGTCCTCCCGGTTCTAGTGCTTTTACCGCTTTTGAAACCAAAACCTTTCCCTTTTCAGCTTCATACATATGGAGAATATTGGCCATTAAAACTAGGTCGTATTGTGAATTACCAAGATCATCTTTATTAAAATTTCCAGATAGTGTTGTAACACGCTCCTCAAGCTCGTATTTTTCGATGTAATTTTTAGCCACTTCGAGCACAGGTGGAATATCAAACACTGTCGCTTTTAAATTAGGATTAAGCTTACACCATTCTAATGCGTAGGTTCCTGGACCACCACCCACATCTAGCATTTTGTTTGAGTCTTTAATTGATATTTCTTCTGCAATTTTCCATGTGGCATTGAGAGCCTTATCGTGCATAGCATCCGTAAATGAACGCATTTTATGGGGGTCTCCACCCAACATTTCCATAATGCTTTTTATAATGTCTCCAGATTTAATATATGTTGTTAATTGTCCCCAAACTGGATAGAGATCATCAGAAAGCTGAATCCATTGCTGCATGGAATGACTACCTCCNGTTATAAGAAAATCATGAGNATTATTAGGNAAATGATATTTTTTTCCNTCTTTANCAATAATATCAAGGGAGGTGAGGGCATTTAGTAGTCNTTCGGTTGCTTCTGGACAGAGACTTAGGCNTTCGGCTATNTGTTTGGATGAAATGGGTTGTTTTAATTGATCAAATATTTTNAGCTTATTGGCGGCAATNACTGCGCACGCAGGTTGGTANCCTTGTAATATTTTTGTNATTATTTTATCAACTTCCATTCATTTATTTTTTNAATANTAGNAAAATTATTTANCGGTTTCGAGATTTAATGGCTCGATCGATTTCTCGATCTGATTCTTTCTTTTTGAGTGCCGCACGTTTGTCATAAAGTTTTTTGGCTTTAGCGATGGCGAGGTCTACCTTGGCTNTNCCNTTTTTGAAATAAATTTTTAAGGGGACTAAAGTACATCCTTTTTCTTGAACTTTTCCAATAAGCTTGTTGATCTCTTTTTTGTGTAATAGTAGTTTGCGCTTACGCATTGGGTGATGATTGAATTGTGTTGCAGGTGAATAAGGATCAATATGTAAATTGTTTAGCCATACTTCTTCACCTTGTAATGTGGCGTAGCTATCAACTAGGTTTGCTTTCCCATTTCTTAATGATTTAACTTCAGTGCCTTGTAATACTAGTCCCGCCTCAAAGTTATCTTCGATGGTGTAGTTATGGCGGGCCTTTTTATTTTGGCATACGGTTTTAATGCCGAGCGGGTCGCGTGTTGTCATAAGAATTCATACTTTTTATAAATCGATAAGTTTTATTTTTCCTTTAGCGTGACGAGTTGTTATATTTTGAGTTTTAGTTTGTTTTTTAACCTATTTTCACGGCAGATAATTTTAAGCTGTTCCTAAATATTCAGAATTGTGCCAAATTGATTTAAATTCACTATTCCTATCAAAAGATGGTTGTTGAACCTGAAATCCATGGTGATTGCTATGAGAGGAGGCATCCTTCAACGTAATTTTCTGATATTTTTTTTAGGGTGATAGACACAAGTTGACTTTTAAGTGTGTCAGGTCCGTTTAGACTAATGGGAATGTAGTTGTCTGTATGACCTTTGAGCATTCCGTTATTTTTATCCCGTTGATTTTCAATAAGTACAGTGGCTGTTTTTTTTAGAAATTTAGTTTTAAATTTAAAACCTTTTTCCTTGATTAATTGGGTGAGAATTTTGTTTCTTTCTTTTTTGATTTTTCCTGGGACATCGTCTTTATATGTATTAGCCTCAGTTCCACGTCTTGGTGAATATGAAAATACATGTAAATAGGAAAAAGGAAGGTCTTCAATGAGTTTGCGGGTATTTTCAAAAGCAATTTCTGTTTCTCCTGGAAAGCCCACAATGACATCGGCACCTAATCCCAAATTAGGAATGGTATTGATAGCACGATTAACAACATCTATATATTGTTCGCGGTTATAGTTGCGGCGCATTCGTCGAAGAATGTCATTATCGCCACTTTGTAGTGGAATATGTAAATANGAACATAGCTTTTCTGTTTTGGCAATAAGCTTGATCAAATGNTCATCGATTTCCATNGGATTGATCGAACTTAATCGTATTCTAAAATCTCCAGGAATNTTCACAATGTCNTTGACNAGAGAAGAAAANGTTTCTTTTCTTTCCATTCCCCAAGTNCCAAGGTTAATTCCAGTCAATGTGATTTCTTTAAATCCAGTATTAATNGCTTCCCTTACATTATTCAGGATATTTTNTCGTTGATCACTGATAGATGTACCTCGTGCGCGTACAACAGTACAGAAGGAGCACTTTTCATCACAACCCGTTTGNATTTTNATNAAAGCTTTCGTCATACCATGAAAATTTTTAACNGGNATAGTTCTAAAAATTCTTTTTCTGTNGATATTTGACATGACTATTTCTGTGTTCCNCGATTTTTTCCAAGGTTGCGTGGGTTTTAATAANTTAATTTTTAATAATTGGGCTATTTNCAATTTATCAGCATTACCGAGGACAACATCAACACCAAATAATTTCGCTGCTTCTTCNGGNTTTAATTGTGCATAGCANCCTGTAAATACGACTAAGGCGTTCGGNTTGATNTGAAGAGANTTTTTGACTGCTTGACGGGAGCTGGCATCGCTTTTTTGNGTGACAGTGCAAGTGTTAATAATATANGCGTCAGCTTTATCTNGCTGATTAACGACNTTAAAGCCTTCCTGTTCGAGAAGAGTTTGCATTTCAGCNGTATCATGTTGATTGGTTCGGCATCCTAAAGTNAGGCAAGCTACTTTCATACAAATATGGTTGTTTAATATTAGAAAAAATAAAATTTNNAATAAATGAGAGTTAAATAGANCNCAAAACTCTTNTGNCTTNGTTCATCTTAGACTATGAAGTGTAAGTTAATCAACCTGTAATTATGTNACTTTAAATGATTAATGANTCCCCGCTTGACCGCATATTAAGAGTCTGNTACTATCCAANCAAATAAGGCTACNTTAAGCCTTGTTTGGCACTCCATCGNAGTTNATTCAGNCACANCTNTAGGNANGCATGNGCTCTTTTGAAATGAAAAATAATGAAAAAAAAGTGCANAATTTCNTAGAGAAATGGTTGGATAAATCCATCAAACAATATGTCNGNGTAATGGGTCANNATAGNAATGGTNATTTGCATGANTTAATTATGGGAGGTATTGAAAAACCGTTGGTGGAAATTGTTTTAAAAGAAACNAACGGGAATCAAACTCAAGCAGCAAATATTTTAGGAATTAACAGAAATACTTTGCGAAAGAAGATTGCAGAATATGAAATTAAATGCAAGAGCAAGACCTAGCAGTTATAATTCTCGCGGCGGGCAAAGGTACCCGCATGCAAAACGCCCTTCCTAAAGTTCTAATCCCTATATTTGGAAAACCCACGTTAGAATATGTGCTTGATACAGCTGAGAAGCTAAATCCTGCAAGAACTCTCGTTGTTGTAGGCTATCAGGCCAATCAAATACGTGAAAAATTTTTAAAGCGAAAAAAACTTGAGTTTGTTTTACAAGAAGAACAATTAGGTACTGGTCATGCCGCCTATCAGACGGCAAATGTATTGAAAAATTTTGAGGGTAATATTCTTGTATTATGCGGTGATATGCCTTTAATTAAGTCTGAAACCCTTGAGCTGCTGCTGGATCAGCATAAAAAAGTGTCAGCAAAATGTACTGTTTTGACTCTTAAAACCAAGCTAAATAATGATTTCGGTCGTGTTATTCGTGATGATAAAGGTCAAATGTTAAAAATTGTTGAGTTTAAGGATGCTTTTGGTAAAGTGAAAAATGTTGACGAATTTAATTCCGGGGTATATTGTTTTGATAAAATGTTTTTTTTCAATGCTTTATGCTCTATCGGTGATAATAATATTCAAAAAGAATATTATTTGACCGATACAGTAGAATGCTCTGTAAAGAGTGGATATTCTGTAGCCTCGGTACAAACTACAGATACAAATGAGATTATCGGAATAAACTCACCTGATGATCTAAGACGAGTAGTAGAATTACTTAAAAAAAAAGACCGCCTTTAAATTAAAATATTTTTTTTCCAACCGGATGTTTCTAAATGAAAGCAATTATTTTAGCTGCAGGTAAGAATGCTAATCTCAGTCCTTTTTCTGATACCCGACCGCAACCTTTGATAGGAGTGGCAGGGAGAACAATTCTGGATAACTCTCTTGAGTTATTAAAAAGTTCCGGGATCAATGACATCTTCGTTGTAGTTGGACATAAAAGAGAAAAATTGATTAATGCGTTACAAGAGCATGATCATGATGGGTTAAATATCCATTGTATAGAACAAAAGCAAAGTCGCGGAATTGGCAATGCAGTACTTAAAATCAAAAANAAGATTTCGCCTGGAGAATATTTTTTGCTTTTATATGGTGATATTTTAACCGCAAACAATATCTTCAGCAAAATTCAACAATCTTTTCATACCTTTAAAAGCCCTGTGGCCTCGATCTGTTTGCCACCATCCAATCAACAATTTGGAAATGTTTTTTTAAACGCACAAATGGAAATTACTAAAATTATTGAAAAACCGAAAAGCAATAAGTTTGGCAACTATGTTTTAGCCGGGGTATTTGTTTTGCCAGCTTCATTTTTTCAATTGTTAGAATCGACAGGACAATCAATGGAAAAAGCCCTTAAAAAAATAGTGGCTAACGAGGGGTTAAGAGCATCTATGTGGGAAGATGATTGGCTGGATGTAGTTCATCCCTGGGAAATATTAACAGCAAATAAAATGATAATGGACTCCTGGGAAGAATCTTCTATCGCAAAAACTGCTACCTTGGAGGCTAATGTAACTTTACAAGGTATTGTTAAGATAGGGGATGGGGTATTAATTAAGTCAGGCGCCGTCATTGAAGGACCCTGCTCAATTGGTTATGGCAGTTATATAGGCAACAATTCTCTTATTAGAAGTTATTCTTCTGTTGGAAAAAACTGCGAAGTAGGAAGCGGTGTAGAGTTAAAAAACTGTGTGGTTATGGATAGAAGCCAAATTGGCAGATTGTCCTTTATTGGTGATAGTGTTTTGGGAGAAAATGTGGATATAGGATCTGGTTGCATGACAGTGAACCGCACAGTAGATTGGAAACCCATATCTGTTAAGAATAGAAAAGGCAATACTTCCACTGGGATGTCTAAATTGGGTGCATTTCTTGGTGACGGGGTAGTGGTTGGTGCTGGAAATATGATTCAACCTGGGACAGTAGTGCATTCGGGAAAAATTGTCCCCGCTTGTTATTCCATAACTCATAAATAGTAGAAATATATATGTGTGGAATTAGTGGAGTCGTTGGACTTAAAAATATCTCTCAACTACTATTCGAAGGAATTAAAAACCTCGAGTATCGTGGTTATGATTCCTGCGGTGTAGCTATGATGAATAAAACTCACCTTATTATTAAAAAAGATGTGGGTGAGGTGGAGGAAGTCTACCGAAAACACAATATTTTACAGCAGAAATCTAATATAGGAATTGCTCATACTCGTTGGGCTACACATGGCAAGGTAAATCAGAATAATACCCATCCCTTTACATCTGTTGATGGCAACTTTGCAGTTGTTCATAATGGAATCATTTCGAACTATCATAAATTACGAGATCAACTCAATAAAGAAGGATATAAGTTTGTTTCGGAAACAGATACTGAAGTGATTGCTCATCTTCTTCAAAAATTTTTTAAAAAAAATCGGAATATAGAAAAAGCATTGGTGAGGACCTTGAACCTGATTGAAGGGACATTTGCTTTAGCTTTTATCTGTACCTATTTGCCAGATCATATTTTTTGTGCAAAACGCGAGTCCCCATTGATGTTAGGCGTTGGAGATGAGATAAAATTCGTTGGTTCTGATTTCAATGCTTTCATTGATTATACTAAGAATGCTGTAATACTTGATGATGGGGAATATGCCATTATTTCTAGAGATTCTTTTACTGTGAAAAATGTTTTGAATGGCGAGGAGATCATAAAACCAATCACCAAAATCGAATGGGATAGCGAGACATCTAAGAAGGGTGGTTATCCTCATTATATGCTTAAAGAAATATATGAGCAGCCTCAAACAATTTCGAATGCCCTTGATTTGGAGAATTCCAATCTTGATCAGGTTGTGAAAATGTTTGCAAAAGCCGAATCTTCCTATTTTCTTGGAGTTGGTACCACCTTCTATGTTGCAAAATATGCTCAATATATTTTCTCTGAATTAACTCAAAAACACATTCCCCCTATTAGTTCAGATGAATTTTTATCGTTGGCAAATGTTAATAAAAAAACTTTAGTATTTGCCATGTCGCAATCGGGTGAGACATTTGATACAAGTTCGGCATTAAAATATTCCAGATCAAAAGGAGCTAAAACAGCTGCTATTGTAAATGTGATGGGATCATCAATTGCGAGAATGGTTGATGAAGTAATTCTGCAAGGATCGGGTCCTGAAATTTGTGTTATAAGTACCAAGGCTGCGTTATCGCAAATGGTAATTCTTACACTTTTGGCTATGAAGTTGGGATTGAAAGATAAAGTTATTACTAAGAAAACGTACCAGGGACATTTAGAGTCCTTAAAGGAACTCCCTGGAATTATTCAAGGTATTTTAAACGAGCGTTCTGGCTTTATTCATCGTCTGGCAAATAAACATTGTAAAAATAAAAACTGGTTGTATCTCGGGCGAGGTATTTACTACCCAATTGCTTTAGAGTCTGCTTTAAAAATGAAAGAAGTGGCGTATGTCCATGCTGAAGGAATGCCAGGTGGATTCTTGAAGCATGGGACACTTGCGATGATTGATGATGATGTTTCTTCTATAGTTTTTGTGCCTCCTGAAGAGAAAAAAGATTTATACCAATCTACCATACATAGCATTGAAGAAATTCGTGCTAGATCTGGGTTTGTTCTCGGTATTCATTTTAATGAGCAGGGAAAAAATCATCAACTATTTAGTGAAGAACTAATTCTTCCTAATGTTCCTTCCTTAATAGCTCCTCTAATTCAACTTGTTATAGGACAACTGTTTGCTTATTTTACAGCCACCTCACTTAAGCGAAATGTGGACAAACCCCGTTCTCTAGCAAAATCTGTAACCGTTGGTTAATAATACACAATTTTATTGTCAGGGTTCTTGACCATCTGTTAAATTACTAATTCTTTTTCACAAATAATTAAGGTTCATTATGTCTCAAAAAACTAACAATATAGTTTTGACCGTTGCCGGATCTGACTCAGGAGGCGGGGCAGGTATTCAGGCAGATTTAAAAACATTTTCGGCTTTCGGTTTATTTGGAAAAACAATCATTACCTCGGTTACATCTCAGAATTCATTTGGTGTGCAATCTTCATATGATTTGCCTGTTTCTGTGATTGAAGACCAATTTCAAGCCGTTATCCAAGACAAGAAATGCAAGGCAATAAAGATAGGTATGCTTGGTAATGAAAAAACGGTCCTTATGGTTACAAGAATGATTAAAAAAAGCAGATTGAAAAAAATAGTAATAGATCCTGTAGTTATTTCATCATCGGGAAAACGGTTGTTGACTAAGAATGGCATTGACGCTTTGAAAGAAAATTTGCTTCCGCTTGCCGCACTTGTAACTCCAAATATTAAAGAGGCCGAGTTGCTATCTGGAATAAAAATTAAAAACCCCTCGGATAGGAAGAAAGCAGCAAAGACCATTTTAAAAACAGGTGCTCGTGCTGTTTTAATAACGGGAGGTCATTTAAAAGGAGACCCTGAGGATTTGTATTTGGATAGTAAAAATATGCATGTTTTTTCATCTAAACGTTTAACTAAAATAGATATTCATGGAACTGGCTGTGTTTTTTCTGCTGCTATTACAGCAGGTTTGGCAAAGGGTATTTCTCTTCTTGCAGCCATACAAAATGCTAAAAAATATATTGGTGAGATAATTTTAGCGGCTTTTACTCCGGGGAATGGTCTTCCCTGCGTTGACCCCACTACCGTTATATATAAAGAACGTGAAAAATTACAGGCGATTTTTGACCTAAATAATGCCTTGGAAATTTTTAAGAAAGAGCGTATTGGGAATTTAATACCTGAGGTTCAAACTAATATAGGTTTAGGGCTGTCAAATGCTACAAAACATGAAGATGTTTTAGCCATCCCGGGGCGAATTATTAAAAATGGAGAAGATATTTTTACAGGCGCTCAACCGCAATTTGGTGGTTCTCGCCATGTTGCGAATATTGTTTTAACCGTTATGCAGTACGACCATGAAAAAAGAGCAGTAATGAATATTAAATACACCGATACCTTGCTGAAAATATGTAAAAAACTAAAGTTTAAAATTTCTTCTTTTGATCGCGCCAAAGAGCCAAAATATATTCGCGCTCGAGAAGGTTCTTCCCTTGAATGGGGAACCGAAAAGGCGATAATCCGTTACGGCTCTGTCCCTGATATTATTTATGATTTAGGAGGTATAAGGAAAGAAGAGATGATACGTGTAATTGCTAAAGATATAGGGTCATTAGTTAAAAAAATCCTTGCAATACATCGCTNGTATAAACGATACCTATAGTAGGGGCTAGAGCAATGTTTTGTCTACCTTGATTGTGGCGCGTGTCTTTAAGTTTTTGACCCACTCGTTAAAAGCTTGACGACTTTTTTCAATTTTTATTTGGTTGTTTATTTCTTTTGTTTGTTCAGCATTGGGTTCCCCTGATTTTTCAACTTCAATCAGTTGATATAGATAAAATCGATTCCTGATTTTTGCAGAGCTAAAATCTCCTACTTTCATGGAAAAGGAGTTTTCTTTAATTTCCTCTATATTTCCAATACCTGGGATAGATTCAGATTTGCTGAAAAATGGTGTGTTTCGCAAGGTCAGTTCTTCGTTGTCTACAATGATTTTTTTAAAGTCTTTTTCTCTATCTAGTTTGATTTTTAGAGCATCAAATTTTTTCCGTGTTGCCTTTTCATCATTACTTTCTTCTAAAGCGTTCTCTACTTTTTCTTTTACTTCATTAAGCTCGGGAATATTTGCAGGTTTTTCTTCGATAATTTTTATTAAAAAACAAACCTCTGGAGTAATGATCGGTTTGCTAATTTTGTTTTTCTCAAGGCTGAAGGCAGTATTAAAAAATTGGGGTTGTATACCGACTCCAGGAATGTTGTGGTTTTCTCGGGAAAAGAAACCTGTTTTAGCTACTTTTAATTGATAGTTTTCTGCAGCTTTATTTAAGCTCTGGCCTTGTTGAATTTCCTTATGCAAACGTTTAATAATTCTTTTTACACGTTGCCGAGCTTTGATTTCTTTTAGAGATTGAATTATGTCATTCTTGACCTCATTTATTTGTTTAATGCGTTCTTTTTCCACATTATTTAATTTGATAATGTGATAACCAAAAGGAGTCAGGACAGGCTTGCTAATTTGTCCAGGTTGCAACTTTTCGAGAGCATTTTCAAATGCCGAGACCATAGTTCCTTTGGGAAACTCCCCTAGATTTCCACCATTTGCTCCGGATGCTGGATCGTCTGAATGCTTTTTAGCTACCTCACCGAAGTCAGCTCCTTTGTTTATTTTTTCTATAAGCTCTTGTGACTTTAACTTAGCTTTTTCTTCAGCTTGTTTTTGTTTTTCTTCTTCAGATATATCACCTTCGATATCGGAAGGTTTTATGTGAATTAAAATGTGGCTGGCTTGGTATTTTTTCTCGACTTTAAAGTCTGCAATCTTGGTTTGGTAATAATCATCTATATCCTCATCTCTAGGAACAATTTGAGACTCATATTCTTTTGGCGCAACTTTTATATATTCCACACGAATTTGAGGAGGTATTTGAAATTTGGCTTTATTGCTTTGAAAAAATTCTTGTAATGCTTGATCGGTAATCTTTTGGTCTGATTTAAAGTGATCGTTGGTAAATTTAATATATTTTAATTTGACTTTATCATTTTGGTTTTTAAACTCCGCTATTATTTCTGATTTTGATGCTTTGGTATGAATTTGGAATATTTTTTCCATTTTATCTAATAAAAGTGTTTCGCGCTGGCCCTCTTCAAATTCACCTGGTGTTAGTCTTTGGGAGCTAATAAAGTTTCTATAGGTGTTTTCATCAAACCTCTTATTGTTTTGAAATGCTGGTAAATTTTTTATATGTGAAATAACTTCTTCATTGCTTACTTTGATATTTTGTCTTTCAGCTTCAAGATGAAGAATTTTTTTATGTATAAGTGCTTCCAAAGCCTGGTTTTTTAAATCTAGCTTCTTTATCATTTCATTCGAAAACTGATTTCGGAACTGTTGTCGGTAAAAGTCCACAATATTATTAAAAGTTTGCTCATATTCTCCTTGGTAAATCTTTTCACCATTTACTGAAGCTATGACGCCGCCTCCTGAAGTAGAAGACCCGCCCATGCCCCATGAATAAAAAATAGTTCCAACAAATGCAAAAATAATTAACCATAGAATGGATTTAATCATCCATGAATCAGCGTGTTCTCGAATTATGCTTAACATTGAACCAACCAGTATATGTTTGTTAATAAAAGCGCTTTATACTATAAAAGGGTAAAGAGAATCGCAAGCTATTATTTAATATTGCTTTAACGATTTAACTATNCATGCGTAATTNTAATACNAAGTTTAATTAAGACTATCGGAAGNTATGATTAATGGTTTTATCTTGTTGCAATTCNCTTTNCTGCTTGTTATAAACAAGTNAATATAAAACAAANAGTTANANAACTTTCCTTTAAAGAAGATATTNAAGTGTTGANTTTTTTTTGGAATTTNTTTTCTAATGATTTGGCGATCGATCTGGGTACTGCNAATACTCTAGTGAATGTTAAAGGNCAGGGNATTGTTTTACGAGAACCTTCTGTTGTTGCGATAAATAGTAATACAAATGAGGTGCAGGCTGTCGGTGAAGAAGCTAAGCAAATGTTAGGAAGGGCACCAGGAAGTATTACTGCAATCCGTCCTATGAAGGATGGTGTTATTGCGCATTTTGAAGTTACAGAAAAAATGATTAGCAGTTTTATTCGTAAGGCTCACAACAATAAGAAGACACTTGTTCGCCCAAGGGTTGTTATTGCAGTTCCTTCTGGAATAACCCAGGTAGAAAAAAGAGCAGTGAGAGATTCTGCGGAATCTGCAGGTGCTCGAGAGGTTTTTTTAATTGAAGAGCCAATGGCTGCAGCAATTGGAGTTGATCTGCCAGTTCAAGAGCCTACCGGAAATATGATTATAGATATTGGTGGTGGAACTACAGAAGTAGCTATAATTTCTATGTCAGGAATTGTGTACAGCAGATCGGTTCGCATTGCAGGAGATGAAATGGATGAAGCTATTGTTAACTATATAAAGAAAAAATATAACCTTTTGATAGGTGAAAGAACTGCTGAAGAAGCAAAGATTCGTATAGGCTCTGCCTATCCATTAAAGAAACGCATGACTATGGAAGTTAAAGGTAGAGATTTAGTTGCTGGTATTCCCAAAACGCTTGTAATTTCCGATGAAGAAGTTCGAGAAGCACTTACTGAAACTTTTGGAACTATTGTGGAGGCAGTAAAAATTGCCTTGGAGCGTACACCTCCAGAATTGGCTGCCGATATTGTTGACAAAGGATTAGTTGTTGCTGGCGGGGGATCCCTTATACAAGGTTTAGATATTTTGCTAAAAGAAGCCACTGGTTTGCCAATAACTCTTGCGATGGATCCGCTTTCGGCTGTAGCTTTAGGCGCAGGAAAAGTTTTGGCAGAACCCGAATTGCTAAGAAAGGTTAATATTTAGCAGTGCCCAGCAAGGGACCTAAAGGNANAAAAAATATTGTATTGNTTTTTTTTATTCTACTTTTTCCCCTAGCTTTAATGAGTTTAAGCTCCAAGCAGGAAAAAGAGGTTGCTTTTCTTGATTCGTTGACAAGTCTTATTCTTAATCCATTTCAAAGTCTATTTACCCAATCTGTTAAATCTGTTTCCGGTGGAATCAATCATTATTTAGCTCTTGTTGATACCTCAAAGGAAAACAGTCGTTTAAAGTCTGAAGTTGAAAGGCTTATTAACGAAAAAAACGANTTGATAGAAAGAGTTTCNAAACAAAAACGTGTTGCGGCATTAATGGCATACCAAAAAGGTCGGCAGAAAGATTTTTTGGTGGCTTCCGTTATNGGACGAGATGCNACGCAATGGTCTAAGNTTGTGTTTATTAATAAAGGNACACGTGATGGNGTTAAAAACCANCTCGCTGTGGTGACGAATTTAGGTGTCATAGGNCATATTATTCACTCTGGATTAACATCTTCCAAGGTTTTACTTACCATAGATTCGCGAAGTGCTATCGATGCTNTTTTCCAAGAAAGTCGCGTTTCAGGTGTGGTTGTTGGAACAGGGGNAAAAGAATGCCNGGTAAAATTTGTTCCTAANTCAGTTAAANTTAAGGCTGGGGATCAAGTTCTTTCCTCTGGATTAGGGGGAATATTTCCAAAAGGACTTGTGATTGGAACCGTTTCTAAAGTTATTAAAAAAAAACANGNTTTGTTTCAAGAAATTATTCTTTCTCCTAGNCCTGACTTTTCNAAACTGGAAGAGGTCCTAATTTTNNTNTCTTNNCCCACATANCATGTATTATATTGTCCAAGCGTTAATANTTCTCATTTTATTTTCTATTCAAACCACNTGGCTTGCANTTATTTCCATTATNGGNGTGACCCCTGATTTAGTGTTAATTTTTGTNGTTTTTTGCTCTGTCTANTGTTCTCGAACTATTGGAGTTGGATCGGGTATTGTGATGGGAATATTACAAGACAGTTTGTCNGGCAACTTATTAGGTGTNAACACATTTTCAAAAGGCTTTATTGGNTTCTTTTTTTCAACTCTTAAGGATAAATTNTTTGTNGAAGGNATTCTTCCAATATCCTTTTTTCTAGCTATATCATCTCTATTCGATGGTTTNATATTTTACCTGTCCATNAACACTGTGTTGGANGGAGAAATAACTACTANATTTTTATATCAATCTTTACCCATTTATAGTTTTTATAATGCANTTATTGGNCCAGTTATATTTTTAGTTTTAAAATGTACNNACAATTGGTTGCAGTTAAAAACTNAATATTNATTTATGAATAAGGCTAATTAAATATGTTTCGCTACAGTATAGAAACTAGCGATGCTATAAAAAAAAAGATTCGTCTATTTGCTATTCTGGTTGTTTTTGCGTTTCTTTGTTTGATAATGCGAATATGGTATTTGCAAATTTTAAAATGGCAATATCTATCTCACCTATCTGAAAACAATCGTGTGCGTATGGTTAGTCTGCCTGCTTACCGAGGAAAAATCAAAGACCGAAATGATGAAATACTTGCTAATATTCGTCCTTCTTTTAACTTGTATATAACTGTTGAGGACACAAGAGATCCGGAAGCCTCGTTAAACTTTCTTGAGAAAAAAATACCTATTGAACGAAGCAAATTAAAATTAAAGATGAGCCGAGAAAAACCCTTCAAGGATATTTTAATTAAGGCAGATATTACACGCGAGGAAGTGGCATTTGTTGAGGAAAATAATATGCAGCTTCCCGGAATCAAAATTAAGGCGGAACCACTCAGAAACTATGTGCACAAAAGTTTAATGTCGCATGCCCTTGGGTATTTAGGAGAAATTTCAAAGTCTAAGCTTAATAGTGGGGATGAATCTTTTTATAACCTCGGGGATTTTGTGGGTAAAAGTGGTTTGGAACATGTTTTTGAATCAACTTTGCGAGGAAAAAAAGGAAATAAGGAAGTAGAAGCTGATGTTTCTGGAAGAGAACTTAAAGTCTTACGCAAACTCCCCTCTCAGAGTGGAAATAATCTTGTTCTAACTATTGATGTTAAAATTCAAAAAGAATTGGAAAAAGCCATGGCTAAGAACCCAGAAAAGATTACGAATGGATCGGTGGTCGTGATAAAGGTCCAGACTGGAGAGATTCTGGCAATAGCTAGTAAGCCTTCCTTTGATCCCAATAAATTTGCATCAGGAATAAGTCAAAAAAATTGGAAAAAACTGGTCAATGATGAAATGCATCCCTTGCAAAACCGATCTATTCATAGTCAGTACCCTCCAGGTTCTGTTTATAAAATTGCCGTTGCTTATGCAGCTTTAGAAGAAGGGGTTATAGATGCTGAATCAAAAATTAATTGTCCAGGATCTTTTAAATTGGGTCGTGGTAAGTATCGATGCTGGAAAAAAAAGGGACATGGAGCTTTAAAGTTACATGATGCTTTGGTGCAGTCCTGTGATGTTTATTTTTATAATTTAGGTCATCGTTTGGGCATTGATACTTTAGCGCATTATGCTACAAAATTTGGATTTGGAAAAACTACAGGTATAGGATTGAATCGTGAAAAAAATGGATTGGTACCTACTACTCAATGGAAATTAAAGGATAGAAAACAACCCTGGTTTTTGGGTGAAACTATTTCAGCTTCTATAGGTCAGGGTTACAATCTGGTCACTCCATTACAACAGGCAAATATGATGGTAGCAGTTGCAAATGGAGGTATGCTTTTAAAGCCCTATTTAGTGAAAAGAATTGAAAATCCAGATGGAAGGATTTTGAACGAGTTTTTCCCAGAAATTAAAGGGAAAATTGGTGGGAAATCTGAAAATTTGGAAATTATTCGAAAAGCTTTACATGATGTTGTTAATGGACCAAAGGGGACAGGCCGAAAAGCTAAGTTAGATGATATTGTTGTTTCGGGAAAAACTGGAACCGTGCAAGTAGTGCGAATGAAAATCAAGAAAGAATTGAAAAAAGAAGAGATTCCGTATAAGCATAGAGATCATGCATGGTTCGTTGGGTTTGCTCCTTATGAGAAACCGGAAATTGTTGTGGCAGTTTTAATTGAACATGGAGGTCACGGCGGTGCAACTGCAGCGCCCATTGCGAAAAAAATTATTAAGAAGTATTTTCAGCTATATCCACTAAAACCTGCTGCATAATCTAGTTTTTGTTTAAAACAGGTGTTCCAGTTTTCACCATTATTTTTACTTGAACACAACTGCAAAATTCAGTAGCTTATCTAACTTAAATCTTTTATAGCTAAATAACCTTAGATAAGTAAAAGACTTGGGCTTTATTCTCATTATTTTAAGTTTCCGCCCGATAATAAATATAAACTCAACTGTTAGGATTTAAGTGTATGACATTTAAGAAAGAAGAATTACCTCTTAGTATGGGGCAAAAAGTAACATTGAAAGTTCGTAATGAAGTTTTTAATGTTTTGGTCAGAGGATGGTATAAAGGTCAATATATAATATTGGATCTTCCCAAAGTTGGTTCGGACTATTTTAGAATTGTTCCGCAGACGGGATTACAGATACACTTTACCAAAGAGGGTTTGTTTGTA
>PBKP01000004.1 GCA_002721515.1 Nitrospina sp.
CGATAGTTCTATCCGGGGCTTGAGTCTAGGTGCTCCGGTCGAATTTAAAGGAATAAAGGTTGGCTCTGTTTTAGATGTTAGGCTTGAATTTGATAAAGGAAGTACCTCATTCCGGATCCCTGTGCTTATAGAAATAGAACCCCAAAGAATTATTGAACGGGGAATTCAAGATGATGGAACCTCTCATGAAACACTCAACAAACTCGTAGAGCGCGGATTAAGAGCGCGGCTGCAAACCGGTAGCCTTTTGACAAATCAGTTATTTATTGAATTAGATATGCATCCTGGATCACCCATCAATTTAGCTGGCAGTAGCACTAAATACCCGGAGCTACCAACGCTTCCGACATCAAACTTTGGAGCTATAACCGAGTCTGTCGAGGAATTACTGGCTAAACTTAATGCGGTAGATATTGAAAAAGTGACATCCGTTTTAGTAGATACCATTCAGACTGCCAATAAGACAATGCACAGTGCTAATAAAACTATTAATACTGCGAACACGATTATTGAAACCCCTGGCATAACAGAAGCCATAGAAGATGTTCGAGTTGCATTAGAAAACTTCAAGAACATCAGTCAAAAATTAGATAACTCTAATTTAATTGCCAGCGCTACTAAAACATTCGATAGTGCTGACAAAGTCATCCAAAATGTAGATAAAATCATACACAGCACTACTAAAACATTGGATATTATCGATCAAACATTAATTAGTACCGACAAATTCATTAACAATACTAATACACTCATTACAACACCTAACATTAATAAGGCTATAGAAGATATCAGAATTGCTTCGGAAAATATCAAAAAAATAACTCAAAAACTTGTTGATTCAAATATAGCTACCACAGCATCGAAAACATTTAGCAATGTAGATGCAGTAATTAATGAATCAAAACAAACACTTGAAAAAGCAAATACAGCCATAGGTACTGCGATTAATATAGCTAAAAAAGTAGACGAACTCATTGCATCGCCGAGCGTTACCGAAGCAATAAAAGATATGCGAGTTTCTTTAAAAAGTTTCAAAAGTATCTTGTTAAAAGTAGACAGCTCTAACATTCAGGAAG
This sequence comes from Nitrospina sp., assembly GCA_002721515.1. Lineage (GTDB taxonomy): Bacteria > Nitrospinota > Nitrospinia > Nitrospinales > VA-1 > UBA8687. Next base: position 1,077 of record PBKP01000004.1, read on the forward strand.
CCATTGATGCGGGGCACCATGCTCTATATAGCTTAAGCAAAACTTTAGATAAAACCTCTAAAGTGATGGAACCCAATTCTCCCATTCAATACAATTTGATTGAATTAACAAATGAGTTTGAAGAAACTGCTCGAGCTATACGTTCATTGGTTGAAACCCTTGAGCGCAATCCTCAGGAACTGATTTTTGGCAAAGACCGAAATGCCAAAGGAGAAGAATGATATGCGGAGCCTTCAATACAAAATAATTATCTCTTTAATTCTGACCTGTTTGATGAACGGCTGTCTAGGGGCTAGATCTACGGTCCCCACTCATTATTACCTAATTGATCCGGTAGATTACCCAAGTTTATCTGTAAAAAAAGATACGCCTTTAAGTATAGAGATAATAAGTTTGCATATTCCTCAATACCTTGAACGCTTTCATATTGCAAAACGAATCAGCAAAAACCAAGTCGAGTTCTCAGAAAGCCATCAGTGGGGAGAAAACTTACGCAAAAACCTTTTGCGAACCATGTCAAGGAACTTATCACAATTGCTGGCTACACTTGATATAGGAACACCCTTAAACCGTTCCGCATCTTTGCCCGATTATCGGGTTCAAATCCATATTGAACAATTCGAGCTAGAAAGTAACGACAAGGTAAAGTTAGTGGCACGCTGGCAACTTTCCAGCAGTAAAAGCTCAAAGCCCCTAGGTGTGTTCAGTGCAAAATTACAAGGGGAGAAAACCATTAAAAAAGGAAACTACGAGCAAATGATATCCGTCATGCGCAAATTATATGGCAACCTCTGTGAGCGAATTGCAAAAACAATCTTGAGCCAGGAAAAATGAAATTTTTATTCCACAAACCACTAGCTTTTTTGCTACCAGTCGCAATGTTTTGTTTGCAGTCAGAGGATTGTGCTGGTCTTAACAAAACCGAAGCAAGCGGTGCTGAAATTATGAAAGAAGTTGATAAGCGACATCAACAATTCCCCTATATATATGAAGAGCAGTCCCTGGTTATGTTAGATAGGAATGGGGAACGCGACACGCGTAAGGCCAGACGATACTTAAGGATGGAAGACAATGGTTCTGTAAAATTTCTTTTATTGTTTGATGACCCGCAGGAAATCAAGGGAGTTGCCTTGTTAGCCCACCGCCATCCTAATGGAATAACCGATAAACATATTTACTTGCCAGCCTATGGGCAGCAACTCCTCGAAAGTGCCGGCGATGAAAATGGCGATAACTTTCTTGGAACTGATTTTTCAGTCGAAAACTTGACTGGTGAAATAATATCCGACTACCGCTACAAACGCGGCGAAGACAAGCAAGTGGATTCAGTTAAGTATTTTGTCATTGATGTATTTAGACAAAGCAGTTCATTGCCCAATGAAAAAATCTTACGGCGCCACTATATCCAGCAGGATAATTTATTCATCACCCTGACACATCATTTTGACAAACATGGTCGTATAGCCCGCATACAAAGCCACCATGACCTTAAAGTGGTAGACCAGAATATGTTGCGCGCCAATATGATCTTGATGGAAAACAAAAAAGATCAACACCTTTCACTAATCAAAACATCCCGGCGTATTTTTTCTCATGATTATGTTCCTGAAGAAATATTTACAGCTGAATGGTTATTTAAAAATTATCCTTACGTTGAACCCGCTGAAGAATTGAATCTAAACAGTACGTTAGAGTCAAAGGAAACCCCAGAGTGATAGAAAAAGTATATATGCTAGGTTATAAGCGTCGTGTCCTTGTAACAATGTTTGTCTTTTTTGTTACTTTAGTAACCGGTGTAGGTCTGATGCGACTGCAGGTTGATACCAGTGTTGATAGCTTGATACCCGCCGGTGATCCATCTCGATTGGTTTATCAAAAAGTGATGGGTGAATTCGGAACAGACAACAAAACGATTATTTATATAAGGGACCATGACCTTTGGGCACCAGACAAACTTGCGAAAATCGAAGAACTTCATTTTGAAATTGAAAAAATAGATGGAGTCAGTCGAGTAGATAGCCTGTTTACCTTGCACACGGTTCANGGAGAAAACAACAAAATTGTTTCCCGGCCTTTACTTTTAGCGGCCCCTAAAACGAAGCAGGAAGCATTACAAGCTAAAAGAGATGCCCTAGAAAATCCCCTCTACCAAGGTAATTATTTTTCAGATGACGGTAATGTCACAGCGATAATCGTATCTGCCGTTGACGCTGAAGACAGTAACAACTTCAATCGCAAAATCCATCTCGCTCTTGAAGAACAAATTCGAATTCACCGCGGAAATTTTGAACGCATAGTACAAGTAGGACCACCACGAATTAATGCCGAATTAAAAAATAGTCTTTATGAAGATTTTGTTTTGCTCGGTCCATTATCAGTAGTGATCTTGGTGGTTTCGATTTTAATTTTTATGCGTAATTGGTTATCGGCCTTTATACCATTGGTAACATCACTGCTAACAATAATTTGGACTTTTGGAATGATGGGTTGGCTAGGAGTGCCTCTAAACATTTTAAGTGCAATGATACCATCTCTGATTATTGTCATTGGGTCTACCGAAGACACACATATGATGGCATCTTTTTTACGCGGCTTGGAAGAAAAACTAGGAGAACATTCACGCAAAGAAGCTGTTAAATATATGGCTAAACATATTGGTCTCCCCATGATGCTCACCGTTTTGACCACGACCCTTGGTTTTGCCAGCAACCTGTTCAGTAAAATAGGACTTATACAACATTTTTCAATTGCGGCCACTTTCGCCATGCTGGCAAACGGACTCATCACTATTCTAATTATGCCGCTCATACTGTCGATTTTTGGACCTGAAGAAAGCACCAGGCTTGTTAAGGATTTTAAAAAAAATAGCATGCCGGATCGAATCATGAATGTATTTCGCTATTCTCAGACTCGTTTTCCTAATGCAATTTTAGTTTTTACCGCTGTTCTATGTTCGTTTTTTATTTATCAGGCATCAAAGCTTTATGTAACTAACGATCCATTATCTTACTTTCCAGGTGATCGTCCTTTGATATTAGATACTAAACGCATTCATAAAGACCTGGCAGGAATAAAAATATTTTTCATATCGCTTGAATCCAAGCAGGAAAAAGCATTTCAAAAGCCCAAAAACATTCAGAAGCTAGCTGATATCCAAACCTTTCTAGCCGAGCAAAATGTTTATGATCGCAGCCTATCTTTAGCTGATCATTTAAGTTTTTTAAATCGTGAGTTTCGCGGAGGCTCTGCTGGAAATTCGGTGCCAGAAACTCGAAAATTGATCGCGCAGTATTTAATGTTTTTACATCGTAGTGATTTGGATAATTATGTCAGCCACGATTATCGCCGCGCCAATATTGTGGTTCGACACAACATTACCGATTCTCACACATTAAATCGATATATTGAAGAGCTTCAGGAAGTCATCGATAAAATTATAGGTCCCGAAATGAAGTTCTTTATAGTAGGCGAAAATCTTATGGTTAATAGAGCGGCTGAAAGCTTAATGATGGCACAAGTAAAAGCCTTGATTCTGTTAATGGCGTTAATATTTTTTATAATGTCTATTATGTTTACCTCTTTTAAAGGAGGACTCATTGCTTTGGTTCCAGCCGTTATACCAATTGCATTGATGTTTGGAATTATGGGTTATCTCGATATCCCTCTGAATCCTGGCACGGCAATGGTCGCAGTAATCGCAATTGGTATTGCAATAGATGGCACTATCCATTTGCTGGCAAGATACAATGAACTTTGTCGTCGTACTTCTGACTACGAAAACGCCGTCAACACAGCTGTCAATGATGAAGCAACCCCTCTGATTGTTTCCAGTATTGCACTCGCCTTTGGTTTCGGTGTTTTAATTTTTTCAAACTTTACAATTGTTGCACAGTTTGGTGCCTTGGCAGCTGCAACCATGTTATTTTCAATATTCGCAAACTTGTTGATCACCCCAATTATAATGTCTAACATCCGCTTGGTAGGACTTTACCAAATACTTTCTATGTCGGTTGAACGTGAGGTTTTGGATGGTAGTCCCTTGCTTCAAAATATGAGCAGTTATCAGCGCCGCAAAGCAATTTTGATTTCTGAATTTCATGAATTTGAAAAAGGAGAGCTATTAGTAAAACAAGATACGATAGGACGCAATATGCATCTAATTCTTTCAGGTGAAGTAGAAGTTATAAGAAGAAATGGCAATGAATCGCATTTATTAGCTACTTTAAAACCTGGGCAAATTTTCGGCGAAGTGGGTTATATACGTGAAACAGAAAGAACTGCGGATGTTGTGGCGACGGAAAAAGTATCTTCATTACGATTTGATTATGACCGGATGCAAAAAGATTTGAGATTTTTTCCAAATATCATTGCCAAGCTAAACTTCAACATTAGTTATATCCTTGGAGAACGGCTGGCAGATATGGTAGGAAAATCAAAAAAATAATAGTTTAAAGCAAACTTCATCTGAGAAAAATAGAAAATTAAATATTCTCTAACCATTCAATATTTTAAATTTTATAAAGCATCTCAATAAAAATACCACATCGNAATAGCACTCAATATTGGGATAAGTAAAAATAGTAACCGCCCTATCATTAGTTATTTCCCTTTTTTGCTAGCAAGTTAATAATTATTTTTAGGTTATTATTTGTTTGTGCGGTGAAAATTTTCTGGCGATAAAATTATACAACCATCCAAAGGTCAAACCATAAATGCCACCATCCGCACAACCCCACAGAAAACCTGCGATACTACCAGATGGACTGATATTGTAACCAATATANAACCTTCCTATAAAAGTAGGATCACCTGATGTTCCTTCGAGTAAAATAATCCACCACGTCAGGAAAAATAGACCNACCCCCCATAAAATACTAAACGTTANTGCAAATGCTTTTAGATTTAATTGCATTNTTAGCCCCCTATTTTTAGTTTACNCCNAAATTATAACTTCAAATCACCTCGCCCTNGNTATTTAAAAAATTAAATAAGCTTGAAATANNGGTTTTATGATAAATTGNGGATGCCAATTTTTCTGGAGGGATTGGTTTAAATCACGAAATAAAAGTTTACTAGATTTTTTATGTATTTTTACCGATTTCCTCTACTCTTAAATNTTATCGCTCTTCTTTTTTTAGTTTCTGGGTATGCATTTGCTGAGACTAAAAAGAACAACAATAAAATAGTTCCTCANCCTATTCANGAAATGTTCCAATCGAACCTNGTCTACCCCCAGGAAGAAGATGAAATCCAGTTAACTTTGTTCCCATCCTTCAGAAAAAATCAAAGTGGTAACAAAGCGAGAACTTTATTCGAGGTTGAATATGGGATTACAGACGCATTTCAGGTCATCTTCGAATGGGACGGATTGTTATACCAAAATCCAAGGACAGGTCCTGATATTGGAGGACCAGGAAACATTGAGGTTGGTGCACAATATAGTTGGATGGGATTGGGTGACGGCAACACACACTTTTCTTTTGGTAATTTAATTGAACTCCCGGTAGGGCCTGTAGGAAATGGACTGACAGAAGGCTTTATTGAGGTACAACCCTTTATCGTTTTGGCAAGAGACTTTCCAAAACTAAACCAGAGCCAAATATTTTTTGAGTTTGGCTTTGACTGGGTCGACCAGATTAGAAATGTTCCTGAAAGCTCAGAACCAGAAGTCGATAGTATCTCATGGAACGTAGGTGCATTTTTTCCTATTGGATTCTGGCGCGCAACCTTAGAAATAAATGGAACTAATAACNAATGGGATGGCGGCAATCAAAANGATATNTATATTACTCCAGGTACTATTTATAAATTATCCAAAGAGTGGGAAATAGGAATAGCCGCGCCTATTGGGGCTACCAAAACTTCTGATGACTATNGAGTTGTGGGTTATTTGATGTGGGAGTTTGAACTAGATTAAATAAAATTAGCCTGTGTNCCCAGAATAACTAAAAATATTTATCTCATCCTACTCAACTAANNATCCAAAGTTAAAAAATATTACATCGTAGATCCAGGCATATAAATAGTTCCGTTGGGAGTTTNATGAGTGTGAATTTCACCTCCCAGTCCCAACATCTCTGAAGCTTTTTTGGCTTCTTCTGGGGTTTTATAAATATGATCCAATATATTATTANTTACTACCCGAACCCTCTTCTTTGCGTTGATCACCCCCGGAACCTTCATCCTGATGCCCACCAGAACCTTCCCTTTTTCCTGGATGTCGACCTTGACCAACTAGGCTTATGGCTTCAGTCAATTGCGAAAAAAATCTGGATTTTTGCGTGTAACCTTCAATGCGACCCACCTCTTTTTTTTCTTTTGGATCCCAAATCAAAAAAGTAGGGGTCCCTATAATTTCTCCTACCCTTCCTTCATCGATGGCTTGTGCAAACCACTCAGGAAAAAGTTTTCCTTTAACAGGCACTATTTTTACAGGAAGGTCTTTCCCTCGATTACTAGTATTGTATTCGGGAAGAACCTCTTTTTTCCATCGCATAGAGTTTTGAGATTTATCACCACTTAGGACAAGAAGTTCATGGGCAAATCCTATATTGGATATAAGGGTGAAACAAAAAATGAAAGAAACTAAGATTAATTTTTTCACAGCGCACACCTTAAAAATAGGAGAATTATTAAATTTTCTCAGTACAATTATTTAACCATAAAATGATAAGCGAATCATCTTTAATGTTTTATTTCAAAAATAAGAAATCACTTGCATCTTAAATCAAAAAAAAATCAGGAGAATCTATGTTTAAGTGAAGATCGCTTTATATACAGAATATAATTGAAGCTAAAATACCGGTGGTCCTAAAAACAGACTAAAATTCAATTACTAAAGAGGGCTATAACGAAGTAAATCGCCGAATAAATTACACAAAACACACAGGCAAAATAAGGTCTTTTAGATATTTGGAAAATCTTTTTCATAACCCATTATATAATTGCCTGTGATGTTAGCACAATATTTTAATTTAGTTTCTTCAACTATATTGATCTAGGTATTCCTGTACAGAATCAGAAAAGATATTAGTTTGTTTATAGGCTTGCATTTCGGGCGGAAGAGCTGAGAGCGCTTTAGCCAATCGTTTGGCAACACCTTCAAATTTTCCAAGTTGTTTTAATGGTCGTATATGAATACGAATTGTGAATAAAATTGCTCCTGTATCTTTTAGTTTCCTAAGGGTTTGCCTTTCAACCCTTAACCACAACTGCTCCCCAGCATTTTTTGAATTAATGTGAGTGTTTTTAACAATGGATTTGGTACCATCTTGTCGCAATGATGGGGTGTCGTACAATGACCAGTTACGTCGCGCAAATATTTCATCACAGGGCATCTGATCAAAAAATTTATTGGTCGGATTCTTAAGTTGATCATTATAAAAAGGTACGGGGGCATGGATAGCATCCATAGTCTTGCTGAATTTATCATTCAAATCCCAACGTGAAGGAAACGCCAAGCTGCCAGCCGCCAACCACCATCCCCTTTTATCCTTTTCGGGTGGCATCATTATTATAAGATCTTCCTGAACCAACCTAGCCGCCAGATCCAGGGGATGCATCCCGCTCATCCTTAAATCAATTGAAAACTTCTCTCCTGCAAAATTTTTATGCGGTTTAAGTTCAATAGTATTTCTATTCAGCGAATACAAATCAGGTCGGCAAGTTGTCAAATTTTCAAGAATTAAACTCAAAACACATATAGATGCCTGAAGAGCAGAAGCATCAGCCATAAAAACATCTTTATAAATACTGGCTAATAACCTTCTTTTTTCCAATAATTGTAGTGCCCGTTCTGTTAAATCAAAAATTTCAAACCATTCAGTGTCTGGAATCTTGAGTAGCCCCATTGACAAGACAAACGGAGGGTCTTCAAAGGGAAAATGTGGTGGCCTATGATTAATTCTTTTTTTTTTCTTTTTCGAATCTTTCGCCATTCAGTACACATTGAAAAATAAATGTGAATCAAGTCTTTAAGCACCAATATGTTCTTTAGTATTTCATTTCATCAATTATAAATAAAGAATAAAACAACATGGAAAAAGAGGAAAACAAAATATTTTAAGTGTTATTGAAGATTATCGGAAACAACTAATTACTCTCTTGTAAAAATCTATGAAACATTTTTGGCTGTAACTTTAGCCAAAAAATAAATTAACAAATATTAACTTTGTATTAATGCGATCTTAATAAAAAGATTTTATTTTTAAAGTATAGAATTAAAAAAGGAAGGTCTAAACCGTACTTAAATAAGACCTGAAATCATAAATTGGAATATAGGAATTAAAGGTAAATACCGTTTTTCGTAATACTTGGATAGAAAAATAACTAGAATTTTTAGATAAAGGATCGTTCGCCTTTCTCCTATCTCCTCTTCTCCTCAACCATGCCAGGGGGAAAGGTTGAACGATCTGAGGTTTACAAGGTGACTTAATGAGGGAAATTTCTATGACACAAAGTTTAATATATAAGAGTTCTTACTTTTTATGGAAAATAAAAGGAAAAGTAAAGGAGTTACTTAAAATAAATAAACTTCTGACAAAAGAAAAACTTTTTTTAGTGTCGGGCATTTTAATACTCATGGGGTGGATGTCTTTTATTTTAATAATCGTGTTCTATCCAAACATCCTAAACTTTTGAAAAAATTTTTAAAAGAGGTCAACTATGAAAAATTCTCTGGGCTATTTAATCGCTTTTTTACTGGGGTGGTCTTGTGCAGTATGGAGTTATTCGGATTCAATCTATAAAAATGCTGAAACTTCTATGGAAAAACCCATTTTGCAGGAAGATGGCAGTAAAGAGAAAAAATAATTTATTCATATCGCCTAAATTTAGAAAGATGCAATGCATCCGAATTTTATTATAAAAATGTAAATATTGTTTAATTCTAAAGTCTATGGCAGGATGGTTAAACTGTTAATCCATGGGATACCGAGTTTCAACTTTAAAAATATATTAATAAAAAACGATGGCAAAAATATCAGTTTTTTTGCTTCAAGGCGAAGTGAAAATTAAAGGAGACTCGCTTGATGAGTAGACCGGAAGAATTAAATGATCCAAAGAAGTTTGATGAGTTAATGGAAAATATTAACACAAAATTAGCAATCGGAGCGGTCCCTCTTAGAGAACGGGCGCTTATGTCTCAGGCCCTCTTAAGTGATGAACTTGACTACGATGTCGCAGATGATGATTCAGTTTACCCACAAGTCATTGAGTGGTATCGCAAAAGATTTCCTGGGGAAAATATTTAGGTGGTTTCTATCTCTATAGTTTTTTAACTTAAATAAATATAACCAAGCAAGCTATCCCCTGTAGCGATTTTCAATCTCTTTCTTAATAAGGTCCATTATTTCCATGTTAGCTTCTAAAAATTCCTTAAAATATTTGGGTCTTAAAATTAAAAACTCTACGGGTGTTTTTGCCTTAGCTATGACATTTCTTTTCCCTCCAAATAAAATTTCCATTTCACCAAAAAACTCCCCCTCCGAAAGCTCCTTCGATTGATCACCTCGTGTTACTTCAACTACACCAGATATAATAAAATACATCCCTGCATTCGTATCAATTACCCGGTTTGCTTTAACGTCAAAAGGTTCAAGGATTTCCACAATTTTGCCAATGGCAAGAGCATCCAAACTTTTTAAAATTGGAACTTTGGCAACAAGATTCCATGTATCAAAAAAACTTTTGCTTCTTAGCTCTCTTACAAAAGCCGAAGCAAATACACCGGCTGGAAGCGCATAAATTACGATACCCAAAATCATTATTATGCCTGCCAATATTCTTCCTTCGGCACTTACTGGCACAGAATCACCAAACCCCACTGTTGTTAAAGCCGCAACACCCCACCACATGGCTGCTGGGATACTTCCAAATCTATCTGGCTGTATATCTTTTTCCAAATAATACATTATGGTTGACGAGGTAAATAAAACAATAATCATTACAAGTAAGGCCGCTAACAGAGTCCTGGATTCCGTTTTGAAAACATTACCCAAGGCCTGCAAGGTAATAGAATTTTTTGCAAATCGAAATATCCGGATAAGCCTAAATGCTCGCATGCACCTTAAATCTATTTCTATAAAGGAACCTAAATAGAAAGGCAAAATAGCGACCAGATCAATAATCGCGAAAGGAGTCAAAATATATCGTAATCGTCCTATGATGGGATGCTTATAGTTTTTTTCTTCCCTTTCAGTACAAATCCAGACTCTTAAAATATATTCCAAAGTAAAAAAAACTACAGAAAAAATTTCAAACNCATCAAACACATCTTTATAAGCAANTTTATATGACTCAACCGTAGCTAAAGCCACAGCAAAGCTNTTGAGAATGATTAATCCAATGATTATTGAATTAACAAAAGGTTGAGCAAAATGCTTTTTATCACTATCCTCTAATAANCGGAAAACTATATTTTTCATATTGGCCTTCCCCTTTTCATAACACTAGCAAAAGATCAATCAATACCCCCTTNTAAATCAGCTTTACNTACACNTCATAATTATACAACACATTTTTTTTNTGACATCTAGAAGCACCATGAAATGTTTAGTCACATAAGATTGATAATTTGCTGTTTAAAATGGTAGAAAATTAGGGAAGAGCTATATCTTTTCTTATTTTCTGAACATTGCTGGTATTCTTTTTAATACCTAGGTAGCCTGTTAAAAAATATAGCTTTGATAAAATTTTTTATAGAATTTAATTATAATTTCGCCTAAAAAATGGTGATAAGTGTTCTTTAAAGTTGATGGCTCACCTATTATCGAGTAAATTTATCCCACAAATGACATGCAAAACTAGGAGGTAGATTAATGAAAGCATCCGACTTGTTTGTGCGCTCTCTCGAGTACGAGGGCGTTGAGTATATTTTTGGGATCCCGGGTGAAGAGAATCTCGATTTTCTTGAATCTCTTAGAGAATCAAAAATTAAATTAATTTTAACCCGACATGAGCAGGCGGCTGGTTTTATAGCAGCAACTTATGGAAGACTGACTGGTAAAGTAGGTGTCTGCCTTTCAACCCTAGGTCCTGGAGTTACCAATTTTGTAACCTCAGCTGCTTATGCACAACTTGGGGCTATGCCCATTCTTATGATCTCGGGACAAAAACCTATAAAAAAAAGCAAGCAAGGACAATTTCAGATTATTGATGTTGTCGAAATGATGCGACCACTTACAAAATTTACCAAGCAGATTGTCCACGGCAATAACATTCCTGTCCTTGTTCATGAAGCTATGCGTATCGCAAGAGAAGAACGTCCGGGGGCTGTTCACTTGGAACTACCAGAAGATATTGCAGAAGANGAATGTGATACTCAACCCTANGAANNTGCATTGTTTCGCCGTCCGCANGCNGATGAAAAAACCATTGANAAAGCTTGTGAGATGATTCAGCAAGCGAAAATGCCTCTTATTTTAATTGGTGCTGGNGCNAATAGAAATCGNACCTCTGGNGCATTAAANAAACTGATAGATAAGACCGGACTATATTTTTTTAANACACAAATGGGGAAAGGCGTTGTTNATGAAAANCTCCCAACTTTTCTAGGTACAGCNGCTCTTTCATCAGGTGATTACTTGCATTGCGCTATTGANCGTGCTGATTTGATNATAAATGTTGGTCACGATGTGATAGAAAAACCTCCTTTCTTTATGTCACCTGGAGGAATAAAAGTTGTTCATGTAAATTATTTTNCTGCAAAAGTGGATGAAGTATATTTTCCACAACTGAGTGTAGTGGGAGATATTGCGGACAGCATTGATCGATTAGCCAATAAAATCGAACCATCTAAAAACTGGGATCATGACTATTTCCAACGAGTTAAAGAAGAAGTAGAGGTACATGTTAAAATAGGTAGCAACGACAATCGGTTTCCCATAATTCCACAGTACCTGGTAAGCGAAATAAGAAAGGCGATGCCTGACGATGGAATCATTGCTCTCGATAATGGCGTTTATAAAATCTGGTTTGCCAGAAACTATAAGGCCTATCAACCCAATACCGTTTTACTTGATAATGCCTTGGCAACTATGGGTGCTGGGCTTCCATCGGCAATGGGAGCTAAGATAATTTATCCTGATCGAAAAGTAATGGCTATTTGTGGGGATGGTGGGTTCATGATGAATTCCCAAGAACTAGAAACCGCAGTCCGTCTAAAAATGAACCTAGTTGTAACCATTCTTCGCGATGATGCTTATGGAATGATCAAATGGAAACAAGCAGGAATGGGCTTTCAGGATTTTGGGTTGGATTATGGAAATCCAGATTTTGTAGAATACGCCAAGTCGTATGGCGCATCAGGGCATAGAATAAAATCCAGCAAGCAATTACCAATTCTACTGAAAGAATGCCTTGATGCATCAGGAGTTCATTTAATAGAAGTTCCAGTAGACTATTCTGAAAATGAAAAAGTTTTAATTAGTGAGCTTGAATCAAAAATCTGTATTTTATGATTGCCATTAAGAAAAGGATTTTTCAATGACTGAAAAACTAAAAGTCCATTCACCCTATGACGGACATTTAATAAAAGAAATTGCTTTGGATGATGAATCAAGAATTCAAGAGGCCCTTGCCATCGCGCATCGTCTCGAACAAAGCAAACCCATTCCAGCGCACGAAAGGATCTCTATCCTGAACAAAACTGCTGACTTAGTTGAAATAAGAGCGGAGGAGTATGCTCTCCAGTCAGCAGAAGAAGGCGGTAAGCCTTTAATTGATTCACGAATTGAACTTGCACGCGCTGTGCAAGGAATACGCGATGCTGCAAATTCATTGGGGCAGATTACAGGACACGAAATTCCAATGAATCTGACAGCTTCCTCCATGAATCGTATGGCCTTCACCACCCGAGAACCCATAGGAATCGTCGCAGCAGTCAGCGCATTTAATCACCCCTTTAATTTAATTGTACATCAAGTCATTCCAGGTGTAGCGGTGGGCTGTCCAATAATTGTCAAACCAGCAAGCACAACCCCCTTATCTTGTCTGAACTTAGTCAATTGTCTTTATGAAGCAGGCCTTCCAAAAGAATGGGCTCAGGTTATTATTTGTAAAGGCGCATTAGCAGAAAAAATTGTTACTGATCCCAGAGTATCTTTTCTTACTTTTATTGGTTCGGGAAAAGTAGGTTGGAATTTAAGGTCCAAGCTATCTGAAGGTACGCGGTGCGCCTTAGAACATGGTGGTGCGGCCCCCGTTATTGTTGAGCCTGATGCAGACATGGATGACACGATACCTTTACTTGCGAAAGGTGGATTTTATCATGCTGGGCAGGTTTGTGTTTCAGTTCAGCGGGTTTTTGTACACGAAGATATCGTCGAAAGTTTTTCTAATCAATTAGTATCTATCGCAAAACAACTAGTGGTAGGGGACCCTACTGATGATAAAACAGAGGTAGGCCCATTAATCCAAGACAAAGAAGTAGATCGTATCCATAGTTGGGTGGAAGAGGCCAAAAAAGCGGGAGGAAAAATTTTAACAGGAGGAAATAAAATTGGTAATACCTGCTATGAACCAACTGTGATTCTTAATCCCCCTTATGATATTAATGTCTCTCAATGCGAAATTTTTGGCCCAGTCATCAATATATACTCATACAAAAACAGAGATGAAGCAATAAAACTAGCCAATAATATCCCCTTCTCATTTCAAGCAGCCGTGTTCACCAAGGATATCAACGCAGCCCTAGCTTCAGCTAAAGATTTAAATGCAGCAGCTGTTATGATTAATGATCATACGGCATTTAGAGTAGACTGGATGCCGTTTGCGGGTAGAAAAGCCTCTGGACTTGGGGTTGGAGGAATTCAGCACAGCATGATGGAAATGACAGAAGAAAAACTAATCGTTTTTAGATCGAAGTTAATTTAGCAGCAATCAATATTTAATTTATACTCACTGCACACCTGAATCCTGTGCCATCAGATTGCAGCTGAAAATGGGAGTTCATCCTATTTGCTGATCTCATCTCAGAAGCCTTTTTATTCCAGCTTCCCCCTCTATTTACTTTTTGCGTAATTGAAAATGAGCCGACACAATTTGCTCCACTGCAGGCATCCAACTCCGGTCTTGGGCCTCTGGGGTTTTTTTCAGGGCTCATCAGATAGTAGTTTTCATTGACAGGCATCCAATCAAAAACCCACTCACTCACATTTCCAGCCATGTCAAAAAGGCCATAGGCATTGGGCGGATAAGAACCTATAGGAGAAGTGTTTTTATAACCATCCTTCACATTAATATCGCGAGAATTCAAGTCACATTCGCTATCACAAAAGTTAGCTTCTTTTCCTGTCACTTTATTACCCCAATAATATTCAGTTTTTGCTCCACTTCGAGCTGCGAATTCCCATTCAGCTTCAGTGGGCAAACGGTAGCCTTGCTTTTTACAATAATTACGTGCGTGCTCCCATCCGACACTTTCGACGGGCAAATCCGCACCAGGAAATTGGGAAGGATTGTAGCCCATTACACTTTGAAAAAACTTCTGTTTAACTTCATATTTCCCAATTTTAAAATCAGACAAACATACCTTATGAACAGGTCTTTCATCAGAGTTTCCTGAGTCACTTCCCATACGAAAACAATTGCCTTTTATTAACACCATTTTTTCTATGGGTTTTTCATAATTCATGGAAATAGCCATTTTCTGCACAGATGACTTTAAAGCCATTACTTGCTCCCGTGTCGCTGTTGGAATTCCATGATATTTTATTCGGTATCTGCTCTTTGGTAAAAGCTCCATTTTTCCTGAATCCATTATAAAAACTCGGAAATGAGGAACTGGACCAATCGCATCCTGCTTTAAAAATTGACTGATATCTTCATCTACTTCTTCNGATTCATCAATAGCCATAACGGTCTCATCCACAAGCTCTGCTTTTCTCTCTTCAGAATTTCCTATTTTAAAAACCAGTACATTTCGCCCTCTTGATTCTGGCATCGCGAGAATTTTATTAAGAAGTTCTTCTGCCTCGCTAAACTTTTTAAGCTTTATTTTTGTATCTGCCTGTGCTCTAAGAACCTTATAATTATCCGGATCCTTTTCAAGTACCTTTTTAAATTTTTTTTCCGCAACCAAATACTTCCCCTGAGAAAAAGCTGCCTCACCATTGGCTAAAATTTCATCAATACTCTGTGCATACGATGAAGTTTGGAAGGAAAATATAACCAAAAGCTGCAGAATTATAGTTTTAAAACCTATAGTAAGTTTTGCCATTTTTGATTACCTGTTCTTCAACACTTTGAATAAAGATAGCCTGGAAAAAATATAAGCTTCTCAAAGTTATTTGCTTTCTAATATTTCATCTTTTTTTGTCCTTATTATAGTTTAGTATAAGGGTTGTTAACACGGTTTAATAGTTATTGTGCATTTCAGGACATTTTTAATAGAAACCATAACTATTCTAAGACATCCAAAAAAAATGAATGTTAAAAGGCTTTATTTTTTAAAAACAAGCAATATGCTCAAATATTTTCTGGTTTTTTCCCTCCTTGCGACAAGTTGTAATAGTATTAACGAAGAACCTTTAACTTTACGTGTCGGCGCTGAACCATCAGCAAAGATGCGAAATGATATAGGCATTGAGCACTTCAAAGCCGGAAGGAATTTTGACGCCCTTTTGCATTTTAACCAGGCAAATCTAGCGGATCCAACATCAGGAGAAATTCATTTTAATCTTGCCCTGGCATTATGGAAAGAAAACAAAAATAAAAGGGCCATAAAACATTTCAAGAAAGCACGTCAGCTAGCAAAAGGTAATCCGCGCATCTTAGAATCAACTATTATGAAAAAAGTTTTGGAAAAAAATTAAACATATCACCCCAAATTTTTGCAGGCTTATCTAAAACCTAAGTCCTTTTTAGAGTTAATTAGCTATACTTTATCCTACCGTCTGTAAAAAACAAATCTCCTAACTGCTTGAATTTCTATGGTTTTAGGTTTATTCTAGTTACGATTTAACTTTTTTTGAAGCGTAATAATAATTTAAACGCTTTGCACTTTGTATAAAAACTAGAATGAATGAACTCTATTTAGCTAATCGCAATCTTTCCGAAGCATATCGACAAAAACTTCAAGAGACAACCTCTGCACTGGATCAGTCCATTTCATTTTTAGGCGATGATGATATCAACCCACAACAATATTATTTAGATTTTAAAAACCGTGCTGTTGGGTTTGTTTTAAAAGAAACGGAACTTTTAAAAAGGGAGTGTCTTAACTCGGATAATTCTCATCTTATTCTCTTAAAACAAACCGTTTTGGTAGACACTATAGTTCAAGAAGCTTTTACTTCAGCTTTATGGTTATTCAATAAAATAAATGGTGAGGATTTAAGCCAAGAACAAGTTCCTTTAGCAATTTTGGCTAGAGGGGGCTATGGGCGTGAAGAAATGTATTTTCGCTCAGACGCAGACATTCAAATTGTTTCCAAATCTTCTTTAGAAGACTCGAAAAAAAAGTGGGCCGAAGAAATCATTCGGCACTTTGAATATCTATTTATTTTCCAAGATATCTTCCCTACGCACAGTAACTCTTGTTATACCGAAATGGAAACATTTGAAAAGAATTTGAACGCAGAAAATGTTGCTCAATTTCTAGCACTGCTCGAGCACCGTTTTGTAACAGGAAATATTTTTGTCTACAAGGAGTTTAAAAGCTCAGTTAAAACAGCCCAACTCATGCATCAAAACGAGATTACTAAACATTTCTCACACCATGGCAATTATTATGAAGTGCAAAATACGGTATTCAAACAAGAGCCTGATATAAAGGAAGAACTACGAAGATTATATTGGGCTCTTGCATCTGTCCGTATTACTCAAACAGTTGAGAAAACAAATCAGTTTGAGTTGTTAATCGATCTATACACTAAGAATTTGATAAGTCCACTAGCATTTAAAAGCATGCAAAAGGGACTTAATTTTTTATCCAAAGTCCGGCTACTTTTGCATATTGAACAGCAAGGGTCTCATCGGGATGTAATGAGCTATGAAGTAAGAGAAAAAATAGCACAATCCATGGGTTATGAAGTAAAAGACTTTTTTCATGAATACTTTTTTGAGGCAGTATATCCCCTAAAACGTTTTAGTCGCAATTTGTACTGGGATAGCATGGCGGCGGACACAAAAAAACAAAANACACTATCAGAATANTTTTCATTAAACACGCAAAACCAAATATTTTTTGAAAAAAAACCTGAGGTTTTATTTTCTAAAAATCCTCTTTGGTTTTTNAAACTATTCGTTTGGGTAGCAGAGANAAACTATTATCTTTCCAATGAAGTAATTCATGCCATCGAACAAAATATTGAACAGGCTAATCCTATTTTTACTGATGATATTTCTAAGCGGGAAATCGAAAATTGCTTTAAACGAATTATAAGAGGGAAATATTTTTCAAAAGCTCTTAGNTTGCTACACGAATTTGGCATACTGGAAAATTATTTAATCACAGAGTTTAAAAACTTGCGTGGTCTACTTCAAGACATATATGTTCATAAATTTCCAACAGATCTTCATATTCTTGCAGCCTTAGATGCTTTAAACGGTTTGGAATTTAAAAAAACAGCAGATCCATTTCTTTATGAACTATATAACTCACAAAAAGATAAAACCGCCCTTAAACTTGCAGTATTACTACACGATATCGGCAAAGGGGCTAAAGTAGGAAATCAAAACGAAGAACTAGTAGGAGCACAATTAATTCCTCAAATTCTGGAAAATTTGGGCTATGGTGAAAAACCTAAACGCGTCGGAGATGTGGCTTTTCTTGTCGAAAAACATCTGACTCTTTACGACCTCATGCTATTAGATCCAGAAGCCGACGAGACCTATGACATGGCACTTGATTTAGTCAATCATGACAAAGAAAGATTTAAAATGTTGGTTCTTCTCACCTATGCAGACAGAGGCGGAACCAAAATGAATATGTCTAGCACACAAATTGAACAATTAAAATTATTTTACCAATATACTCTTCACCATAAAAGTCGTGAAAGTGTTCCAAACGCTATTAAGCTTGATTTTTTAAAAATGGTCCGATTACCTCGCGATTTACAATCCCAGCTTGAAATTTATTACAAATTCAATCAACTAAAAAAGTCGTTTATGGCTGAAATGTTGTTTAATCCGGGTCAACCTGCAGACCTAATTGTTTGCTCTCAAGATACAAAGGGTTTTCTACATAAAATCTCTACCGTTCTAGCTTTCAACCAATTGGATATTGTCCATGCTCATATTCAAACAATGAAAGATAAGGTATTCGATGTTTTCAAAGTAATAAATACATCTGGCGAACCCATCGACTATGGAGACTTCTTTTTTATTCAAAATCGAATCCAAGAAGATCTTCATCGTGTATTCCTTGAAAANCAAGCCNTNTCAGAAGTTTTTAACGGACGGTCGTTTGGAAATAAAATAGAAGGAAAANATTTGCCAAATGTGAAGCTTAAAATGAAAACAATAGGNCGATCTGTAAAACTGGCTACCCACAATCTGCCTGGCACTTTCATGATGGAAACCAAAGTCTTATCGGATGCCAACATGGAATGTCAGAAAGCGGTTCTCCATACCCATCAAGGTACCGCTTCCAATATATTTTATTTGCGCCAAAATGATGTAGCTGAAATAATGAACCATCAGGATTATTTTATTCAAACATTTACTAAGGCACTACAGCCTCTTACCACAGGTGATTCTGTTTTTTAACTCAAATAAAATAAGCAATGAGTCTTCGAGAATTTTAATGGAAACGAAAAAACACCCATCCTCAATGAAATTCTTAATTCTGGTATTTGGTGCTATTTTTATTCTTTCATTTGCAGCAGTTACAAGAGCAGATTCCTACAAGCCTTCACTCAAAAGAGCAATTGAATTGGATAGGGATGGTTTCTTTGAAGAAGCTATTGATTACTGGGAAAAATCTCGAATTGACGCTCCTTCAAATATTAAGCTATTTGCCGGGTTAAAAATTTCGGGGACTTATGGCAAATTGGGGAAATTAAATCGTTCGGTTGAGGTTTCTCATACTCTTACTAAAAGTCATCCTCAGCAATACGAGTCCTGGTTTAGCTATGCAAATGCATTAGGTTCCATCAAAAATTATACACAGGCTGTATCCGCTTTCAAAAAAAGTGTCGCTCTTAAACCTAGCGAAGGTTTGGGTAAAGTTGGTCTTGCTTTTGCATTATTCGGAGATAAAAAACCTGACCTTGCCGTTTCCCATTTAAAAGATGCAATGAAGATTTTTAAGACTAACAAAAATATCTCATGGTACCGTGATTGTCGTTTAGCTATCAGGCAAATAAAAGATTTTGCTCGATTTCCTCCTAAATTNTCCCATCTNTGGCTNGAAAAAAATCTAAAACGAGTTCAAGATACTTTCGAAAATTCCGTTTTGGATTTTGAAAGCCTACTTAAAACTCATTAAAACAAAAAGCTTCCTTAATCTTAAAAAAAACTTTTAAGTTCTTCCAAGTTGTACTTATTTCTTTAGTTTTTATTAAAAATTTTTAATAAACCATTAATACTCTTTTAATTTTATTTTCATATACTNCGTACAGTACTTTTTCTCCTCCTTTCTGGGGGAACGGGTTTGGAGCCAAAACCAAGTTCTTCCCCCATATCCTGCACAACAAAGGAACTGACAGAGTAGTTAGCTGTCAGTTCTTTTTTTTCACTAAACACTCTAACCAAAAAATCAAATCCAAATCCATACCTATCTTATTGAATAAAAGCGAATTAAAAGAAATCGAAACTAATTTAAACAAATGTTCATATTTAAGAATATTTAAGTTACAATCGACATTCGTTTTTANTTCAAACATTAGGANTAAAAGGCTTTTGGTTCTTTTTTGAGCTATAAGTNTTGNGNTTCACCAAAAATTTAATCAATTGCCCTCTATNGAGNGGCTTTAAATAGAAAGAGTTAGAATGGCTAAAAAATCAAAGTACAATCTTGTATGGATGGACTGCGAAATGACAGGTCTTGATGTAGAAAAGGAAGTTCTAATAGAAATTGCTACCTTAATTACAGATAGCGANTTGAATGTTTTAGAGGAAGGNCCTTGCATTGCNATACATCAGCGTGATGAGTTGCTTGAAAAAATGGATGATTGGAATACTAAACATCATAATGCCTCTGGTCTTGTAAAGCGTGTTAAAGAATCTTTGATTGATGAATCAGCAGCAGAGAAAAAAACTTTGAGCTTTATAAAAAAATACTGCCCAAAAGGAATTTCTCCCTTATGTGGCAACTCTATACATCAAGACCGGAAATTTCTTCAAAAATACATGCCGGAAATGCATGATTATTTTCACTACCGAAGTATTGATGTAACTTCTATAAAAGAATTAGTGACCCGATGGTATCCGAACGGACCGAAATTCCCGAAAAAAAGTCAGGAACATGTTGCCATGATTGATATTCGGGAATCTTTGCAAGAATTAATCTTTTATCGAGAAAATTATTTTATTGGGCAGGGAGCCATCGTGCCCGAGTCTACCGCTATTTAAATTCACTATGAACAAAGGCGCGCTTATAACTATAGCCTTCTTGCTTTTGGTAGGGAGCATTTCCATTGATCTTTTATGGACAGGGAATAAATTCCAGTGTGAAGTTTGTATTAAATATAAAGACCAGATTGTTTGCCAAAAGGTTAAGGGAATGGCAAAAGAAGACACCATTATGACGGGTATCAGTACTGCATGTGGAGCTGTTGCAGATGGCATGACAGAATCTATCGAATGCCAAGCTCAGCCTCTCGAAAAAATGGAATGTCGAGACATCTAGCCGGATCAAGCCAGAGCGTGGAATGATCCGACCTTCTGCAAAACCCCACAGACTTGTTTAGCCTTTAAAATAGATTTGCTCGCGTGGTCTCTTCTCTCTAGCTAGGTGGTACAAATTAGGTTGTAAACTTCCTGATATTTTTCTTCAACATTTCCCAAGTTAAAGCGAAATCGGTCCTTGTCCATTTTTTCGTTGGTTTCCCAATCCCATAACCTGCATCCATCTGGGCTTATTTCATCACCTAAGAACACCTCTCCTTTATGTCGACCGAACTCCAACTTAAAATCAACCAGTCGTATTTTTCGCTCCTTAAAAAACTCCACCATCAGCTTATTAATTTTGAGTCCTTCTGACTTCAAAATCTCNACCTCTTCTTTGGTGGCCCAACCAAAAATATCGACATGACATTCATTGATCATGGGGTCGCCCAACGGATCGCTTTTATAAAAGAATTCTAGAATGGGTTGCTCCTCAAAAACCCGACCTTCTTCAATACCCAACCGTTTGCACAAGCTACCTGCGGCGACGTTTCTAAGCACCACTTCTACAGGTATAATATCCAAGTTTTTTACCAGCATTTCCCTATCATTCAGGGTTTTTACATAATGAGTTTTCACCCCATGTTCTTCCAAGTACTCAAATATGCGGCTGGACATATGGTTATTCATCACACCTTTGTCGACAATCGTCCCCTTTTTTTTCCCGTCAAATGCGGATGCATCGTCTTTAAAATACTGAATCAACAAATCCGGGTCTGAGGTTTTGTGTAAAATTTTTGCCTTACCTTCATAAAGTTTTTCTAATTTTTCCATAATGATCTCTTTATTATTTAAATATCCGTTTAAAAATTATGTTCACATTTTTAAATTGAGCTTTTAAATTAAATATCTTCTCAATTTCCTTTTTTGTCAATAACGAGCTAACTTTCTTATCTTTTTTAAGAAGATTTAGAAAATCCTTGCCTTTAGTCCAGGATTGCATCGCATTTTTTTGTACTAAACTATAGGCCTCTTCACGAGAAATTCCTTTTTCAATTAAAGCCAATAAAACACTTTGAGAAAAAATCAAGCCTTCGGTTTTCTCAAGATTACGCATCATATTCTTAGGATACACAATCAAGTGCTCCATCATTTTAGTCATTTTTTTCAACATATAGTGCATAAGAATAGTGCTATCAGGAGCAATTACCCTCTCTACAGAAGAATGACTAATATCCCTTTCATGCCAAAGAGCTATATTTTCCAATGCAGCAAAAGCATTCGACCTCACCATGCGCGACAAACCACACATTTGTTCGGAGACCACAGGGTTCCTTTTATGCGGCATCGCAGAAGAACCTTTTTGTCCACTCGAAAAAAATTCTTCTGCTTCGAGAACCTCTGTCCTTTGTAAATGGCGAATTTCTGTGGCAATTTTATCGATAGTTCCAGCAACAATAGCCAACGTAGTAAAAAATTCTGCATGTCGATCACGTTGAATAATCTGGTTTGAAACTGGTGCTGGTTTCAAGCCCAGCTTAGAACATACATACTCTTCAACTTCTGGGTGTATACAAGCAAACGTCCCCACAGCTCCTGAAATCTGGCCATAAGAAATACTACTTCGGGCACGTTTAACCCTTTCTATATTACGGCCCACTTCTTCATACCAATTTGCAACTTTTAACCCAAAAGTAAGAGGTTCTGCATGTATGCCATGCGACCTCCCCATAACAGGAGTCATTTTATGCTTTAAGGCCTGCTTTTTTAAAACAGTCTGAAAAGCTTTTAACTCCTTTAAAATAAGATTAGATGCCTGCTTTAACTGGACAGCTAAGGCTGTATCCAACACATCCGAAGAAGTCATGCCAAGATGCATGTAACGAGCGGAATCACCTACATATTCAGCTACGCAAGTGAGAAATGCAATTACGTCGTGTTTAACCTCTCTTTCAATTTCATCTATACGTTCCACCTTGAAGTTTGATTTTTCCTGAATATTCTTCAATGCAGTTTTAGGTATTTCACCGCGTTTTGCCAAGGCTTCACAGGCAAGAACTTCTATCTTTAGCCAGATTTTAAATTTGTTTTTTGGCTCCCAAATGGAAGCCATCTCAGCAAGTGTGTAACGTGGAATCAAACTTTAATTCCCCTTAAAAAGAAAAATTCCTGGAAAGACAAAGGAAAATTTCATTAATTATGATATAAATGCTCGCATATATTAAACGCAATTTTCTGGTAAATCAATAAATGAACAAAACATTAAGTGTATGTTTCGTATGTCACGGAAATATTTGCCGTTCCCCGCTCGCTCAGGGAATAATGGAGTCTCTTGTAAGGCAAGAAGGACTTGAAAAAAAAATCCTCGTGAGTTCTGCCGGCGTTAGTGGTTGGCATGCTGGAGAGCCACCTGATAATCGTATGCAGGATACCGCACAAAAACATGGTATCTCACTTAATAGCCATGCCCAGCATTTTCAAGTAACCGACTATAACGAATTAGATTTAATTTTGGCTATGGACCAAAGCAATCTGAATACCCTAAGGTCATTAAAATCTGATTTTGAAGCACGGGAAAAACTATTTTTATTTCGTTCATTTGATCTGCAAAATGATGGCAACTTGGACGTTCCTGACCCTTATTATGGAGGTGATCAAGGGTTTGAGCTCGTGTACGAAATGGTTGCAAGAACATGCCCTAATATTCTGGAGCACTTAAAAACAAAGCTATAACAGTGAAAGATGAAGTAAATAGTTTGCTAGAACCATTATATGGAGCCAAGATAGAATCTTCTTTCTCAGTTCAGGGAGGAAGTATTAATCAAACTCAAGTTTTGGTTTTGTCAAATGGGGTTCAGGTTTTCATGAAACAAAATTCGAATCCTCCCACCGATTTTTTTTTAGCTGAAGCAAAAGGTTTAAGGCTGCTTAACCAAGCTAAAAAAGGACCTAGGATCCCTAAACCCATCGCCATTCAATCGGGCCCTCGCCCCACTTTTCTTTTAATGGAGTATATAAAAAGTTTTTCTGAAGATAAAAATTTTGCAGAGCGCTTTGCTCAGTCTTTGTCTGAACTTCACCGTGTAAGCCAAGAAAGTTTTGGGTTGGACCATAATAACTTTATTGGCAGCACCCCACAGCAAAATCAAATGGAAAAAGATGGTCTCGTTTTTTTTCGAGACCACCGAATCGACTTTCAAAGAAAGCTTGCACGTGAAAATGGGTTGTTACCGATCTCGACAGATAAAAAAATCGATTCACTTTGTGATAATCTAGCGAGCTTTTTAAACGTAACTGGAGAGTCTCCTGCACTAGTCCATGGTGATCTGTGGTCTGGGAATTACTTTTCTGATTCTAAAGGAAAGCCTTGTATGTTTGACCCAGCAGCCTATTACGGATTACGAGAAACTGATCTGGCTATGACAGAGTTGTTTGGAAGACTGCCGCAAAGGTTTTACGATGCTTACCAAGAATCATTTCCCATGAACCCCGGATACCAGGAAAGAAAAGATTTATACAATCTTTATCACTTACTAAACCACCTAAACCTTTTCGGCAGTTCTTATCTTTCATCAGTTCAGCAAGTAATTAATCGGTATATAAATTAGCTTGGGGAAACAACAGAACCCATTATAAAATTTTGATTTAGCCTCCAACTGAATTCATCACATATTGTTGCTAGAACCCACCACCAATTTTAGCAATGAATGTATTCAGTTCCCTTTCCACAGAACCATCCCAATTTTTTATTTCTGTAGTAAGAGTAGCCAATGCTGCTTTACCTGCGCTAATTTCCAAGGCATCTGCAATGCTAACCAAAATGCGTGTTCCGTAGCTTTCAACCAACTCATGCTCCTCTGCCGCTCGAAAAGCTATGTCTGGACCTAGAATCATTGCCCAAGCTTGGATTACCGAAATTTGAGTGGACTCTCTAAAACGAAGCGTATCTAACTCTTCCAAATATGTTTCTGCATCAATTTTCCCTGATTCAAATTTTTCAATTAATTCTTTTAATCCATCTTCTTTTGAGTCAACCTTTTGAAAAATATATTCGAAAAACTTTGCTTCATATTTCTTAAGCTCTTCCATTTTCCAAGGGCACTTAAACTCTACCTCTGAGTCGGTTCCAACTTTATTTGCCTCTCTTTCAATCTTATAAAGACAATCGGGGCATCTTTTCCCAGAATCGTGGCTGAATTCACCTCCACAATGGCAAGGTGCTAAGACACTTTGAAAAGCCAGAGCCAATGCCTCTCCCTTTAACCCTAATACTTTACGAAGCGCCACTCTGACTGGATTTGCTCTTGATACATTTAGATGATTGGAGCAATTGGAACAATAAATAGTGTAGGAAGATTTATCTTCCTCTGGCTCAATAATTGGCTCAAAGGTTCCGGGACATAGAATGCACTGAACTTCCTTTTGAAAAGTATCCATTGATAGAACTTCCGGAAAAAAGTTTATATTTCCACATCGGTTACTAGGTTACAATTTCTGACCTTTAAGGCAAAAAAAAACCCATGGCCATAGCCATGGGTTTATTATCTTTAAGTACTTACCCTGAGTAAGCTTGCCCTAAGGCGGCGGTTTCAGCTTCCTTACCCCCTTTAATAACCTTACCCGTGGTCGGATCAACAGGAAACATAGTGATAGCATTATGGGTACTGCATACTACCTTACATAAATCACAGCCCTTACAACGAGGTTCTATCACTATTGCCTTTGTCGTAGACTCATCCAGCATAATACAGTCTGCTTCAGGACAATACATAATGCAAAGTCGGCAACCTTTTTCCGCAATACATTTTTCATTATCTACCCAAGCTATGTTGTACACTCGAAAACTCTCCTCATTTTAAAAAAGGTTAAAACATATAACCGACAGCATATTCAGTTTAGACCGCTACCAAGTTCAAATCCTGCTTTTCGGCCCATTCAGAAGACATTTTATAGGATTCGGTGATACATTCTAGATTAGCCTTGAGCAGCATTTCTTTTTTGGCATATTTCTTTTTAATTGCTTCATCAAGTGTAGCGGTACCCCCTGACGCAACATATCTTTTCCCAAAGCGATCCTGAAGAGCACCGTCCAAGGCATCCAAACTTACCACTTTGGTCACCCCTGCACAGGCACCAATCATCGCCATGTTGGTAGAAAGCTCTGTTTTACCAATTTCCAACGCCAACTTGGTAGCATCATGATTCAATACAGCTACATTAAGCTCTTCCAACCGCTGGTGATCCTCATCATTCAGGAGATCATCACTCGTGTTTATAATAACCAATCCGTTTTCTTTAATACCTGAATAGAATGGAGCTGTGTAACTTTTTTGCATTGTTATGACCTGTGGGTGAAAAATCATGATGACATCTGGGTAAACCAACTCCCCTCTGTCATAGATACGTTCCGACCCAATTCTGGCATAACTTTCTGCTGGCGCCATTCGCTTTTCAGCACCAAAGAAAGGATTTGAGATAGAAAATTTTCCATCCTTATTTGCTGCCATAGCCAGAAGATGCGCAGCTGTTACCGCTCCTTGACCCCCTAGACCAGAAATACGGATATTCATCCTACTCATAAATTTTTACTCCTATTTCTTTAAACGTTTGCCGGCTTCTTAGCTGCTTTAGCCGCTTTTTTTCTTGCTTTTGTTTCTTCTTTAATAGAATCAAGAAGTTTCTGCGCTTCTTCAGTGATGTACTCTTTTTGAACAAAGCGACCCCCAATTGATTCTGAGTCTTTCATCTCATCCAGACCCTCCATACTCTGTTTACCAATCTCAAGGATACACGGCGTATAGAGTTGGACAAATGTTGGACCCACTTCACGCGCCACATAAATAGCGTTTTTAATAGCCTGTTCAACTCGATTTGGTTTACTAACAGTCAGAAGAGCCACATAAGCACAACCCGCTTCTCGGGCAATTTCAGGCAATCGAACCTTTTCAAAGTTCTTACCTTTAGGAGCCATTTTGGCAACAAAGCCTTTTTGCATCAATCCGCTTTCCTGTCCACCGGTGTTTGCATAAAGCTCATTATCAAAACAGATGGTGGTAAATTTTTCCTGACGAAACCAAGATTGCATTGTCATGTCCAAACCAATATCAACGGTTGCACCATCACCTGCCAGCACCACTACATCCTTTTCAACATCCGGGAACCGAGCTTTCAGCGTTCGTTTCAAACCCGATGCAATCGCATTCTGATTGCCAAATAAAGAGTGGATATTATGTACGGCAACATGCGGGAATACCAAACTGGTACAACCGGTGGAGCCCACAAATACTGTATCTTCAGGAGCCGGCAGACTTGCNAGAATATAGCGAAATGCAATGGACTCNGGACAACCNGCGCATANAGANTGCTGCTCAATCAANTCTTTTGATGAGCCNATGTCNTTCCANCCNCGATCCTGATTACCAAAGGTGGCNGCTTCAACCAANTCCTGGTANTCCGGTGGCATNATATCNGCCAGATCTTCACATAAAACTATNTTTTCCTTGCTCATAAATTCCCCTTNAAATTTAATTCCCNAATGGGAAAATTGACTTNATAAATTTTNATNAANCTAACCAAGACTCACTGTNTCAGCAGTTTCCATACCCAAGTGNTTTTTAATCTCATCCACAATCACTTCNGANGGCATGGTCATACCACCTGCAACATGNGGNCCAGNATAAACNCTTTCATTGTTNGGAATNGTTGCNTTAATTTCACGAGCCANCCATCCACTAACATTAAACTCNGGNACAAAAATATGCTTCGCATTTTTGGTTGCCTGACGAACTTCCTCATATGGGAACGGACGAATGGTTTTAATTTTAACTAATCCAACCTTAATACCTTCCTCTTCCAGCAACCGAATCGCTTCACGACTCTGGGAAACAGCCGTTCCAGAACTCACCACAAGGATTTCCCGATCAGTGTTCTGCTCATCAATCAGACCGCCCAATAGTGGGATAGTGTGCTTGCGGGAACGTTCAACTGCCGCATGGATTTCCTGTTGCCATGAGGCATGAGTAGCATAACTTATGTAGTTAGATTTCATAACAAACGGATCTCGCATCATACGAATTGGCGCTGTTTCCATATCCATAACCGGTTGTGGGTTTCGGTATGGATCATAGGGNGTCAGGCATATATCATCCGGTGGAAGCTCAACCGTATCTTTCGTATGTGTCACAAAAAAGCCGTCACAACAAGTTGCAATTGGAACGTGAACATCAGGTTGCTCAGCAACAATGAAACCCTTTAAAATAAAATCAAATAAATCNTGTGCCGTTTCTGCATGCCAAACCAACATTCCGGTCTCAAGAAGATAATGCATTTCCAAGGTGTCCGGCTGAATGCTCAAAGGGGAATTGATTCCGCGACAGGTAACACAAACCTGAATAGGCAACCTAGACCCTGCCCACATAGGAAAGTTTTCCATAGCTCTTAGTGTTCCGGGTCCAGCGGTTGTAGTAAAAACACGGTGCCCACCAAATGCAGCTCCCGCACATTGACCCATAACTGCAAATTCACTCTCTCCGCGGAAATACTCATCCAAATAACCTTCAGCAAAAAGCTCACCAATCAATGCTGCGGCCTCACTCTGGGGCGTTATCGGATAAGCAACCGAAGTTCCTACGCTGGCAATCTTGATGGCGGCACGAATCACTTCGCTTCCTGTTAAAAAGCTTGGAGTTTGTTTTGCCTTATAAAAAATATCGTTAACATCAGTGTAAGTTTGGCCTTTCTGATTTTTTTGGCCTAGCTTTACATGTTTGGAGGCTATGACTTTTCTATCTTTAAGTTCAACTTGTTTATTCATAAAATTTACTCCCGTTTAAAGAGTGCTTTAAAATGATCAAAAATTCTTCATCTAAGTATATTTATTCGTTAATGGCTCCCGATCGGCCCATCACAAACTGAGTAAAAGGTTCCGCCTGAGATTTAACGCCTTCCGATTTCAGCTTTTTGATTTTAGCTTTTAGCTTTTCTATCATAGCCAGATCTGCATCACGAAAAGAAAGACAAGCGTCTTCATGCCCAGCCATGGCACACATTGCTATTGTATAACAATTCGTGCCTCCACGAATAATTTTTAGAGATAAATTAGCCATATGGCAATGAACACCTATAAAAATACATACATCAATCTTGTTATGCCAAATTGTCAGATTGGGGTGGTTGGGATTGATCTCATACTCCTGAATAATCTTCGGATATTTAGGTCTGTAGTCAGCCATGGGGATTAATCGCATGGGAACT
>PBKP01000005.1 GCA_002721515.1 Nitrospina sp.
ATTGGGAAGGGTGCTACACCAAAAAATAATTTGCGTAGTTTTTTCTGGACGCTAGAAGCAAGAATTCGTCCTATTCCAAATTTTATTTTTGGATTTCCAATCGAAGACTTTAAGTCGATCCGAGAAAACATGAAAGTCTGGAAGGAGCTTGGAATAATGGTCAAACCTCATTTCGCAACTCCTTACCCTGGCTCGGAGTGGTTTACTGTGTATCGAAAACAAATAGAAGCACAGTATAACGGTGATCTGGAGGCATTCATTCTAGACCTTGGGGATGCTAGCAAAATTTCAGCAGTGATTTCACATAATTTTAATGCTGTTGAATTAGTTGGTCTCAGAGAAATGATGGTTGCTCAAAACTATCGTGAAATTGATAATTACGAAAAAATCTGGAGAGAAAATCATAACCTTTCAGATGATGAACCATCCACGCTATACAAAGACAAAAATTACACTCATCAAAGGGTCTAGCTAGAAACTCCGACGGATCTCCTGCGCGGAACAATATAAAAAAATCATGGATAAAACTGAATTAGAAGCAAAGGCCTTTGACGATCAAATTAGGGAGCGCATGAAACACGGGCACATCCCTGATTTAAGAGAAGTCAAACCTTGTGACTACTTTTACAATAATCCATGGAGGCGCCCCGAGTTAGTCCAACTGGATATGGTAGAATCATTTCAACTTATATTAAAAAGCATTCAAAGCTATTCGAAAAATTCCTCAAAAGACACCAAGGTTTTAGAGGTTGGGTGTGGCCCTGGCTACATGTCCTTGGAGTTGGCTAGACATCAATATCAAGTCACAGGGTTAGATGTATCTTCTGCTTGCATCGAGTTGGCTCGAAATTTGTCAGAAAATGATCCTCATCGGGATAACAAAGATAATCTCAGATATTTTATGGGGAATTTTACCAACCCTGATATTTTTAAAGGTGAGAAGTTTGATGTTATTCTTTTTTTTGGATCTCTTCATCATTTCCCCAAACAAAGTCATGTTATGGAGAAAATCAAACATATTCTAAATTCAGAAGGACTGGTGGTTGTTCATGAGCCCGCGAGAGACAGATACAATGAAGGAAATGTTGCCTTATCACACTTAGTCAGAACTTTGCTATCCGCTACGGACTCGTTTTATAAGGAGTCGGCTGTTCCCTCGGGTAAGGAGCTTAACCAAGAACTGGAAGCCCTTATGGCTGAATTAAAATATGAAGATGATAGCGGAGTAAGCGTCCAATCGGAAAACGATAACGAAGCAGGTTTTGATGAAATGTATAGTGCGCTAAACAAAAACTTTACCGAACTCCATTTTGAAGATCGTTATGCATTTTTTCATGAAATCATCGGTGGTATTCGTTTAGACGATAAGAAGACCTTTCAACTAGCTAGATATCTAAGAGATATGGATGCCCTTCTTTGTAAAAAAGGTATTGTTAAGGCTACGGAATTTTTTTACATTGGAAGAAAGTGATTAATCGCCAACCTCTATTGGCACTTTGAAAGTAGAGTTTTAAACCTATTATCTTAAAGCTATAATGGGATGACTTGCTTGGCAAATTAAACTTCTAAGTTCAAATTTGCAGTGGTTGTTAGGCTTATCGAGAAGTTGCAAATTTCTTAACTTATAACGTTATTAGACGGACATACTTTAACCTAGCACTTGTTCATGCCCCTCCCTGAAATAGACCAGAAGAAAACCATCAAAGCTTTAAGGTTTTTATTTATTCTTATACTTCCCGTATTTTTTTTGGTTTTTGTTTTATTAACCCAGGGAGACGTGCGGACTTTTTTATTTCGCGGCTTGACGAAAATACCCAGTACCATAACATATCAGATCATCCGCTTTAAAACCCGAACACGGGAATTTTCATCGGCCAATATTTGGCTTAACCGGCAATTAAATATTGTTGAGGATTTTTCCGACGGGCCCAACTCCCTTTTACAGGGTCTTATCGATAATGCTGAATTTGTCATGGCGCGAACCCGGTTCCCTGAAGACTTAGAATCTATAGAGCCCTTCATGCGGCGTTTTACAGAAGCTTATCCTAAATTGTTTCTTCCAAGGTTATGGTACGCAAAATCATTGAGTGTAAGGAATTATGAAGAGGCATTTCATCAGTTGGAAATCGCTTCAAAACTATCTTCTGCCGATGAAAGGCCATACCGTATAGCTTTTGAACTAGCTTTAGCCGGGGAGCTTACGGATAAGTTGGACCAATGGTGTGATCGTTATCTTGAATCTCAGTTTGGCGGCCCAGAATTTCATTATACTTCAAAATTGTTTTACGCCACGGGATTGAGAAAATTGTCTTTAGAGGTTACAGGTGATTCTGGCAAGCGTTATCTAGTAGCCAATATGGGGTTACATCTTGGGGGTGAGGCACGTTCCTACGACTTTCCTTTAAAGGAAACGATTTCCATTAATAAAATTCGCCTACATTTTGGCATATTACCTGGGGTTGCAATCCGGGTTGACCGTTTAAAATTTTATAATCAAGGTCGCCTGCTATCGGAGTTTGGACAAAACTTGAAATTGATCAGTTGGAATGGGTTTCATCTTAATGATGGCCGAGTGATCACTGTGTCGAGGGATTTTGAAACAGTTAACGTCTATGTTCCAGGAAACAAATATGGGAAAGCAGACCGCGTGGAAGTAGATCTTAGTTTCGAACGTTTAGGTTTGGCGAGTCCTTTTCCATGCGGCTCTAAAAGTAACAGCCATGCCAAAACAAATTAATTTTCTGACAATTGCGACTGCTCTAATGGCAGTGAGTATTATTTGGGGCGTTCATCTGCTTTATAAGGAATGGCGGTCTCAATTTATCAATATTGACTGGGCCGTTCGACCGTTTGACAATCAACTCAGCTATCAAACTCAGCGGTTCTATGAGTTTGCTCATCATTACTTCACCAGAAGTTCTTCCAAGGGCCTGCCCGCTGTCAGGTTGTATATCTCACAAAAAGCAAGAAATAAACTGATGGAGGATCCGCCACAGTCCACCAAAAAATGGAAAAAAGCGTTCATGTTGTATCCGGATGGAAAACTCACGAAAATCAAAGTCCGGCACCGGGGAGATGCGGCAAGAAACTGGGCCTATGATAAAAAATCCTGGCGGATCAAAGCTTCAAAGAAAAAACTGTTCGATAGGGTTCGGGTTTATGATTACGATGTCCCCAAGCATGAGACGCTGTTGGGAAACTACATTGCCTATCATTTGGGTAATAAGGCGGGTGTGCTTTCACCAAAGCCCAGGCTAGTCGAGCTTTTTATCAATGAAGAATCTTATGGAGTGTACATTGAAGTGGAACACCTCGACGAGAGTTTCCTGCGCAATAACGGAGTGATGCCCGTCAATTTTTATAAGGGCGAACAAGTTTATAATGAACGCTTGGTCACCATAGATTTCGATTTGTTCAACAACCCATCTTTATGGCGAAAGATATCTGTTTTCAACAGGGCTCCTGAAGGGGATTATTCTGATCTTGCTTATTTTTTAAACCTTGTGCGTGAGGCTGAGACATCAGAGAGTTCTTTTGCCCATTTAAAACAGGTGGCGAGGATTGATGATTGGGCACGGTTTTCAGCGTACCAGACACTGGTTCATGCTTGGCACAACGATTGGCGGCATAACATGAGGCTTGTCATGGACCCCTGGAAGGGAAGTGTTACACCGACGGTTCACGATTCGATCAGCTTGCTGACCCAGGTTGATGAATTAAAGCTGAATAAACGGAGCCATGCCTTGTTAACCCTTTATAATAAATCGAGTGAATTCCTGCTGGAGAAGCATAAGAATCTTTTTAAGTTTGTGGATGAAGGTCTGTTTAAAGAGACCATCCAGCATTTGGGTAAGTTAATTCCAGATCTTGTTAATACCATGTCACGGGATAAATTCCGCCATCAGCAATCCCACCTTAAAATATTTTTCCATCCTGTAAATGAAGCTCAGGTCCGGGAAGAATGGAATGAACTTTTTAAAAAAATGCTGAAGCTTCATGAATGGCTCCGTGCGCAATTCTATGCACCACCCCATGCGGAGTGGAAGCAGGAGGGAGATGCTGTGGCGCTGGTTATTGGCGGGCCGGTTCCGGTAGACGCAGTCACCTTATCATTTGCCAAGGGAAAGCCGCTTCCTAGGTTCATCGGATGGGACGCTGATGGCGACGGTATTTTGTCGGAAAGCGATTTAAAAATCCCGTTTCGTATCGAAGGCACGGACCTCATTCTGGATGCGATATGGTTGGCCAATCAGGTCTCCGCCTTGGAAAGGCCACTAAGTTGGGAACTGATTCAAACGGGTGACTTTACTATTGTACCCACGTTGTTTCGATTGGTAGGGGAAGGAAGGCTTGAACCGGAAGTGATGAAAGCTTCCAGCCACCTGACTGGAAAACAAGTCACCCTTTCTCAAGGTGATCTGGCAGGGGTTACACCGTCCCGCTGGAACCGGCCTGTGGTTGATATCCCTTTGCAGGAAATCGTGTGGTCGGGTGAAAAGACAATTGATGAAGTTCGGATCATATCGCGGCCGATAAAAATTTTGCCAGGAACCAGAATATTGATGAAACCGGGAGCCAGTCTGGTTTTTAAAAACCGAGTCAACATCGCGGGTACGGTTTCGGCTCCAGTGGTGGTGAAATCGGCGGTCCTGGGCCAGAACTGGGGCGTTCTGGCTTTTCATGGGCCCAAAACAACAGGCTCTAGGGTTTTTAATATCCAAATGGAAGATGGGGGAGAGGGAAAAATAGACAATATTTTTTATAGCGCTATGTTATCGATTCATGAATCGCAAGGAATTCATTTTAAAAATTTGACGATGAGAAAAAATACAGCTGTCGACGATATGATGCACGTGATTTACAGTAAGAATATAATTATTGAAGACAGCGTATTTATAGATGCATTTGCAGATGCTTTAGATTTAGATATTTCCAATGCGACCGTCAGAAACTGTCAATTTTTGAATTCCGGGAACGATGCGATTGACCTTATGTCATCAGAAGTTCTAATCACAGATTCGGAACTTTCTAGTTCTGGAGATAAAGGTGTTTCAGTGGGCGAAGATAGTCGCGCCATGATTTACAACACACGAATAAATAAAAATAGTATTGGTGTGGAGTCTAAAGATGCATCAATTTCCTGCTTAATCAATAGTCTATTTGAAAATAATAAAACTCAAATCAATGCCTCCGTAAAAAACTGGCGTTATGGTACTGGAGGATCAGCAATTGCTGACAAATCAATATTTATTTCTTCTAATAACCGATTCTCGGCAGATAAAAATTCTAATATTAGAGTAATTGATAGTTCGATTAATCCTATGATAGCTAACCTGAGTCCACAGGTATTGGTAGACCGCGCTAGCGATGATTCCTCTAGTGATCAGGCCCATTTGAACGGATATGACTTTGCATGTATGAATATGTTAGACAAGTGGAAACTTAAGAGCAAAGGAAGCATACGTGGAATTATTCAATAAAATACACCCATCTTAAAAATATTTTTAAAATATTATTAGAGTTTTATGATTTTTTACTTTGAAGCGAATCTTGTTCGAATTTAAAATTGGATTTTCACGTGACACCTCAAACAGAAGATTTTTACAGATATGAATTTAAATATCTGCTAAATTTAGATCAAAGGGAAGCGATTGAGTCAGAAATTTCGCAGTTCATGAGTTATGACGGTCATGTGCATAAAGAATTAGGAAATGCATATTACATACGTTCTCTCTATTTTGAAAATGACGCTGCCACAAATTTTTATGAAAAGATAGATGGGTTACAAAAAAGGAATAAGTTTCGCTTACGTACTTATGGAAAGAAATTTGAGAAAGGTTTGCCAATTTTTCTGGAGGAAAAAAATAGAAACGGGGATCGAATACATAAACATCGAATTAAAATTGACTACGATCACATGAATTACTTTTGTGACTCCTCATTGCGTTACGATTTATGTAATATTTTTCCTGAAGTAGATCTTGTAGAACAATTTTTTTTTGAGGCGACTCGAAAAATGTTGAAACCCACCGTGCTTGTTGATTATATTCGTCGGCCCTTTATAAGTCCATACGATATGAATTTTCGTGTCACAATTGACAGTAACCTTATGGCATTGAGGGGGGATTCTTTATTTAAGTCGACGGAGGGAAATTGGTTATATTGCTTAGCAGGCTATACCATTATGGAGGTGAAGTTTCACAGAAGGGTACCCGCTTGGTTTCATCGGATTTTACAGGCACATAATTTGAGGCGTTTATCAATTTCAAAATTTGTTCAGGGAATGAAAAAGACAGGTCTCGCAGTGGATTTGTCTTAAATCATCAGACGAGGTGCATATATGGATGATGTTCAGGGTTTTCTAAAATCGGAGGCAATGGCCTTTGTCTATGGTCCAGCGGATATTCTTATTAATATGCTATTGGCCTTCATTTTAGGGCTTTTTATTAGTTATATATATAAAATAACCCATAAGGGACTAAGTTATTCACAGTCTTTTATGCTGACCATTGTGTTTGTGGCGCTAATTGTATCAATGGTGATGATGGTAATTGGTAATAATTTGGCCCGGGCTTTTGCCTTGGTTGGAGCTTTAACAATTATTAGGTTTCGCACAGTTATAAAGGATACAAAAGATACGGCTTATGTGTTTTTAGCTTTGGCTTCAGGAATGGCAGCAGGGACGTCAAGCTATTTTCTTGCAATTTCAGGTACTACTATAGTAGCTATTGCAGCCTTAATCTTACATTTTACTAATTATGGATCTTTGTATAAAAGCGAATTCATTCTATGTTTCAGGACTCAAACCGGGGAAGGTCAGCCTAATTATAGCAAGGTGATTAACGAGTTTTCAAAATCCGCAAACCTGCTTCATATAGAACCGTCTGGTGATAATAAAACAACCCGGTTGACCTTTGATATTCTAATGCATAAAAAGAAGGATCCAAAGGAATTTACCAAACGTATTGCTGAATTTGAAGGGATATCGGAAATAACCATGGTAGCGTCAAAACATGATGTGGATTATTAAAGCCTCACGCTAAAAAAATTGTGGTTTAAATAATTTAAATTTTTAGTTCGTTGTTTTTGTAATGAAGTTATTTGAAAATGTGTAAGTCTAGTCAGGTAATCTAAAACCTTCAGTTACTCACCGTTATTTTCTTAATAGTTTCTTGAGCCCCACTTAAAAAATTTACTTTCAATGGATAAGACTTCAATAGAATTAGTATTTTTTCATGAGTTAAACTTATTAAGTATTTTTTCTGTATTGCAATTACCGAGAAAGTCCGGTGCTGTTAAAGTCTTTTATTACAGGGAGACTCGATGGGGTTCGAAGATGGCAAAATATTTTACTCTGTTGCGAATTTTTCAGGCCGAACCAGAAAAAATTAGAAACCCTTTACTTATCGATACTCCGCATTGCAAGGTATTTAGAAACTTTGCCCAGCTCGCAATTGTCAGCAAAAAAAATTCCCATAAGATTAGAAAAGTAATCGAGCCTCTTTTTAAGGGAAAAACTTCTGATTTTATTGATTTATTGACCCTTAATATTAGGAAGTCATGGGAGTTATCGTTATCCGAATTGATGAATGTTTGTAATGTAGCAAGTTTAGAAACAAGCCGGACCGGCCTTTCAATCGAAAGTGTGGCCATTTTTTCTTCCTTCACCAATCTTGCGAAACAATGGAAAATCAATACTGGGGTTCCATCAAACATACTGCAAAAACCTTTTGAGGCTAAAAACTTCTTACGCCATCTTGGATCCATGTTTCTTGTTTTTCAAGGATTTTTTGAGTGGATATCTGGGATCATACAACCTTCAAAAAGACCTCAAGCTGAAACTGAACAGTTTCGATTTGGTACTGGAGCAGCTTGGGGAGTCCGGGAAAATGATAACGGGCGTCTGGATGATTTATTTTGGTGGCGGAATACAAATATATCAGGTTCCCGTGTTGTTTATTTATATGACAGAGTTGATGTTCAGCCAAGATTATCAATTGTAAAGAAAGTAAAATCACTTGGCATTCAGTCTGTGGCTCTAAATCCACGGAGGGTGGGAGATTATCCAGAGCTTTATTGCGGAAGAAGAAAAAGGGAGTTCTTCCAACTGATTCGGGATTTAAATTTGGTGATATTTCTTGCTATTAAAAATTTTTGGAACAAAGGTTCTCAACGACGGATTTTATCTCAATTAAGCTGGTATATTACACAATCTACTAATTTGGCTTCAACATACAAACTTCTTAACTTAAAGGGTGTATTTCATCATGATGAAGCGGGGTTAGATATTGTATCCCTGGCTGCCCATTTTGCCGGAGGAGTTCGAATGGGAACGCATTGGTCTTCATTTAGTGGAATTTGCGAGGTGGGCCGTTCCCATGATGTTTTCTTTATATGGGGATTACATGATGCTAAAATTATCCTTGATTCGGGTTCGGTTTCAAAGCATCTATTGATTGTTGGCAGCATGGCCACTGAATCATATAAAAAAACTGCTTTTAAAAAAGCGGAAGAGGCCGCGATTAGAATGAAAAAAGGTGGAGTTCGTTATATTATCTCTTTATTTGACAGTTCTGTAGAGTCTCCTGAGTTTTTTGGGTTTTTCTTGCGATGGCTGATAGATGACCCTGCTCTCGGATTGCTAATTAAATGTAAGGAAGGGAACTGGATTGAAAGGGCAGGAGTCGACCAATCTAGACTTACAGGTAAAGCCATCAAAACGAGCCGGATTTATAGCCTTGATTCAGATGCCTCACCTGCGGACGCAGGAAGAATTTCTGATTTTTCAGTTGGTATTGGAAATATTTCGTCTGTGTTTGTCGCTGCCTTAAAAGGAGCAAGAGTATTTTATCTTGACTATGAGCGACTGGATGAAAGTAATCAAAAACCTTATTGTACTCTCCATTCGCTTGGTCCTAAACGGTGCGTCTTTTATAATCCAGAATCCCTAAAACAAGCAGTTTTAGAATATGCAGAAAACTCTGAAACTAACCCTTACCTGGGAGATGCATCACCAATTCTCGAAAAACTGGACCCTTTCCGTGATGGTAAAGCTAATATTAGAATAGGAAATTATATAAGTTGGTATTTGGAAGGAATCGATCAGGGATGGGACCGTTTCAAAGCACTTGACATTGCAACTCGAAAGTATGCGGATCAATGGGGTAGAGAATATGTCATCAAAGGAATAGATAATTAATATTTTTATATATTAAATACATTAAAAGAGAGTTTTAAATTTATGTTTCCTGATGGAAAACGAATTGCTGATGAGGCCGTTTATTTAGACAAAAATAGGTCGTCATTGGAGCCAAAAGAAGCATTCAAATTGTTAGGCAATTTGATCAGAAAAGCCCAGCACACAAAGTCGGCTTCATTACTGGATGTCGGTTGCGCTACTGGAGAATTACTTTTGTATTTCAAGAATAATCTTCCGGGATTTAATTATTTTGAAGGAATCGATGTTTTGAATACACTTATTAATCAAGCCCGTAAACAAGTTCCTGATGTCGAATTCAGAATTGGCTCTGCATTAGATACTAAATACTTTTTACAAAGAAGGTTTGACGTGGTGGTTTGTTGTGGTACTGTTCAAATTTTTGATGACTTGAGGTTACCTTTGGAAAATTTTCTTTCCTGCGCTCGCAAAAATGCTTCAATTTTAATTTGTTCACCGTTCAATGAAGAGCCGATAGACGTCATTACTAGATACCGACGATCAGAAAGTGCGGCCTCCGACTGGGAATTGGGGTGGAATATTTTTTCTTGTAAAACAGTGGATTATATTTTAGAGCAAAGCGGTTACAATTTATCTTGGTCTTGGCACCCTTTTGATATGCCATTTGCTATTCCAAAACGAAATGACCCGATGAGAACCTGGACAATTAAAACAGAAGAAAAGCCCTTTCAGACTATCAACGGTGCCTCGCAATTAATTAACATGAAAGTTGTTCACATCAGAGTGAACGGACTCCCAGAATAATCTCGTAAGCCCGTTTTTCCTGTAACTCTAAAAAGTCCGCTTTAAAATTAATGGTAGATTTTAGGAAGACAGGTCTTTACTCCTAGCCATCACCGACCGCAAGGTAACTTCCAATCGGCCGAGCATATTATCCTCATAGCAATAACGTTCTTTGAAACACTTTAAAACTTTCTGTACTGCTGGGCTTGTCCACCACGCATCTACATCATCCCAGATGGTGCTCACATGCCGAGCCGCAGATCCAGATGTCTCATGGAATATTCCCACGCGCTTGAGGTCCTCGAAATAGGGAATAGCTGAATCACGCAGCTCCCAGTGACTTGGGTTCCAGTAAATGACTGTGGGCACATTCATGGCAAACGCTTCTAAAAAGCTAGTGGCGTTGTAGGTCGAGATGCATAGCCGACTCTTGCGTATCAGGTCATCGATGTTGGACCTGCCTTTATCCAAGCATGCTTCAGGAAAGTTATCTTGCCAGCGTGCTAACTGATCCCAGCCATAATCGTGTGCGGTTAACCGAACCGTCAATGCTTTACGAATGTGAACGGGCAAGCTTTCAACAAAAACATATTGATCATCAAGGTAATCCAAGTATTGCCTCGCAATAATCACGCTACGTATCGGATAACCATACCTACTATGCATGGTAATCACAAGTAGTGCTCCTGCTTGTTCTGCGTGTCGAACTCCCAATGGTCTTTTCCCCTTCAATTGACCCACGGGCTTGACTTTAGGTTGATCTGGTTCCGACCAACCCCAGCTTAAATAGCAATCGCTAATAGCCACTTCATGATCCTCAAGAAATGACCAACGACCTATGCCGTAATGTCCGCCATGTTGTCCAATAACCAGTGGCGAACCGCATTCTACTTTTTCGGCCGTCCAAGCTTTAAAAACATCATGCGGAATATGCGAATTACTCGTCCAGATCAATTTTGGTTGCCTAGGCCAAGGTGAACTCATGACTTGTTCAATAAGTTGGTCATAACCTTCCAGGTAAGCAGTCGGTATCTGCTTAGGGATCAAGCTACGGGCGAAAACTTCAAAATCAGAACCAGATTTCCCATCAACCACCCATTGTCGCTGGCTTTTATCAACAGAAACTCGAATGGTTGGTACTAAACTCCAAATTTGCGGAACCTGGCCAAAACGTTGGCACAACTTTAATTCATCCCATGGTTTTAAATAGGAGGTAAATATGAAAGCATCCTGATCTCCTGTCAGCATTCTTAAGAACCGCGAATAATAGGAAAATAAGGTTTTCTTGATATTTCTCTTCCAAGTGGTTTTTGGAATCTCTATAGAAACACTCTCTTCATCCACACGCAGCACATCTATACAGGGCACTTTAGTATATTTTTGCAGGATAACGCCATAGAGGTGGTGGTTAAACTCGTCGCCTGTAAATAAATGCAGGAAGTCATCCATATCTTTAGGAATCAGGGATTCGTCTTGGCCAGCAAGTATGACTGTACCCGACAGGTCATAATTACTGTTTGCGAACTGAATAGATGTCCATCGATCAAACAAAGTTGGCGTAAAAATCCCCAACCACGGCCCAATCAATATTCGCCAGTATCGCAAACTATGATTTACCCCATGAATCTGGTTGAGTTGGGCCGACAAATCCCTCAACAATCTTTCATAGAACTCTTGCAAATACTGGTAATCGGCATAAAACTTTTTGCGGTCATCCCAGTGATAGGGCAGTACCTCTGCATCCATTTTTGACCAACGATCTTTGCGAGAGTACCGTCGGCACCATTCGCCAAGAAACAGGACGGGCTCATCATCACGCCAAGTTTCTTCCAACGCCGTCGAAACCAGCAACCTTTTCATTAGTTAATACTCCTTTTCCAAACTTTAAAACAAACCAATCTTTTAAACGTTGATTTCCTATAGTAAAAACCTTTTGGTTTGATTTTAGAAAGACCCATAATTGTAGGAAAGAATAGAGTCAGATTATTTCCATAATCTGAGTTTCAAGGAAAGGAGATGAGTGTAATTTGAGAAATAGCCAAAATACCCGCAAGGGCACGCCGTGCAACTTTAACATCCTCATTATTAGAGTTGGTAGTTGGGGCTTTCATATAATTAATATTCAAAATATATCTTTTTAAGTTTTTTTCGTTGGGCCTCTTCGATTTCCAGAATTTCCTGCTCTTTAAAAGTCAGGGCTCTCTGAACAACCTTTGTATCTCGAGCTACCCTCCTCAAACCTTCAGGCTCGAGAGAGGCCGCATGATCCGTTCCCTTCCAAGCTCTGTCAAGAGTGAAGTGGCGCTCAATCCACTGGGCTCCTAACACGTAAGCTGCAACATCGATAGCTACTCCAGTATGATGCCCTGAAAAACCTATCCCCTTAACGTATTTTTCATAGGTGTTTTTTAGGCGTGTGATCTCTAACAGACAGACATCTTCGGGTGGAACTGGGTAGCCCGAAGTGCAGGCATATAAAATCGCGTCTTTATGCCGGTTATTCTTCTTGAGAAAGTCTACAATACTTTCTTCTTCCTGACGGTTAGTCATGCCCATGGAAATGTGGATCTCCCCGGGGAAATGGTCACACAAATAACCCAATATCTTCTGGTTAGAGTTACATGCGGATGGAACCTTAATCATGGCTGGGTTCAGAGAAATGATGTCTTTAGCTGAA
This sequence comes from Nitrospina sp., assembly GCA_002721515.1. Taxonomy (GTDB): domain Bacteria; phylum Nitrospinota; class Nitrospinia; order Nitrospinales; family VA-1; genus UBA8687. The sequence goes on from PBKP01000005.1 coordinate 12,639, forward strand.
GTTATGTCCCAGACAGAGCAAGAATATCCAATACCAATACTATCGCAAAGTTCTTTTAGCTCCTGATGCTGATCACGGCTAAACTCAAGAAACTCCCTATGCTCACCATAGCTTTCTCCATATGAATTTTCTTTGGTCGGATGGGGTGCGTTATACTCTTTTTCAGGCAAACTTTCTTTGGGATTTCTTTTTTGGAACTTAACAAAATCTGCATTACAAAATTGCTTGGCCACCAATATCATCTCTTTAGCAATTTCTAAATCACCTTTATGATTACAGCCAATTTCTCCGATGATAATTGGTCTTATCACTTCGAACTCGAAAATAAAATTTCAATCAAATCTAGTCTCAAAATATCCTCCAACAATTCCCTGGCGACACCCGCACCACCATTTGTTTTCAAAGTCACCGTTGCTAAATCCTTTATTCGAACATGACTGTCAGCAGGGCACGCCGAATAACCACACAAGGCCATAGCATGAAAATCGTTCAAATCGTTGCCCACATAAAGTAGGTTTCCAAATTCATAGCTCTGCTTTCCCACTAAGTCAGTCAATGCGTCTGCCTTATCCATGACACCCTGAAGAACAGGAACCTTGAGTTTTTTTGCCCTTTGTGAAACGATCAGATTCTTTTCTGTTGATAATATATATACAGGCATGCCTATCTCCCTTAAAGCTTCAAAAGCTAAGCCATCACCTCTACAGCAACTAACTAACTCTGTCCCATGCTGGTCGACATAAACACGATTATCCGTCAGCACCCCATCAAAATCAAAAATTATCGCATCCAGACTCTTCAACTCAATCTTTTTATTACTCAATACACATTACCTGATTTTATACTACTCGAAAATTAAAGCAAATCTTCTACGATCCAAACTCTTCTTTTTTTCTCAGCTATCAGCGGCCTTTTCGAAAAATAGCCATACTAGGATTGTCACTTTTTATAACTGGGAAAATCTTTTTTCTTAAAATTTTTCTTAGGGAAATATATTCTGGAAGGAATTTCTCATTCCCATTCTTAAATAAATCCAATAGCCACCAACTTATATATTCACAAATTAATTTCAGGGAAAAAATGACACCATACTTTCTAATGCAGTTGCAAAAAACAAAAACCAAAGTTAAATATTTATACTTCCAGAAAAACTTCGGGTAAAATGTAGCCAAAGACCCAATTGATTTTTGCCGAAGCAGAGACCATATGGAGGGGATTTCCCCTTTTTCTATCCTAACCTTTTCCTTATTAACATTAGAAGAATCTGCAGAATCACTGCTTGCCTGTGGCTTCGGCAAGCCAGCATTAATAATTGGCGCCTCCTTCTGCCTAGCTGGATCCGCAAAATAACCAGAATCATTAGTTTGGCTCCCTACAGCAATTTTTTCTAAATCATAATACCTGTGAGAATTTAAAATTACCTTATAGTAATTATCAAAACCCCATTTTTTCACATAAGCTTGCCTTGCCCTATTTGCAATATCGAAATTCCATTTTTCAAGTAAAAGCCGCGGATAATCCGTGAAATTGAGATAAGTTTCTCCATCTCGCGCATCCCTATCAGATATTTTGATTAAATACTTTTCTTCATCTTCCAAGGAACTTCCAATATCACCTTTATGACGAGCAATTTCATACAAAGGTGTACCTGGAAGGGCTTGGGCAAAATTAATGCTTAGAGAATTCGGGTCTGTTTTGGGAGATTGCTCAACAAAAAAAGAAACAAATTGACATGTTTCCTCGATTGTTTCCGGAGTTTCCCCAGGCATTCCAATTATAAGCTGGACAATAGTGTAAAGGTTGTTTTCCGCCATCCATTTTAAAGCATTATAGTTTTGTTCGACCTTGGTAACTTTTTCCATAACGTCGAGAATTTTTTGGCTACCACTTTCCATTCCATAATAGATACTGAAACAACCTGCTTCTTTCATTTTTTTTATTGATTCTGGGTTAATAGTATTAACCCGCATTCCAGCAACTCGCCAAAGAATATCGCGCTTTGCAACTTCTTGAATAAATAAATTGAGCCATTTTCTATCAGTACCAAAATTTTCATCAGAAAAATTAACGACGCCAACATTGTAATTTTTTATAAAGAAGTCTAAGCGTTTCATCAAAATGGGAACCGGAATATATCTTATCCCTTTATCCCAACGATGGCAAAAGGTGCAACGCGCCACACAACCCTTACTTGCTGCAAGATGAGCAATCCTTTTACCCTGCCTATGAGGCTCAGAAATTCTCCTATCGCGAAGAAAGGAACTTGACATTAACGGGGCAACTTCTTTTATAGGAAAAAAGAACTCTTTCTTTTCCCCAGTGCCCATTAAAGACCAGTCAATATCATAGACTTCTTCAGGTTTTATTGTTTCCTGAAAAGGGGTTACAACCAAATCGTTTGCTTTATCTAAAAAGGCCAATCCATTAACATCCTTAAAACATTCTTTGGATTCAGCTACCAACCAACGATTTGCAAAATCGACAACTGCTCTCTCTCCTTCACTAGTACAAATAAAATCAACACCTGTCTTTTTTAATACAATTTCAGCTGATGCTCCTAAATTACCTCCCATAAAAATAATTGTTTTAGGAAGTCTCTTTTTTAATTCCAACGTTAGTTTCTTGGTATATTTGTAGGCTGTAGAAACTACTGCACTGACTCCAATAATATCGGGGTTTTTATTTTCAATATAATCTAAAGCAATGGGGAAAGAAGGGCGTAGAAAATCGATGTCGTAAAATTCAGTTTTATTAAATCCCGCCTTTTTTAAGGCCGTGATGACAGACAAACTTCCTATAGGCGGAAAATCAGTAGGAATAGGCCTAATTGGTATAGTTATGATTAATATATTTGGGTTGTTTTGGGTCACGATTTGGTCTGTATTTAAAATGAACTATAAAAATCTATTTTATTAATAAAATTGAATCAAATAAAAATACGCTGTTTCATATTGGGACAGGTCATCTTTTATGTATTTTAATAATTTTTTTCTTTTTATTTTATAAGCATCTCCTTACCAAAACAAGATCCAAAAATTAAGTATTCCAACATTTTAATGTATAACGGTCTGACTTCAATGATATTGTCATTCAACTTGAAAGCTGGAAGCAGAAACTCCTTCCTTTCTGATCTAAAAAAAGCCAGCTATTATTTTCTTAAAAAAATCTAATCAAATGGCAAACAATCCTAAAATGGTTCTTTTAGAAAAAGATTTGGAAGCTGGTCTTCAGAAGGAAGAGCTAAATGTAAAAGATTAAAATTTGAATCAATAGAATGGTTAACGCTGTTAATAAAAAAATCAGCGTATTTAAAATAACCTAAAAGTAATAAATTAAATGTCACACCTGATAATAAAGTTAACTTTTTTCTATAACCCGAAACATTTAAGAAGCTGGCCAAATGTGTTCCAGACAAGAAATTAACAATGATCGAACCCAAAAGAATCGGCAGGAAAAATACAAAAATAAACTCGTATGAATTAAACAACATTAACTCATCAACTCACAGCAGAAAATCTAATTGATATATCAATACACATCCAAACCATACTTACTTCCCAACACTAATAATTTTGGCAGCAACATTTCTTAACCTTTAAAAAATTTTTAGGTATAGGAAGCAGATCAATGTTAAAAAAAGAGCCCCCTGCTTAAAACATTTATCAAAACGCTGACTGCCTAAAAAAAACCTGATTTTAAGGTACAATCAGGAACGTAAAAAAATATAATTAAATACAGAAGAAAATTCAGAGTTATCAAACATTGAAGCATGCTTTTTGGTTTTTAACTTTAATCCAGCTTGTTGGATAGTTGATATTACAGGTTTAGTAATTTCAGGTTGATTATCATCTAATTCTATAAGAATGGATTTTAAACGCTCATCTGCAAGAGTGTTCCGACCACCCTCTACAACTTTATGTTCTATTCCATCCACATCTATTTTTATATGTGAGGGGAATTGCGGCTGAAACCTTAAGATAAACTCATCAATCGTGAATCCTATCATCCCCTGTTTAAATTCAGACGAAAAAGACTTTCCCTGCCAATCAGTGGCCTTAGAGAAACTGTGAAGCGCAGATCCAAATTCTGTACTTCTCATATGGAAATAATCAAGTAGCGTTAAGTTATTGAACGCAATAGCTAGGGCAAATATTTTATTTTCCATTTGGTTGATTTGGATATTTCGGTTCAACACGTAATAATTAAAAGATGCGGGTTCGAAAGACAGAACCACAACTCCCTTTTTTAATCCCGCGTATAAAGAGTAAACCCCAACGTTAGCTCCTATATCCCAAAAAACAGAATTTTCCTCAAAACCATCAATCCATTCAATAGTCTCTGGTTCTTTTGTTAATAGAGTTTTTGCCCGATTTAAAGGTAAACGACCTGGACAAAAAAATTGAAATGTGCCCCTTTTTGTTTTAATAGAAGTAATAGGGTTCAATCCTTCAATCAGGGCGGAAGATATCTGTAACCCAGTGTTGCCGGCAATTTTCAGGCCTTGCCTTAATAGATGGATGGAAAAATTAAACGCGTTCCGCTTAAAAGACACTAGTTAGAGTGGGTGATTTTAAAATTAATAACAGTTTAAGGTGTACTGTCTGGGTAAACTAATTTAGCCAAAATAATAACGTACCAATTTCATAATGAGACCTTGGGAAACAAAAATTTTGAGTCAATAAATTCTTTATCTAGTCATTAATAATTCTTTATACAACCTTATTATCTTATTGTATCAGAAAAAAATTTAAATTCCTTAAATGTTTCTTAGTTGAAAACTTTACGATTTTTATGAATTACGCCAGGTTGGAATTCTTCACGATACCCCAGAATCCGCCGCCTCTAAATTGGATAATATAATTAACAATTCCATGGAGTAGTGGCTTGATCCAGCAAGGCAGCAAGTCGTCAAAAAATTTAATGAAGGGTTTTGCCTTACCAGAGAGGATTGGCTGTTGAAATGGAAAAATGAACTAATCGATGTTTCAAAAGTTACCTTTTAACAAATTAAAAGAAAGCTCCTAAAAAATATTAATCAAGCATTCATACAACGTTCATATTGTTGTGGGCATCTTACTGAGGCTCCAAGGTTTTTGGCCGCCTCAAACACCCAACGCGGATTTCTTACAATTTCTTTACCCAAAGCAACAAGGTCCGCTGACCCTGAATCTATTATTTCTGTAGCTTGTTCGGTAGTGGTAATCATCCCAGCTGTCCTGGTAATCATTCCTGTCCTTTGTTTAATCTCTCGAGCAAGATGGACTTGATAGCCGGGCTTGAATTCAAGGTTAGTTATTGGAAGAATCCCACCACTTGAGACACAAACATAGTCAAAACCGATACATTTCAATTCCTCAACAAGAAAAACACAATCTTCTATCGACCATCCTCCTTCTAACCAATCTTTTCCAGTTACCCTCGCCCCAAGTATTTTATCTTTAGGCCAAACATCCCGCATCTCCTTTCCAATTTCTAAAGGGAGCCGACACCTGTTCTGCAAGCCCCCCCCATAAGCATCGGTGCGATGATTCGATATTGGAGAAATAAATTGATGAAGTAGGTAGCCATGCGCCATATGTAATTCTATACAATCAAAATTTAGGCGCCGAGCCCTTATAGTGGTATTCTTAAAGTCATTCCTTAATTCTTCTATTTGATTAACTGTAAGCTGTTTTGGCTCTGGCCATCCATCTGTTCTAGAAATAGCAGACGGACTTACTGTCTGCCATCCACCATCAGAAATATTAAGAGAAATATTTGGCCCAACCCATGGAAGTTTTGCTGACCCTTTACGACCCGAATGGGAAATTTGAATACCGATAGGAATGTCGCTATATTTTCTTAGAGATGTAAGGACTTTATTCAATGACCTTTCATTGTCATCTGTGTATAGAGATAAATCGTTATGAGTAATTTTCCCTATAGAGTTTACAGCGGTTGCTTCTAACATCAGCAATCCGGCTCCAGAAATAGCGAGCTGAAGCAAGTGCCCAAGATGCCAGTCAGTAGCATTTCCTTCCAACGCAGAATACTGACACATAGGCGCAACAACCACCCGATTGGCTAACGTTAGCTCATTTATCTTCAAAGGATTGAATAATACGGGTGACATAAATTTTTCTCTCAAATAAAAACGAAGTTTTAAATTATGGCTTTACAATAACGAATTCATTATGAGGATAGAAAATAATATCTGGGTTGGCCCAGTATGTTTCTACAAAAAATGCTCCCAAGGCTTTTCCTAATTTTGGAAGATGCGCCACATCGTCACTATCAATCATAGAACCCATTGGAACAGCAATTCTTAACCATTCTCCTGTTGGCTGTTCATCGTAAAAAAATCTGGATACCAAAGCAACATCCGGTGGAACACAAGAAAAACCCAATTGCATAAAAGAATTATATATTTGTTGGAGTTTTGCCGGCTCCGAATACCCGAGAGCCTCAACCTTCACCCTTGACAATTTGACTGGCCAACTGTATTGACCGATTTGAAAGGAGGGACGGTCAACGATATCTATAATCCAATCGCTCATTCGATAGCCCTTGGAGCCTAGGTCATCCAATAACTCTTTTCCTGTTTCGTATTGGTATTTGTCAATTAATTTCCATGTTTCCGTATTTTCAATTGTAATATCCTGATTCATGGTCTGCTTTTTTTCTTGCATTTTTTCATCAAAGAAATGTCCCAATTTATTAAGTGCCTGGCTAATGGCCAATTTATATGCCAACAAACATCAATATGACTATCTTATTGGTAGATATAACAACTATTTGGAATATTGAAACTCTCATGTTAAAACAAAGTGTTAATTTTTTTCGAGGACACTTTAACATAAATTCGAGACCTGACGATGGGGTTTATCTCCCTATTTTTTATTTTTTCTTCCCGGAGACCGTTTATACTTTTTGAGATAGCTGACGAACAACTAATAAGCGTCCAAAACCAATAATAATTAGGGTTCTACTCAGAAACTCTTTATCTGCATATTTTTTTACTCAAAGAACTCGGCACTATTTTCATGAACGATTCGGAAGATAAAATAACAACTTCCTCATCAATGCTGGTTGTACTTGAAGGAAATTCCCATTGGAATACTGACTCAAAAATTACTGTCAACTGGGATAAAATCACAGTACCCTCCGACCAGATATCTCTGCCTACCCAAGCCGATGATCAAGTGCTTGAGATAAAGAAGAAATTTTTAGCTTGGGCCTATGAGGTTAGCCAAATCCAAATCGATGGCAAAACCGTTACAGAACATCTGAAGATTTTTGAAGGCCTTTCTTTCTGGTGGATGACTTTGATGGGTGAAAAATCGCCTTACAAATGCCCGGCCATATACGCAGTATTCAAGCTACATACCTTAGAAAAACTCTACCAACATTATGACTGTCGAGGAATTATTTTTAATGGAAACGATTCGGCTCTAGGTCAAGTATTAAACCAATGGTGTGCTGAAATGGGGCATCCATACAAAAAAGTCCCGTCCTCTTCAAAGAAAACCTTTCACTTCAGCTTAAATTATCTATTTTCAAAATTGCCTTATTTAATTCAAGCATGTGTTTGGTTTATTCATAGAGCGTGGACACGTTTTCGGCATGTTTCAAGTGTACACATAACACCAGAAAAAGAAATGACCGAAATAACTATGGTCACCTATTTTCCCAACATTAATAGAGAAAAAACTGAGCAAGGACGATTTTTTTCCCGGTATTGGGGGGATTTGCATTCCCTGTTGGACAAACTCCCATTTCGAATTCGTTGGGTGTGGTTTTACTTTAAACAAAATGAGATTGACTTCCAAGAGACTGTAAGGCTCCGCGATGTGTGCAATGAAACCCAACCAGAAAAATATAAACACCATTTGCTGGAAGAGTTTCTGAGTCCCAAATCTTTGTTGCTCGCAATTCGGCTATATTCGAAGGTTTACAAAAAAGGAAAACAACTGAAAAAACTACAAAAAAACTTCGTTTTACCCGGTTCTCAATTAAACTTTTTTCCCTTTTTCAAAACCGACTGGGATACTTCCTTTTTCGGATCCTTGGCTCGAGATGAAGCCTTGCGGATCGCTTTGTTCGATTCCATGGTTTTGACTTTGCCTTCAGGCACCTTTGGAATGTTCCCCAGTGAAAATCAAGGCTGGGAACTAGGCCTAATTTCCGCATGGAGGAGACATCAAAAAAAAATGACCATATTAAGTTTTATTCATTCTTCTTTCCGTCCTCTGGATCTGTGCATACTATCTGATTCAAGAACCCATGAAAATGCCGATTCGCTTTCCCTTCCCTGCCCAGATCTTTGGGCGATAGGAATCTCTTCCTGTTTGAATTTGTTTAAGGAATCAGGCTACCCTCAAGAAAAGCTATTGCCGGTTGAAGCGCTGCGATACTTACATTTGATGGGACGTTTTGGAAGTGAAAAAAAAGATTTGCCACAGACAGGACGTATTTTGCTAGTCGCCTCGGGCATGACAAACCAAGAAACTCCGGCACATTTTGAAATGCTGGTTGAGGCGGCACAGAAAAGTGGGTTAGATAAATACGCCAAGGTCATTATTAAACCTCATCCTGCGTTTCCTCTAAATGATTTTTTGAAGAATTATGATCTGCCCTTTTCCTATACCCTTTCCAACGAAAGCCTGGATTCCCTCTGGCCCAGTGTAGATGTCGTGTATTGCCCTAACCCTTCTAGTATTTGTGTGGAAGCGGCATGGTTGGGAGTACCCGTAATTATTCCAAGTTCTGTGAACGCTTTGAACCTGAATCCACTATACGGCCTGCCCCGTCTAAAAGAAGTTAAAAACAGTGCCATGTTGGTCGAAAAACTCAGCAACCCTTCTCTAGTAAGCATACCCAAAGACTATTTTTTCTTTGACCAAGACCTAACACGGTGGAAGAAATTTTTGAAGAATAGATAATCTCTGTCATACACTGAATATTTTAACTATGAAAAATGTCAAAATGTGTTTCGTAGTACTTCAGCAAAAAAGGGCGCAACATGTACGCACAGCTTTCATTCTCCACTCGATAAATGGTACGATCCTTGTTATCCAAGGAAAAGTATTTAACGCCTCTAGGAGGTATCACTTCTGATTCTTCTCGTATCACTTGTAAGGTGTTATCAAACAAACGAACTTTTACAGCTAAATCAGAATTATTCGGGTTAATATAAATTAGGTCGAAGCCATCACAATCAGAGAATGAAAGTTGAGGTTGATAAAGAATTTTCCTATCAAGATTCCTGCGGGTAGTTTGAACTTCTTCATGGTCAGGTGGTTTAGCAAGTACATAGGCTGCTCCGTGAACATAACTCCATAGAGGAATCTCATCTGTTACCCTTCGATACGCAGTAAAGCCACGTTCCACAATGCAGGTTTGGGAGGGAGCAGACATAGAGCTCTTAGATGCCTCATGAAAACACGCCATGCTGCCAAACCCTGAGTTGCCTTCAAGAATATCTTCAATCCGAATAGCTTTGGTCTGAAAAGGGGGAATAGTGATTTGTTTCCGGAGAAACTCATGTCCTTGTTGGTCATAAAAAACCAAGGTTACTCTATCAGAAATATTTTTATTAGGATAAAGAATTGATGGCAAATTGAGTAAATCGAAACGCGTTCTCCAAATTTCATCAGACCTCCAGAAAAACAAATCACTTACAGAATAATCCAGAGGGGGTTCGTTGTAATATTTAGGCAAAATCCCAAATAAATTACGAAATTTAATGCTTGGGCGTAAATTAGCAAGATACTGAATAAATCTTTTAAGAGGATACATTTTTTGCAAAGCTATTAACCCAGTGAGTTTTAACTTCTTTAATGAAACCGTGTCGCTTGGCATTGTCGCCAAAAACCGTGAATTCATGCGGGGGGTAAGAGTGTTCAAGACTCATTAAACGATAAGAAGGATCATGGCTGAAAAATATTGGTATTCCAGCCATATCAGGAGAGTATAGACAGAGGGGATCCTTAGGATCGTTTTTCAAACCCGATAAATCGATTAGATTACAAATGTTGGTTTCTATTTCGAATTTTTTTTCTATTTTCCCTGAAATTTGACATATAACAAACAATCGACCAACCTTTATTTCTGCAGCCCGAACAAGGTTCGCTACTATTAGTTTAGTAATGACTCCAGGAAAGCTTTGAATTAATGGGTTGAAGACAAGTATCGTCCCTCCGGAAATATTTAACATAAACCCTGGATATTCCCCTTGATAACTCACGGAAGTTGTCTTAGAACTCAACTGAATATTGCCACGCCAGTTAGGGTCGGATTCCATGAAATGGTCAATGGGAAGCAAGTCCAAACGCTCCGGCAAACGTTTAGGATACATAAAAAAGAATACGGCACTATCTTTAGTCGGTCGCTCCGGCAAATCCTCCACACAGAGGGAAACTGTACTTCCTGAAGTAAGTTCTAAAATGAAAAAAACTTTCCAGTCTGCTCCGGTCGAAAACGTAGCGTGAACATAAACAGATTCAGATTTCCATGAAGAACTTGTGGTGGGTGGGAAGTTTGCCAAGGTAACAGTTGATTGGAGATAAGGTATTTGCGGGAGAAAATAATAGTTCATAAGCTTACATTTTCCTGGCGACCACGACGATATTTCCAGCTTTCTTTTTATTCATCAGATATTCTTCCAGAACCCGTTCGAAATCCGGGTCAAAAACTTCCTGCCACAGAAAATTTCCGATGGCGCTACGATCCACCTCATTTTTCTCAATAATTTTTTTAACATAAGATATATCCAAGGAGGAATTGAGAGTGAAGGCCTCGGCAATTCTGAAAGAATTATTTCGCAAAAGAATATCAATACACTTGTAGTTCATGAGATTGACATGGCCTGGAGGTAAAATTTGCACATGCTTTTCTCTTGCGCAAATCCATTCAAAACTGTCGGTGTTGGGGGTGGAAAAAACAAAAATGCCATCGTCTTTCAAGAGGTGGTGTGTTTTTTGTAACATGGCTTTTGAATCGACGATATGTTCGATTGTATCCCATAATGTGATCACGTCGAATTGGCTATCGACATCCATATCCAGGTAATCCTGGTTGAGGATTTTAACATCAGGGTATCTTTCTCCCAGTTCTCTGCAGGCTTCTTCGCTCATATCGCAACAAGCCAGATCGAATGAGCAACTGGCTCTGTGTAAAGCCTCGATGAAAATTCCAATGGCCGAACCCACATCCAAAAGCTTCCCGTGAGACTTGTATTTTTGGATCAGTTCAATCCTTGGAAGAAAAATATTAATTCGCTTTTCAAAGGAGTCTCTAAAGAATTCATTTTCAAAAGATTTCATTTCACTATTGTAATAGGCGTTAATTTGCTCCTTTGTGGGGTAGGGATTGCAAAACAAGAGTCCGCAATCAAGGCAACTGGAAATATCAAACTGGTAAGCATTGACAAAAAATTCGATTTTTGTGGAAGGGCAAATAGGACAGGAGTCTAAAACAGGATTGTCATTTTTCAATTCAGCCAGCCGAGAAACAGTTTTTATCATCATCTCTCGAAGTTTTTTTTGTTTTTTTTGAGTGTGTATGTCGTTAAATTCCAGCTTTTTCATAATTCTATATTATATGTTCCACTTAAATTTTTGATCGAGTTTCACATAGGATGACTAAGAATAAGTTACAACGAGTTTCAGGCAGAACAAAGGAAGGCAACTATTGGATACTAAAGATCAGGAGTGCTTGACGGATTTTAGTTTTTTGCATTTTTATAATGATTCAGCCAACCTTCTCGATGTTCCTTTCCGTGAAGTGTGCCATTAGTATTACAATTCTTACAAGGCATCAGCGCTCTCTTTCCATTACCAAGAACCTTGCGATATTTATTGAAATTGGGGGAAGTCCAGACTTCTATTAAAGATTGATGGTTTAAGTTACCCATCTTGATTTTTTTATTCCAGTCTTGAACGCAGAGGAGAACATCACCATTCCAATCGATGGACATCGAATAATGAGTATAAAAACAGGGCCTGTTTTCTTCCACATCGGTCTGGTTACCTTCTATAACAGTGCCAGCGCGGTTGGTTAGCTTGACACCGTAATCATTATCCATGGTATACCAGCGGTCCCGTAGGAAATAATGGGACTCTGGAACCTTGGCTTCGGAAAAAATTTGGCGGAAATGGTCCAGTTGATGCGGACCGTCATAAAGGCTGACCAAGATTTGAGAGATACCTGCATTATAAAGGTCTGCCACAGATTGTGGAGTTAAAAAATCCCCACTGGTGATCAATTCAGTACGAATATCTTTCCCAAAAATTTTTGCCATCGCAATAAAATCGGGGTGAAGCGTGGGTTCTCCATAGCCAGAAAGAGCTACACCGCCAGTGTAATGCAAACTCCTGAGTTCATCCGCTATTTTGGAGCAAAGATCCAGGGAAATATGCAAATTCTGGTTTGGGTAAAGTTCAGTTTCGGCCCGTGGGCAAAACACACATCTGCGGTTGCAAAGTTCCGTTGGATTGATATCGAGCCAACTAAACAAAGGAACATTGTTGACAAATTCTACTTTGTCAACAAAAACAGATTTCCTTTTGATGTTCTTTTTTATTGTTTGTTCAAAAATTTCATTTTTTAATTGTTGGTCTTGCGGCATATAAATCTCCATGTGACCAGAAGAAAAACTGGAAAATTGAAAAAGAACTCAGGGAGCGCTAGATCAATTAAGCAACTGACACACCATTCCTTATTCCCTAATAGCCTAGCAAGTTAGCACATGTTTCTTTCCGTTAGCAATCTTAATTTCAAGTTACAAATAATTAAAACCTTATAATCTCTTGCGCAGAATCGCGATTTTAGAGGAGGCTGGAACCTTATCCATTTTACCAAATCAGGTTGCAAGTTGGTCGGTTATGATTAAGGTACTAGTTTAATTCAGGTCCAAAGAAACTACAGTTTGGATTTAGAGGTTTGATGTATGTTGTTCTCTTAGCTGTCAACGACCTTTTTAAAAATAGCCATACTCGGGTTGTCACTTGTTATTTCTGGAAATTTCTTTATTTCGTAATAATTTTTCTCAGAGAAATATATTCTGATAGAAAAGGTTTAGATTTATTTTTAAAAATATTTTTCAAACACCCAATTAAGTATTCAAAAAGTAAAGTCAATGAAAACATAAAACCATATTTCCGAATGCAATTACTAAACAGGTAATCGGCAAATATCCTTTAGGGATTCTTGAGAGCTTCCCTTTAAGGACCCGTTTCCCCTATCCGATTGACTGTAACGAAATACTTTGCCTTCATAATTGGTGATTATCACTTCATCATTCGTATGCTCGACAACATTGTTAGGTAACAGTCGGACTTTACCTCCACCACCAGGAGCATCAATCACATAGTATGGAACCGCCATGCCTGATGTATATCCCATCAAGTCTTTCATTATTTCGAGGCCTTTTTGTACCGATGTGCGCAAATGGTCAGTACCTTCTGTCATATCTGCCTGATAAATATAGTAAGGCTTAATGCGATTTTTTAATAATTTTTGCATCAATTCCTTCATCGTTTCTGAGTCATCGTTGACACCTTTAAGTAATACAGTTTGACTGCCTAACGGGATCCCAATATCAGCAAGCTTGGAGCAGGCTTTTTCCACTTCGGGCGTTAACTCTGCAGGATGATTAAAATGAATATTGAAATATAATGGGTGATATTTTTTCAATATGTTGCAAAGATTTTCAGTAATCCTTGCTGGTAGGGTACCGGGAACGCGAGTACCGATGCGTATGATTTCCAAATGCGGAATGGATCGCAATTCACTTAGAATCCTATCTAGCTCTTTATCAGGAACCAGAAGTGGATCGCCTCCTGACATAATAACATCCCTGATTTCCGAATGATCGCGAATATATTGTATTCCTTGCCTTAAAGTTTCTCGGGTGACTATTCCTGGAAATCCAATTTTACGTTTGCGCGTACAAAAACGGCAAACAATGGGGCATTGGTTATTAATCATCAATAAAACACGATCTGGATATCGATGAACAAGTTCTGGAACAGGCATATCAACTTCTTCGTTAAGCGGATCGGTTATCAGTTCCTCGCTATCAAAATCGTCTAACTCTGCAAGGGTAGGAACAACTTGTTTCCACAAAGGATCATCTGGGCTTTTTATCTGTTCAAGAAAATAGGAATTAATTCGAATGGGATAATTTTCTCTGACCTCTTCCAGTTTATTCCTGTATTCTTCGGAATCAGGAATAAAAGGAAGGTCTTTGACCTTAACCACACTTTGGCTAAGTTGTTTTTGCCATAATTCCATATTTTACCTTTATTTTTTAGAAATCAAGAGTTTACTGGATAGTTTCTCTTTAAATAATCAATGATTGCGTATTCATCCGATAAAATGGTATCACCATCAACTAACACAGGCACGGTAGTTTGCCCTGAAACCTCATAGACTTCTCTCCGCTCAGAGTGCGACCAAGGTACATCTATCTTTTCATAATCAATACCCATTTGCTCAAGCACATTTCTTACCATTGAACAATATCCACATCCATCAATATTAAATAGCTTCATTTTGCCTTATTTTTTGTAACACAAGGGACCATAATCGCATCCACCATACCATGAATCTTTTTTTTGTCATGAGGGCAAAGTGTTGCCAAAATACCGCCAAGTTTGGTCATATTGTTCACAACAAAATAGTAAGGGGTTAATCTTACTCGGCTCATCATGGTTTCCATTTTACCAGTAGCCAAATTCAAAAACTTGCCCTCAACCTTTTTTCCTTTATAAAACTTTTGTAAAATCGATGGTCTATTGGGAAACTGCTTCAAACTTTCAATTAAGGTTTCTTGCCAAATTTCATTAGAAACATCGTGACCTACTACAACTCCCCGGCTTCCCCATGATTCAGGAGAAAAACCCGATGGTTTGATTACCATTTCCCTTTCTTTTTTCGTCAACGAAAATAATTCTTTCCAATCTCTAACCGAAACTCCCTTTATTTCTAAGCCTGGTATGATTCCATGAGGTGGCAATGGTCTTGAATCTAAAACCCATGTAGCAGGAATTAGATGATTTAAAGTTGTAAAAGTTTCATTACCCAGAGCTTTTTTCCAAATTAATTTTAAAAAAGGATGGTGAAAAAGTGCGAAACCAAGCTTTTCCTCTAGCCAGGGCTTGTAGGGAGGAGTAGTAAAAACTTTTCCTTTTTTACATGAATATAGAAGTAACTCTGATTTAGGAATATTTTTTAAGTCAAATAGTTCAAAAAAACGATATAAAACTTCTATTCGGACCCATTTTTCTTCTTGTTTTAGAAAAAGACCCTCCTCCTTAAAAGTAATTTCTTTGGGATGAACTACATAGACACCTTTTTGTTTTAATATTTTTACAAGGTATTGCATCTCACTGAGATAAGCTTTGGACTCATCGGATACAACAATAGCTACAGTTGGAGAGGTTTGACTGGATATAGATTCTGTCATTTTATAAAACAGAGAAGGAATCCCTTCTCCTACCATATCCCATGAAGGATCTTCATAAAGAGACATAAGTGATGCAGTCAACCCAAAACCACCTGGAACCGAATCAAGTTCTGTTATAGCAAAACCATCTTCTGTCACAATCACATCGGGTCTTATGATTCCAGGCAATGACTGACGCATTCTTTTCATACGTCCAAATTGTAAAAGTTCTTGTGGTTTCCCAGCATCTAAATATTCAGAAACCCAAGGATTAAGTGTGCCCTTGGTACTATCTAGATAAAATTGGTTTAGGGTAGAATAAAATTCGAGGAGTTTGGGTCCTAAGTCATGAAAAAAATTGATTTCCTTTTGAGAAAGGAAATAAGGCTCTGGGGAGATTCTCCAAGTATTGCCAGAATCAGAAAACAACCCCGCCTGCACTAGGGACGCCCGTATATTAAGACACGTTTTTTCAGGTTGGACAATCATGAATCTAAAGACTAAAAAATAATATGTTAATTGTCAAATTTTCAACTTTAGAGTGAAAAATTAAAATATCAGATGATACAATGCTATTTTTAATTTAAACATACTTAATTAAAGAAAAATGGATCAACAACTGCAAACTGGAATGACAATACCTATTTTTCCTCTCCCAACTACGGTTTTTTATCCAGGAACACCTTTACCCCTCCGTATCTTCGAACCACGTTACCGACAGATGACCACCGATGCATTAGAAACAAAGCGATTAATAGGAATGATTTTACTAAAGCCGAATTGGCAAGAAAATTATTTTGGAAAACCACAACTATATTCTATTGGTTGTGTCGGAAATATCGAAAAAGAGGTGAAACACCCCGATGGAAAGTATAATTTTACATTAATTGGCCTTCGACGTTTCCGTATTTGCCACGAAAAAGAAGGAAAACTTTATCGCCAAGCTAAAATTGACTTGCTGGAAGAAAAAAGTGATCAAATAATTATGGAAGGCAATCCCAACAAATGCCGAGAAGAACTAATAGAAAGTTTCCGCCAGTTTATAAGCTTTATACCTGAGGGGAATCCACGAAAAAAAGAACCTAATTGGAACTTAGGTAACAAGTTAAGCGAGTTTGTCGATAGGTTCGCCTACCAACTTGATCTATCCCTAGAACAAAAACAAAATTTTTTGGAAGAACAGGATGTACTTAAACGAGCAAAATTTCTCCACTCTTTTTTAAAAATGAAAATGGATTTGATCCATCTTTCTAAAACGCGCTCCGCTAATAACCCTCGCTGGAACTAGCCCTTTAAGCAAAACAATAATTCTATGTAGTTTGATTAGAGTTTTTACTACCGATGAGAAAATATACATACAAGGAACTCACCATATAATCATCGAGAATAAATTTCCCATTAAGCTTATTCATTCAAAAAAACACTTAAGCAGGTAATACCACCATCGGCTTTTTCAAATTCACTCATATTCAACTCAATTGTTTTAAAACCATGTTTGGAAATTTTTTTTCGAACGCTTGAAAACCCTGAAGGAATTAAGATCTGATTCCCAATAACTAGACAATTCGCAGCATAAGAATTGTTTTCTTCTACCTCAATCCATTGAAAATTTTTAAATGCGCTGCTGTCTACTCTATTCGGGTTTAGAAGTAAAATATTTTTATCTAAATAACTAACAGCACTTTTTAAGTGCAACCCTTTTAAAACTGGAACTGACACAACCCTTTTTTGGATTTGCTTGGCTAAACTTTCAATCGCCTTAGGATCTGTTCTCGTTGAAAGCCCTATAAAAATAGTATCAGGGGTGTCCAGAATATCTCCTCCATCCAAATAGAAGTCTAGGGGCAC
The DNA here is from genome assembly GCA_002721515.1 of Nitrospina sp. Lineage (GTDB taxonomy): Bacteria > Nitrospinota > Nitrospinia > Nitrospinales > VA-1 > UBA8687. The sequence continues at coordinate 29,914 of PBKP01000005.1, forward strand.
TGTTTTATAATAGTGCTTAAGAGTTTTTTCTATCGATTCCACCTCATTTCTTCGGGTTTCTTCTTTTGAGGAACATAAAAAAGCTTTATCACCAAAAATAAAAACAGCATCCTCCACAAAAGTGGAATCAGGCAGGGAGTTTTCTGGCGGCATTGCAAGAATTTTAGCTCCTGCCTTTTTAAGAGCTTCCACATAATTCCTATGCTGGTCTTTTGCCTTGGAAAAGCTAATTTCTGATTTTAACGGATGATTAGAAATTGCCTTGGGAAAGCTAATACCAGGTGGCCTCACCAATGCCGTGAAGGATTGCATAAATAGATTATTAGGATCAATCGATAGTCGGAGTCCCCATCAACCTTGAAAAATAAAGCATGGGAAATAACTTTTTAGACTTTCTATAAACTTTCATCATAGCTTTATTCGGTTTAAGTCCTTTCTTCGTTTTTTCAAGCTTTGCTATATAAGTAAACCCATTGATCATCAAAAAATCGTGTCGATTAAATCGCATGACCTTTCGTTGATATTCATCCGGATGACCGTAAATTTCATCTAGTTTCGACACAAATTTTTCATCCATTTCATAAAGTTCGCCATGCATCATTCCCAATGTGTCATTAGTGGGCTCAATATTAGCGTGTCCTAGACCCTCCTGTCCTTCGTTATCTTTTGGGATTTTGTTAAATACTCTTCGCCAACCCGACAAACTGACCGAGGATTTAGAAATATACTCAAGACCGTGCTCTTTAAAAACCTCTTCATTAACCAATGCATCGTAAGCAAAAAATTGTACAGCATCTACCATGGATTTAGCACTCCAATACTTTTTTATTTTGAATAATTTAAATGTGCCCATCGCCCAAAGGTTAAAATCTTGCCGGCGTTCGGGAGTTATGATAATATCAAAAAAGTTCCCTATTTGGCATTTTGTTAGATTTTTTTTGTAGGGGATAACAATTCTTGTGCCCCATTTATCAAATAATCAAATAAAAGTCCCCAAGAAAATATTAATAGTTTTTTTATATTTAAGGAGTTACCTATGTCAGGCGGTAAAGTAGTAGTTGTTTCTGATAACGAATTTGAGCAAACGGTTCTTAAGTCTGAGATACCTGTTATGGTTGATTTCTGGGCCGAATGGTGCCAGCCCTGCAAAATGCTTGCTCCTACTATTGATGAACTTGCCGGAGAATTTGACGGTCAGATTTTGGTTGGCAAACTGAATGTGGATGATAATCCTAATACAGCCACCAACTATGGAATTCGTGGCATTCCCACACTTTTATTTATTAAAGATGGTCAAGTGGTACAGCAAATAGTGGGCGTAAAGTCCAAGGCTGAGATAAAAAAAGTAATAGAAGAAAACCTAGGATAAGCAACACAAATAATATCTAAAAAGCCCTTTCCCAGACAGGGAATGGGCTTTTTTTATATTATCCCCCTTATTTTTCTACATAAAAAACCTTCATCATATAACCTTAAGAATATACCTTTAGTCTTTAAGGACTTTATAAATGTAGTATTGCTGGGATATGGTCAACATATTGTTGACCGTCCAATAGATAACCAGACCTGCAGGGAACGAGATAAACAAAAAAGTGAATAAAATAGGAAGAAACATCATAATTTTTTGCTGCATAGGATCACCAACGGAAGGAGTCATTTTTTGCTGTAAAAACATGGTGATGCCCATTAGAACCGGTGTTACATAATACGGATCTTGAACCGAAAGATCGGTGATCCAACCAATGAATGGAGCACCACGTAGTTCAATTGAAAAAAACAATGCATGATATAAGGCAATAAAAACTGGTATTTGCAATAGCATCGGTAAGCATCCGCCGACAGGGTTCACCTTATGTTTTTTATAAAGCTCTAATAATTCTTCATTCATCTTCTGCCGATCATCTTTGTTCCTCTCCTGAATAATTTTCACATAGGGCTGGATTTTTTGCATGCCTTTCATGGATTTAAAACTTTTGTGTGTCAATGGAAAGAACAATAACTTAATTATTAAAGTCAGAAATATAATCGCCCAACCATAGTTTTGAGTTAACCCATAAAAATAGGCCAATACTTTTAAAAGCGGTTTGACTAAAAAAGCAAATTTATTGCCAAACCACCCGTAGTCAATCATTCGAACTAGATGATTTCCCTTCTCTTCTAAAATTTCTAGTTCTTTTGTTCCAGCATAAAAAAGGTGTGAACCAGTGGCAGCTGATTGAACAGATTCATATTCCAGACCGACAAAAACTTGGTCTTTTTCTTTAAATACTATTCCAGCTTTACTACCCTGGAGCGGAACCAGTGCGGAACCAAAATATTTATTCTGGAATGCTACCCATTTCAAATCTCCACGATGGTATGCCGTCGCATTCAAATCTTCAGATGGGTGCTCAATGCGTTCATTGTTGTTAAAAACGGTTGCACCAGAAAATACGATGTAATCGGTTTGCGATGCAATATTTCCGCCTATTCCAGGACCTAATAATATTTCATATTGCAGATTTTTATTAGCTAATGGAGGAGCAGTAATACGTGTTTTTATTTCCACCATGTATTCATTAAATCTAAATTTAAACTCCCTAAAGACTTCTAACCCTGAATTGTGTTTGAGGGTAAATGTTAAAATTCCGTCGGGATTTGATTCGCTTAAGACAATTGAAGTTGTAGAAGGTTCATAATAAGAGTTTTGCAAAATAGAAGTAATTTCAGGGTCATCTGACCTAAGAGATAGCGCTGCAGTTAAGTTATCCGGGTTTTTGATCAGGTTAATAACATCTCCTTTATCATTTTTAAAACGTGGGAGAAGAAGTTGTTTTAATACGCCACCTTTATTACTAAAGGTATAATGAATTTCTCCTGATTCAATCTGGACTTCTTTTTCATCGCCCGGATAAGGATTACGCACTTCTGACAAAGCAGTTACTGTCTCTTGTGATCCAGCTTGTGAGTTTAAAGTTACTGATGTGCTGGGGGTTTTATCTGAAGAGGAAACTAGAGGCTTCTCCAAGTTTTTAGCGGTATTCAATTTTTTTACAGGTTGGGGTTGAAATTGTGCCATAAAAGCACCCCATCCAATAAAAACCGCCAATGATAAAACAAAGGCGAGTAACAATCTTTTTTCCAAATCGAATCTCCGCTTAACTAATAAAAATTATTTCAACGGGTCTGCTCCACCCTCATGGTAGGGATTGCATTTAAAAATACGAACAACTATCAAAGCAACTGCTTTAGCTAATGAATAACGCTGAAGAGCCTGTGCCGCATATTCGGAACAACTCGGATAAAAACGACAAGCAGGAAAAAAAATAGGTGAAACCCATCTTTGATATCCACGAACCATTTTAAGAAAAAACCAATTCAACATGAAGGACCTGTTTCGGGCTGGGAATAATTAAAATTGAGGGGTCATTTGATAGCCCTAAGCGCATCTGAGAGCTTTTCATCAATAACCTTGTGGGATTGTGCAACCATTTCTTTTCCAGAAATCACAACTATGTCTGTTGCCGGAACCATTTTATTTTTCACATGCCGAAATATCTCGCGAATGGCTCTTTTAACCCGGTTTCTTGCTACTGCTTTTCCTACTTTTTTAGATGCAATAATACCTAGCCTTTTTCTATCCAAGCCATTGGGTAACGAAAAAATAGTACAAAGTTTTCCTATACGTTTCTTTTTACCCTCGGCAAGAACTTTTTCAAACTCGTGCCTTTTGGTAAGTCGCTCTAACTTACAAAACGAATTTTCACCCATTTATCAAGCAGATAGACGTTTTCTACCCTTCCTCCTTCGATTAGCCAAAATCCGCCTTCCACCAACTGTCGCGCTTCTTTGTCGAAACCCGTGAACACGTTTTCTTTTTATGTTACTGGGTTGAAATGTTCTTTTCATAAAGCTTTCCTTCTTTCAAATACGAAAAACCCGCCTTGCCTCAAAAATTCAGATAGTTACCATCCTTCAAATGAGGTAAATGCGGGAAGGTGAATTGAATTATTCCATCGGTCGCCCCACTTGTCAAGAACTAAGCCAGTAATACTAGGCTTGTATTAAACTATCCAAATATCTATTAAGCTTATTTTGACCTGTTTTTTCCAATCGCATTAGTTTAGTAGACCCTTTATTTCTAAATTATAAACGCCTTTTATCGCATTCAAGCAATCACTTTCTTAATTACGCTATTTTTTCAAAGTATAGCCTTGTTACTTTCCCCATAAGAGGGAAAATGGTATTATTGTAACATCATGAAAACATTATTGATTTTTCCGGCTCAGTGGTATCCAACTCAGCCTTATCTGAGCACCCCTTACCTAACTGCCTATTTGCAAGATAAGGGATGGCAGGTATCACAACGAGATTTTAACATTGAATCTTACGATCATTTCTTATCTGCGCCCTTATTACGTCAAGCAGAGGAAATGATGAGGCAACATCAGCATTCTTTAAAAAACCAAAACTCCCTGTCAATCAAGGAAAAATCGCATCTCGATGTTCTAACAATGGGGCTAAAGTTTTCGGATAGAATTATTGAAGGGGTTGAAGAAGCCAAATTAGTAATGCGAACACCTGAACGTTTCTTTGATTTTAACGCATATCAACAAGCAGATATGGTTATAAAATCAGCTTTAAAACTTGTTTCTGATGCCTATGCACCCTCTATATTCAATCTTTCTACCTTTGAAAGCGGTACACGAGCAGAAGAATCTACGCAAAAAGCTCATAAAACGACCCGTGATACAACTACTAACCCGTTCATCAACTTATATGAAAATTTTTTACTGCACACAGAAAACTGGCAGAAATGTGACGTAGTGGGAATATCTATAATCGGAATATCGCAAATCATTCCAGGGCTCACTCTTGCGAGAATGCTGAAAGAAAAATATCCACACCTGCATATAACTTTAGGAGGCCCAATTTTCAGTGTCAACGCAGGCCAGTTAATCAATCATCCTGAGTTTTTTGAGGATTTTTGCCACAGCGTAATCACATTCGAAGGAGAAGAGCCAATGCACCGCCTACTATCTGCATTGAAAGCAGGCGATTCTCTCCATAGCGTTCCCAACCTCTTACACGTGGATGCCGGAAAAGTATTACAAAATCAAGAAAGAGTGGAACTCAGATTTGAGGAATTGCCAAACCCAGTTTTTGACGAACTCCCGATGGACAAATATCTATCACCCTATCCAATAATACCTGTGCTGCAAAGCCGTGGTTGCTATTGGGGCAAATGCACATTTTGCACGCATAGCTTTGTTTATGGTCATCGTTACGGAAAACAAAAAACTCAAGCAATGGTCGATGAACTAGAAAACTTAATGGAAAAATATAACACTAAATATTTTACTTTTTCTGACGAAGCAGTATCTCCGCATTCGTTAAATGACGTATCTGAAGAAATGATCGAGCGCGGAGTCGAAATATGCTCTCTAGCCTTATTAAAATTTGAAAAGGTAATGGACGAAGATTTATTTTTGAAAATGAAAAAAGCCGGATTCATGTTTCTTATGTTTGGGCTTGAAAGTGCGAATGATAGAGTGTTAGCCCTTATTGAAAAAGGAACTACTAAAGAAGTAGAACGCGACGTATTGATGAAAAGTCATAATGCTGGAATTTGGAATCATTCGTTTTTATTTTTCGGATTTCCAACAGAAACCCGCGAAGAAGCCCAGGAAACCATCGATTTTCTTCGAAACAATTTACAATCAATTCATTCCTTCGGACCCGGCGTATTTTTATTAAATCGCGATTCGAGTTGCTACCAATTTCCAGAAAAGTTTTCTATTGAAAAAATAATTGAAGACCCCAACCGCAATATTGCAATGAATCTCGATTTTATTGCAAAAGAAGGTATGACGCGGGAGGAGGCAGTAGAAATGAACGACACATGCATACGTATGGCAGAAGAACATTTTGAATCACTCAAAATTTGGGGAACACTGCCACGCGAACATTTTTTACTCTATATTGATAAATTTGGGAAAGACGCATTAAACGGTAAGCAACCTCCTACCGCAGAAGAGGAAAAGGTTCTTTGCCGAGTATAGTTGTAATAACATTTGGAAACAAAATATGAAAAATTTACTTATATTTCCACCTGACTGGTTACCTTCAGAACCTTATTTGAGCTTGCCCTCTCTAACCTCAGTATTGCGCCCAGCCGGGCACGAGGTCGTTCAAATGGATATTAATGTTGAAATGTACGATTTATTTTTTAGTAAACAATTTATCGATCACGTAGCCCAACGTATCTCTCACGAAAAACGGCATCTTTTGGAAGTTCAGGAAAAACGTGAGTTGGACCAAGAAGAACAGGAGTTACTTGACAGACTATTGACTTGCGGACCAGAGCTTTTTGAAAANTATTCAAATGANGCGGAGCGCGCNAAGAAAATTCTGCGGAGCCAATCTTTTTATGACATTGATCAATTAGAATGGGCTACCAACTGCCTTCATCAAACTATGGCTCTGATTTCCCTGGGTTATTATCCGGCGCAAATTTGCTTCCCTCCCATTGAAACCGATATCGTCTACAAGCCTTTTATGTCCAGCGAAATTATTGAATCCCTTGATGATGATCAGATCAATATTTACCGCGATGTTTATGCCATGTTGGTACGTCCAGTTATGGAAAGTGAACAACCTAGCATGATCGGCATCTCAGTTGTACAACAGAAACAACTCATCCCAACATTCACTTTTTGTAAAATGATAAAAGAGGAGTTCCCGGAAACACATATCACACTGGGAGGCAATATTATCACCCGAATCCGTGACATGCTCCCAGGAATGGATAATCTATGGAAATTTTTTGACAGTGCTATCGTTTANGAAGGCGAATCCGCTTACCTCAAGTTAACTGAGGCTGTTAAAAATGGAAATAATTTTTCAACCTTGCCCAATCTGATTTATAAAGACGAAAAAGGGGTTCATGTTAATAAAGAAGTTTTTGCGGAATCCTTAGCTGAACTTCCTCCNCCTGATTTTGACGGATTACCACTCGAGAAATATTTTGTTCCACAACTTATTCTCCCTTATCTTGCAACGCGTGGATGCTATTGGGGGCGCTGCACTTTCTGCGACCATTTTCAGGGTTATGTGGAAGGTTTTAGAACCAAACAAGTCGATCATATAATTGAAGAAATCAGTTTCCTTAAAGAAAAATATGGAACTCGTTTTTTCCATTTTACAGATGAATCTTATCCGCCAGCTTTATTCCAGAAACTTTCCCGTCGATTGATTGAAGACAAGTTTGATATTGCATGGACCACACACATGCGGTTCGAGGAATCTTTACTTGAAGAACAGGTATGGAAGGATGTAGCAGAATCAGGCTGCAAGTACCTTCACTTTGGCTATGAATCGGGTAACCAACGCGTACTGCAACTAATGGATAAGGCCACAAAACTTGACGCCATTGAAACCAACTTGCGTATGTCTTCGGAAGCAGGAATATGGAACCACTTGATGGGTTTCTTTGGTTTCCCTGGTGAAACTAGTGAGGAGGCAGATGACAGCAAAGCTTTTGTAGAAAAAAATAGCGCNCATATNCATTCACTTGGCTTTATGACATTTGTGCTTGGGAAGTATAGTCCGATTGCATTCGANCCAGAAAAATATGGACTAACCTATTATAAAAACCCAGAATGGGATCTGGCATTGGATTATTATTTTACTACTAAAGATGGGCTTAGTATTCAGGAAGCTTTGGATGTCTTCGATGAGTTTGAGACAAATCACAATTCTAAATGGGACCTTAGAACCTGTGTCCGTGAATATATATTTCTTTACATAGATAAATACGGTTCGAATAACCTACCACAATTGGAAATGACGCAGGAACAACGCCGTCAAATGCAACAACCCGCTATTGGTATGGTCTAGTAGTAAACCACTTTTAGTAATTAATAAAAATACTAACAGGAAGAATTCCTCCTAAACGATTTACGATTCAGATCTATTTTTCTTCGTAAAGAACCACATTTTCATGTTCATTGGGGTCGTTACGAGAAACAATTGCCAAGGCTGTATCAGTATCACTTAGGTTGATCGGCTTATGAGGAACCCCTGGCGGAATATAAACAAAGTCCCCCTCCTCATTAACCGTTGATTCTTGCAGGTATTCTCCATACAAGGTTTTTACCTTTCCCTTTAAGAGATATATCGCCGTTTCAAAATCTTTATGATAATGGGCTTTTGGTGCGCCACCGGGAGGAATCACTGTTAAGTGCATAGACAAACCTTTAGCACCTGCCGTCTCCTGTGAAATACCAACGTAATAGGGAAGATTCTGTTTCGTTGTGATTGCTCCTTCAGGACGAACAGTTACAACTTTTCTTTTCAGATTCAAACTCATATTTGATCTCCTAGTTAAAGGAAATTATATAATTAAAAAAAGAGGGGTATCAAATTTCTATATAGAAACCGTCATCACGGGTAAAAACTTTATAGACAGGGGTGGTATCGGAATGATTCCATTTACAATAGCCTTTTCTAATATTCCAACCACATTCTTCTCTACTGCAAAAAGCGAACATCTCCTTTAAAACTCCTTTAGAAAGGCTCCCCTCGCAACTTTTACATTTATCCGAAATACAATAATACTTTCCCGCAACATTAAAAAATGCGAGAACATACTTCCACTCCGTATAGGGATGTTCCAGGTTTATTTGTTTTCCATTTCCGCTTTTAGGTGCTTCATCAAGTTCTAAAATTTTTACATTAGACATTAATGTTAGTCCTCAGGCAGATAGGGGCCATATCTATCACGATAATATTTTTCAAGATCCCACCTAAACTTTCCTTTTAAATGAGGTAACTCTTCTCCTACCTTATGATCAAAAGCAACATATTCTTCTGACTGCTTTTGAACCTCTTGTTCTCTTTTAACATTTGGGTCGAGATATGAATCGCCCAATGAAGAAGTTCCGACAATAAGTTTTTGTCCTCTTTTAATCCATCGACCCAACATTAGTCGTTCTGCTTCTGTTCCTGGTTCTATTGTCATGATTAATTTATATTTGTTAAAAAAACTTATACGGCCCACTATATGGTTAAAAGTCCTACCAAAAGAAAAAATCCGCGTGCAAATAATTCAAAACCAAAATTTGCAGCTATCGTCGGCTCACCAGTTGCATTATTAAGGGTGAATAAGGTAGCATAGAACCTCATCTAATTTCAATTTTGTCGTAAAATCCTTTTATCTAAAAAAATTATAGGAAAATTATGTCAACAGAACAGCAATCAGAAAAAACTGCGGAAGAACACTTTAAAGACGGCTTGGCTTTTAGCAAACTTGGAGATGACCGCAGAACTTTCGAATCTTATAAAAAAGCTATTGAACTTGACCCAGATCATTTTTTAGCTCACTTTAATATTGGTATCAGATATGGAAAGCTGCGTATGAATCTGGAAGCTGCAAAGTCATTTCGTGAAGCACTTCGATTAAAACCCGAAGCACCAATGGTCCATTATAGTCTAGCAGTTGTAAGCAATCTCATTGGCGAAATGGACGAAGCCTTCAAACATTACAAAGAAGCTATTCGCATCAATCCAGATTTTGGTAGAGCTCACAGCAACATCGCGATGCTTTATTATGGGATCAAATCCGGCAAAGAAGCAATTCACCATCTTGCGAAAGCAGCGGATATTTTCAAAGAAACTGGCGAGGATTTCATGGAAAAAAACGCCCGAGATTTATTACAGGAATGCGGTAAAGAATTTGGCCTGACACCTGAAAACTGCCAAGATTTGTAAGCCTTTATATGGAATTTGATGTGGCAATTCTGGGGGGTGGTTCGGCCGGTTATGCCGCAGCATCTGTAGCGGAATCACAAGGAGCCAGCGTTGTCATAATTGACCCTGGTCCTCTAGGAGGACTATGTATCCTGCATGGATGCATGCCTACAAAAACCATTCTTCGTTCATCTGATATCATTTCTTTAACAAGACGTGCTAAAGAATTTGGCCTACTTTCCGTTGAAGCAAAAGCTGATTTGGCTGCGATTAATGATCGCAAAAATAAATTGATAAGGGAATTCGCCGATTACCGTATTGAACAATTAAAAAACCCTCGTTTCACCCTTATAGAAGAAAAAGCTGAGTTTATTTCTCCTCATGAAGTTCAGGTAGGAAATAGTACTGTTAGGGCTAAGTCTTTTATTATTGCTACAGGTTCTAAAGTTGCCGATTACCCAATACCCGGACTAAAAGAAATCGGGTATCTCACCAGCGATGATATTTTGACTCTAAGAAGAGCGCCTGAGTCCTTAACAGTTTTAGGTGGAGGTGCTGTAGCAGTGGAGTTAGCGCAGTTCTTTCAACGTATTGGCACTTCGGTTTCATTATTACAAAGAAGCAAACATATTTTATCTCAAGCAGATGAAGATCTGGCTCGGCCTGTAGAAGATCGTTTTCGTGAAGAAGGAATGAATCTCTACACTGACACAAAAATTTTAAAAGCCTCCGTAGAAAAACAACGTTATGTAATTTACTTTGAGCATGAAGGTAAAAAAAAACGTTGCGAAGCAGAAACCATTTTACAAGCTTTGGGTAGAAAACCAAATATTGATGAGCTTAATTTAGAAGCTGTAGGAGTCCAAACAAAAAATGGTAGAGTAATTGTCGATTCTAAAATGCGTACCAACCTTAAAAATATATTTGCTGTAGGTGATGTAAATGGAATTCATGAAGTAGTTCATTTTGCTATTCAACAAGGGGAGGTAGCTGGGTATAATGCCATTCAAACTAACTCTTTAAAGAAAGTTGATAACCGTTTAAAAGCAACAGTTGTTTTCACTGATCCTGCAGTGGCTAGTGTTGGTTTAAACGAAAAAGAATGTCAAAGTGCCAATATTGATTACTTAGTAGCATCACATCCTTTTAGCGATCACGGAAAATCAATGTGTCTGGGTGAAACGCATGGTCATGTTAAAATTTTATGCGATCCTGTTTCAGGAGAAATATTAGGAGGCCATATTGTAGGCCCAGAAGCTGGAGAATTGATTCACGAAATTATTACTCTCATGCACTTTCAGGGAACTGTAAAGGATTTGATGAACATTCCCCATTATCATCCTACACTTGCTGAAATTTTGACCTATCCTGCAGAAGAACTAGCTAAAAAAATATTTGGAAAATAAAGGGGTTACATTTTTTCCAACTTTTCTGCCAATCGATCCATATCTTTCTGACTATTTAATTCTGTAGCACAGACTAGCAGGCAATTTTTTAATTCGGGATAATGCTGTTCCAAAGGATACCCGCCAATAATTTTATCTTCTTTAAGCAGGTTCAAAACTTCTTCAGTCGGTCGTTGGCATTGCAATACAAACTCATTAAAGGAATGTGTTATAAATTTAATTGCAAACCCAGAAATACTTGCCAACCGGCTTTTCAAATAATGCGCTTTCCTTACATTTAAAATTGCAATTTCATGCAAGCCTTTTTTACCGAGAGTTGAAAGAAAAATAGTTGCAGCAAGGGCACAAAGACCTTGATTTGTGCATATATTAGAGGTTGCCCGTTCGCGTCGGATATGTTGCTCGCGGGTTGACAAAGTGAGCACATATGCACGTTTACCATTTTGGTCCTTAGTTTCTCCAGCAAGACGCCCTGGCATTTGTCGGAGGTATTTTTCTCGTGTAGAAAAAAAACCCACATAAGGTCCGCCAAAAGAAAGAGGTATGCCTAAAGATTGCCCTTCTCCCACAACAATATCTGCACCATGGTCCCCAGGAGATTTTAAAATTCCCAAAGATAATGCTTCCGCAACTACTACGATTAATAATGTTCCATTTCTTGAAAGAGTATCAACTAGCGAAGCATATTCTTCAACCGCTCCAAAAAAGTTAGGTGACTGAAGCACCACCGCTGCCGTATTTTCTGTTAATTTTTTTGAAATAAATTCTAGATCTGTGACTCCTTTGGCAGTATAAGGAATTTCTTTCAAGGCAAATTTACTTCCACGTGTATAGGTATTTACAACAATACGGTATTCGGGATGAACAGCACTCGATATAAGAAATTCACTACGTCGATTGATCCGGTTTGCCATTAAAACAGCCTCTGCCAAAGCGGATGCACCGTCGTACATGGATGCATTCGCAATTTCCATTCCAGTAAGAAGACAAATCATTGTCTGGAACTCATAAATAGCCTGCAAAGTTCCTTGACTAACTTCAGGTTGATAAGGAGTATAACTAGTTGCAAATTCTCCACGCGAAATCAAATGATCGATCAATATCGGTGCAAAATGATTATAAGCTCCAGCACCTAAAAAAATAGATCCGTTTTCAGAGGTGGTGTTTCTTTTTTGCAACTCCTTCAAGTATTGAGTTAATTCATTTTCTGGCAAACTTGGCGGCAAGTCTAAAATTTTATTTTGCAAACGCAGTGATTCTGGAATACTTTCAAACAATTCATCAACATTTTGCACACCAATATCCGTGAGCATTTGTTTAATGTCTTGTTCTGTATGAGGGATATACCGCATTCTTAGGAGAGAAGTTTATTATTAATAACTAGCCTTGTTCCTTATTACATTGCTCAGTATATTCTTCAGGGCTCATTAAATTTTTTAGTTCATTCAGATCTGAAAGTTCAATTTTTATGATCCAGCCTTTACCATATGGTTCATCGTTTACTTGTTCAGGTTGGGTCTCAAGATCTTTATTAACCGCAGTAACGTTACCACTTACCGGAGCGTAAAGGTCAGAGACGGTTTTAACAGATTCTACTACCCCAAATGGGCTTCCTTGTTCTATTAGGGTGCCTATTTCTGGTAATTCAACGAAAACAATGTCTCCTAATTGATCTTGTGCAAATTGTGTTATTCCAATCACCGCATCCTGCCCATCTACACGTATCCATTCATGTTCTTGCGTGTANAGAAGATTTTCAGGGATTTCCATAATGCCTCCNGGAAACAAAAAGTTAATTTTTTTTCACACGACTTGGCAGGAAAGGAGGTTTAACTACCTTGGCAGGCACATTCAACTTCCTGATTTCCACATCCAATTTAGTACCTAGTTTTGCATATTCTGTGGATACATAACATAAACCGATNCCCGTATTCAAGGANGGAGAAAATGTNCCACTTGTTAATTGCCCAACAGGNGNACCTTCACTTAAAACCCGATAATGTGAACGCGGCACACCTCGGTCAAGCATATGTAATCCAACAAGTTTGCGCGAAAGACCTGCATCCTTTTGTTTTTTAAGTGCTGCCTGACCTAAAAAATTATTTTTCTTTAATTTGACGACCCATCCTAAACCAGCCTCCAGGGGATTACAATTCTCATGAAGCTCATTCCCGTAAAGAGCGTAACCCATCTCCATCCTAAGNGTGTCTCTAGCTCCCAAACCTATAGGTTGTAGGTCGAAAGATTTNCCTGCTTCAAGAATTGCTTTGTAAGCTAGATCTGCATATTGACAGTTTATATATACTTCAAATCCATCCTCTCCCGTATAACCCGTGCGAGCCACAATACATTCAAATTTATGGATTTTTGCTTTTCGAAAATGGTAATATTCAATCTCGTTTAAGGATATATCGCATATTTTTTGTAAGAGCTCCTCAGAATATTTACCTTGCACTGCAACTTGTGCAGTCTGCTGACTGGTGTTTTGTAACGATACATTAAAATTCTTAGCATTTGCTAAAATCCATTGAAAATCTTTATCCGAATTCGAAGCATTTACGCAAAGAAAGTAGTGGTTCTCAGAAAATCTATATACTAGCAAATCATCAACAACGCCCCCTGTTTCCAGACACATTAAGGTATAGAGGGCTTGATTGTTTTTCATGGGTTCAATATCATTGGTAACCAAGTATTGAATTAGTTTTTTTGCATCTGGACCGGCAATTTCAATTTCTCCCATATGGCTGACATCAAAAATACCTACTCCATCTCGAACGCATTTATGCTCTTGAACCACCCCTTGAAAATGGATAGGCATATGCCATCCAGCAAAAGGAACCAACTTTCCTCCAAGCTCCTTATGTATGGAATAAAGAGGAGTTTTTTTGAGATCTGAATTATTTGCCATGGTTAAATTGCTTAGTATTTTTAGATAAAATGCGAATAACTTGTATAACTTACTTTACAGCATGCGTGCAAGAAATTATAAAGAATAAAAAATGAAGTGGTAAAATAAGATTATGAATCTGTCAACAGAACAAAAAAAATATGATGTTATTTTGGTAGCAGGTGAAGGAAAATCTAGTTATAAGGTTTATCATCAAAACAAAGCGTTTCTAACTCTCCAAGGGAAGTGCGTAATTATATATGTAATTGAAGCATTACAACAGGTCAAATCAATTGGGGATATTTATATTGTTGGATTGAAAGAAAAGCTGGATCAAGTACTTCGTTCTAGCAGACTGGACCTTAACTTTCCAAAACGTATTCATGTCGTAGAACAAAAAACCAACTTATATGAAAATGTTTGGCAAACTTTCCTGCAATCACAACAAGTCGACGTTGCAAATACCGAGCAACAACGTAATAAAGCTGTTCTCATTGTTCCTTGTGATGCTCCTCTAATCACTCCAAAGGAAATTGAATATTTTATCTCCCATTCAGATATGAACCGCTATGATCATGTCCTCGGACTGGTATCTCGAGAAAAGTTAAAGCATTTTTACCCTATAGGAAATAAACCCGGGATCAAGATGGCATATTTACATATAAAGGAAAACAGCTTTCGTATTAATAACCTTCACTTGGTAAAACCACTTTGTATTGAAAATCGAGAATATATTCAAAAAATGTACGAGTATAGATATCAAAGAAACTTTAAAAACTTGGTTTTATTTGCCTTATCGGTATTTGGCAAAGATAAAACGAAACATTACAAAAATTACATTGGTCTGCAACTTTGCTTGTTTTTTGGCGGAATGGGACTAGAGTTCATGGTAGATTATTTTAGAAAATTTAATCCTAAACAAGAATTAGAAACAACCATATCCACAATCATGAAGACCCGATTCTCGGCTCTTGAAGTCCCTTTTCCGGGGGCAGCTCTGGATATCGATAATGCAAAAGATTATGAAGCAATGAAAACCCGGTTTGATGAATGGCAAAAATTTTTAATGGCAGCATCCCATGCCGACGTTGAAAATTTTAGCGAGGCATTTTCTTCCTCCCGTAAAATGGCGCCTACTTCTTCGATTCACTGAGAAGCAGGACCCATCCCTTTGGGATCTTCAGAAAAATACATCTCATATTTTATTTATCCCGGAATTTAAGAATTGGAGCGTGGGTTTTAATAATTTTAAAATACAATGAATCAAAAAAAAATAAGAAATTTTTCTATCATTGCCCATATTGATCATGGCAAGTCCACTCTTGCAGATAAGCTTATTCTTGCCACTTCTGCTCTTTCTAAACGAGAAATGAAAGACCAGGTTCTAGACAATATGGACCTGGAACGCGAACGCGGAATAACTATCAAAGCGCAAACCGTTTGTTTAAAGTATTTATCTAGAGAAAGTGAGAATTTTGTATTCAACATGATCGATACACCAGGACATGTTGATTTTACTTATGAAGTATCGCGGAGTTTGGCTGCATGTGAAGGTGTTCTATTAGTTATTGATGCAACACAAGGTATTCAGGCACAAACTATTGCCAACTTGAATTTGGCTATGCAACATGATCTAGCTGTTATACCCATAATTAATAAAATTGATCTTCCAAGCGCGAATCCTGAATTCATAAAGGAACAATTAGAAGACGTGTTACAAATCGAATCAGACAACGCAGTACTGGTAAGTGCAAAAGAAGGAACTGGCATCGATGAGTTAATGGAATCAGTCATTAAATTAATTCCTTCTCCCAAAGGAGATGAGTGCGGAACTTTACAAGCCTTATTATTTGATGCTTGGTATGATTCTTTTCGTGGTGTCATCATTTTAATTAAGGTTCAACGTGGAAAACTTACTGTAAATGACGAAATCAAAATGATGGCAACCGGAAACCGTTTTATAATCGAAGAACTTGGTACTTTCACGCCAAAACAAGAACCCAAATCCACTCTTCATGCAGGGGAGGTGGGTTATTTAATAGCCGGTATAAAACAACTAGATCAAACTAAAGTTGGAGATACTATTACCCATGCTGAATCTCCCGCTGAAAGCCCTTTGCCAGGTTACAAAGACGTAAAACCAATGGTGTTTAGTGGTCTTTATCCTATAAGTGGAGACGACTACGAAGATTTACGAGATTCACTTAAAAAATTAACATTAAACGATGCTTCTTTTTCCTATGAAGCAGAAACATCGAGCGCATTGGGTTTCGGGTTTCGCTGCGGGTTCCTCGGACTACTACACATGGAGATCATTCGCGAACGTATTGAACGGGAATATAAAGTTGAACTTCTAACTACCGCACCTACCGTTATATATAAGGTTATGACCACAGATGGTAAAACAATAATGATCGACAACCCAACTAAGCTAAAAGAACAAAAAAACATTGACCATTTAGAAGAGCCTTATGTATTGGGAACCATTATCGTTCCAGATGAATATATTGGCGTGATTATGAATCTAGCCACAGACCGACGTGGTATTCAAAAAAAAATGGAATATCTAAATCCAGAAACGGTCTTACTCGAATACGAATTGCCTTTCAACGAAATAGTCCTGGATTTTTATGACAAATTAAAATCTTCTACCAAGGGTTACGCTTCATTTGATTACGAATTTATAGATTTCAGGACATCAAGTCTGGTAAAGTTGGATATTCTCTTGAATGGAGAATTAGTAGATGCTTTATCTTTAATAGTACATAAAGATAAAGCATTCTTCCAAGGTCGTGAATTAGCTAAAAAACTTAAGCAGCAGATTCCCCGACAAATGTTTGAAGTTGCAATACAAGCAGCTATTGGCAGTAAAATAATTGCACGAGAAACGGTGAAAGCCCTTAGAAAAAATGTGCTTGCAAAATGTTATGGTGGAGATATTACCCGAAAGCGTAAATTGCTTGAGAAACAAAAAGAAGGAAAGAAAAAAATGAAACAAATTGGAAGTGTGGAAATACCCCAAGAAGCTTTTCTAGCAGTGCTGAGGACAGATGACAAATAATTCTTTAGAAAATATAAAAGACATCAATAAAAAAAGAAAAAGTATTGCTCGCGAATATGCTGAAGCCATTTTTATTGCTCTTCTCTTGGCTCTATTTATTCGTACCTTTGTGATTCAAGCCTTTAAGATTCCTTCAGGTTCTATGGAAGACACTCTTTTAATTGGGGATCATATACTTGTTTCAAAATTCGCATATGGAAATCATATCCCAAACGAAATCCCATTTTTTAATATCAAACTTTTTGATGACATCATTTTGTTTCCCAAGTTGCCGGAGCGTGGAGATATCATTGTATTTAAATATCCAAAAGATGAAAGCCGTGATTTTATTAAAAGAGTGATTGGCATTCCTGGCGATTTATTAGAAGTAAAACACCAAAAAGTAATTATCAATGGCAAACCTTATGTGGATCCTTTTGCCAGACACATCGAATCTCCTTCGGACAGCCCTTTAGTTCCACGCGATGACTTTGGTCCTGTACTTGTACCTGACGGCCATTTATTCATGATGGGAGACAATCGAGAAAACAGCCAAGACAGTCGCTATTGGGGTTTCTTGGATTCAAATAAGGTGCGCGGAAAAGCATTAGTTATTTATTGGTCGTGGAATCAACTTGAAAGTTGGGTACGCTTCGAACGATTTGGAAAAATCTTGGAATAAGTAATCAATATAAATGAACTTGTCTCCCTCAGAACGTAAAACAAAACTTCACGCTCTTCTTAAAAATACAAAAGCTGCTATTCTTGATTTTGATGGACTACTCGCAGATTCCGANCCNTATCATTANAAAGCTTATAATGAAGTATTTGAAAGATACGGNCATACACTAGATAAANATGAATACTGGATAGAATGGACCTCAAAAGGAAAAGGAATTAAAGGGGAAATCGAACGTNATAATTTAAAGTTAAATNTTGACCCAATAGAATTGCGAAAACAGAAATTCGAAGTCTACAGCCANTTTTGTCAAAGTGGAGAGATTAAATTATTTCCTGAAGCAATTNACTTGGTNAAGCGCTTAGCTGAAAACCATAAGATAGCAATNGCTTCNGGCTCCTGGGCTNNNGATATCNAGCATATCCTNAGAAATTGTAATGCTCTTAATTTNATTCCCGTTATTCTNGGAAANGAATCTGCTAAAAGAGAGAAGCCGTTTCCGGATATTTTCCTTAATGCCGCCAATAAATTNGGCTATNAACCCAAAGAATGTTTCGTTCTGGAGGATGCTTTAAAAGGNTTGAANGCGGCTAAAGCAGCTGGAATACCATGTNTAATTNTAAAAAANNANNTGAACCAAAATATTGANTTCAAAAATGCTGAAATNGTTTTNCCCANCCTCNCNGATTTTGTTTCTGCTTTANAAAATTAATTTTTNGGATCTCTGTTGGTTTCTAACTCAGNCTTAAANCCTTTAAANAGNTTTTGAATAGGAGGNATAAGTTTNTCNTTTAACTCCTCAGGNANCCANTTNATTTTTTCTANTGGCCAGTTTTCTAAAGTATGGATATCCANNCCTTCTTTCTTAAAAGGTTGCTCAAGAGTTTCCTCAAATCCATAAATCAATGCATTGTTAAANACCATTNNATATAANTCGTTTATTTTTTCAGGNTCATGGAGNCCNTCCATGAATGCTTGCATCATAACCTCAATAATTGGTGTAGCATGCTCCTTAAAATCATCACTACAAGCTCCTTCTAGCGTACGGTAAATAATAATAATATCTTGNAAAAGATATTTNATATCTNTNGNGGGTTTTTTGACCGGNCCCTTCTTCAAGTCAAAAAAAGGTTTGTACTCTTTAATTATTCTTACTGTATCGCTGATNATTGATTCTTCCCANGATGCTTTNTTCCAGACAAAAAAAGTTCTAAGCCAGCGAATTCTTTCTTTTGTGTCCTCCATGTGCATGGTAATACTGGGTTTAGCNTTATTACTATGCGGCAATTTACCTCCCCACATTTTCAAAACTAGGTCGAGGTCACAAACAGCAAAAGCTTCTTTATAGACATCGGAATAAATAGCGACCAGTTTTTCAAAATTTTCGTGAATATCCAGTGGACTGTTCTGGGGAAGATTAACAATGGAATAAAGCCTCCAAATTCGCCGACGAGACAAACCATTAGGCTTAGCAATCAGATATGTTCCACCCCAAATACCTGAAGTCATTGCCAAGCCTATTCCATATATATCTTTTAAACGATTGGCAACTTCATTTCCAATATTTTGATACAACTCATTTATATAATAAAGATTGATCCGATGATCTTCAGAAAATACATGACTCGAATTTTTAAGTAGGCTATCCATAACAAATCCAAGTAAAAGGTCAAAAAAAATTCCATCCCTGTTAACAGGGATGGAATTAAATTATTCCAGTAAAACTAGTCCTAAACGGAACTATTTTACATGTGTAACAGTCACTGTCACGGCATCCGACACTACCGGATTGTAAGGAACATGATTACCCTGTGCAAAAAGAGCAGTGATTGTATGTTGCCCTTTAGCCAAGTTCAATGTTTTACATTTAGAACCATCGCCCATATGAACATGATTTGAGTCTTTGCCGATACGTTTACTTAAGTCTGAAGGTATAGAAACATCAATTAATAAATGATGGTGCCCTTTACCTGGGTTAACACCTTTTTTAGCTGGTTCAACTGTATAACCTTTTGTTGCCATACAAACTTTTAATGGACTACTAACATTAGAAAGAGTCGCAGGCGAGGTAATAGTTATGGGCTTATTAGAAGTTGCAACCGCTGTTGACGGTCCTCCGCCAGAATGAGCTACACATCCTACAAATGCAAATGCGACCAACAAGGCTAATGCTTTAGAAATGATATTCATAAAATCCTCTTTAAAAATAATAAAACAAAAATTAAACATATTAATAATAACTTAAACGAAGAAAACCAAAAAACCCTGAAAAAATCAAAGGATATTATATTTTTTTCCGCTTAAAGAATTCTAAAAGTTAAAAGTACTAGGTTTTAAAAAAGTAATTTTTGAAAATATTATGTATGAAAACTAAAATAAAATCAACGCCTTATTAACATAAACTTTAACTTCAAATTTAAATCAAAAAATCCTCAACTCAAGCTATAATCCAAAATAATTTTAAGGTAAAACAGGAAAATATATTTTATATAAAAATTCGAACCTATTATAAATATGCCAGTTATTTCTCAAAAGACCTGGAGTCTTGCGTTTTTATTTATTTTTCTTTTTATTCCTGTATTTGGGTTATGTTTAGCAAACCCTGAATCAAAACGGCCAGCTAATGAAAACTGGAGAAATCTTGAACCCGGGCTTGATTTAGGATTATTTTTTGCTCCAAAAAAATCCATAGTAGGTGATTCGTTAATAAAAATATTACGCGCTGACCCTCGTTTTTTTTCCCTAAAACTACTGAATGCTTCTGCTTCTAAATCAAAGAAAAGATACTCGGTAAAAAAATGGGTCAACCAAAACTCTTTAATAGCTGGTATCAACGCCAGCATGTATCAAAAAAACCAAATTTCAAGTGTTTCCTATATGAAAACTGGAAATCATGTGAACAGCACATGGGTATCAAAAGATAAAACCGTCCTGGCATTTGACCCCAACGAAAAAAAAATTTCACCCGTTAAAATTATCGATCGAGAATGTGAAGACTTCCAAACTTTTAGAGAAAAATATGCAACTTTAATTCAAAGTATTCGAATGATTTCTTGTAAAGGAGAAAATGTATGGGCTCCTCAAAATAAAATTTGGAGCACAGCTGCGGTTGGTACTGACATTCAAGGAAAAATTCTATTCATTCATGTCAGGTCTCCCTATTCTACTCATGATTTAATCAATATGCTATTAAAACTACCAATAAAATTAAAGAGAGCGATGTATGTAGAGGGAGGCGCTGATGCACAATTATATATTAATACGGGAAAAGAAGAGCATGAATTTATTGGAAGTTATTCCACCGGCTCTAGAGAGCATGATGGAAACTCTTTTTCTAATCCTATTCCAAACGTTTTGGGACTCAAAAGAATAGAATAAAAATAAGGTATAAAATTGCAAAAAACCAACAAACTTTATTGTCGTTCTCGCTACCGAATAATGTCTGGAAACGAGATTGCTCTAGGACCTGGAAAAGTTGATTTACTTGAATCTATCCATAAGGTGGGCTCGATCTCAGAAGCCGCCAGACAAAACCATATCAGTTACCGACGTGCTTGGAATATGGTTAACACCATGAACCAGTGCTTTAATAAACCTTTAGTTGAAAGTGTCACAGGGGGGAAAGGTGGGGGAGGAGCAAAACTAACCCCATTAGGAGAAAAAATAAAAACTATTTATCGTAAAATGGAGGCCAAAGCTAGCTTGTCCACCAAAGAAGAATGGAACTCTTTAAAAAAACATTTAAAAAAGTAACCTTTAAAACAGGTTCATTAAAGCTTATTTGCGATAATCTCTAAACCAATAAATTTTATAGATAAATTATCACCTGGATATTGACTGTAGGCATCTGTTTCGTCTTCATATTCATGAAAATCGAAGTGCAATACGTTAAAACCAGCCTCCCTCACATCCTGAATTAAGGTTTCACAAAATTTATCTTCAATCTCTACAAGAGTTTCTTTATACCCATTTATAAGTTTGCTTCCATATTCAGGTTTTTCTGCCCTTTTTAATATTTGACATTCTAAATCAGTATCTAGGATTAATAGCATACCTCCTAGTTGTAAGGCTTTCATGACCCATTGTAGAAATTTTTTTCGCTCGCTTCTTTGCAAATGATGTAAAAACTTACTGGCAAGAATACAACCGCAGTGTTTTTCCAAAGGCCCCTCTGGAAAATCTATGTTTAATATTTCTATATTAGTTCTTTCAGAAATTTTTGCGAAGTGAGTTAAACCCTTCACAATAAAAGTAAGATTATCCGTAAGAATTAATTTAGGGTAATGCTTTGGCCAATCATGGATTAAACGAAATCCTGAAAGGCCAGTCGCAACATCCATTACGCAGCCTTTTAAATCCTCAGGTATCATCTCCATAGGGTTATCCCATGGAAAGTTTTTCGTCTGAAAAAGATAAATACTATAACTTTCACCCAATAAACTCGCTATTTGAGAATCGTTGAATAATACTAATGTTTCTCTAATTATCCTTGCCAACTCCCAAAACAGAAATGAAAACTTGTCATTAATCTGGTCAACAGACTCTGGTAAGCTCACCCTATCTTTTTTAAAATTCATATGGATATGATCAAAGTTCAAATAAACCGCTGGTCGTTCGTGTTGGACATAAACAAGATCAGCAAGATCTATCATGATTTCTGGATATGCAGACTGCAGTAGCAAATTAAAAATGGTTTGATTGTCTCGACCTAGATCTGTCTTAGGGAATCCAATATGCTTATTCAGATAACCAAAAAAATCGGTAACTCTCTGACATAACTCTGGAGATTTAGAATTGTTTAGTCCAGAATATGTTTTGCCAGCATCAGTTATAAGTGACAAGCGGTCTTCTGACTTGGAAAATATAGAATGATTAGAGGTCATTATGGCCAATTCCAAGCAGCTCTTCCAAGAAGATAAAACGTGATGATAAGGCAGGGCAAGATAAAGGGCACAGCCTGAAAAGTATCTCCAGCAATAAGAGAATATCCTGTAAACCCTGATCTTGCTCCATAAATAACAGCTAAAACCTGAGCCAACCGCTTTTTCTCCTGCATAAGGTAATAGGTCAGAAAACCCAATAATAAAATAAATGCAGTTAGAGAAAGCAATGCTGTCAAACCCAAGTTAAAGGGTGGAATGAAAACCATAGCCAAACCTAAATAAATCAGATTCAAAAAAAGAAATCCATACCCCGCTTGTCTAAATTTACGNGAACGATTTGAGGTTTTTGCTGAGTCTATATCATTCNAATCTGCTGGGTTATTTTCCAATTATAAAGTCCTTGGGCTGTAGCCATGGTTGCAGTTAATTTTAGGGTATGTTAGCTTCGATTTCTTGGATTTGCAATAAATGACCTCTATATAAACAGCTGAGTCAAAGTTTTTTCAAAAGTGCCAAGTTAAATGAAACTAAAAAACTAAATTGTATATATTAAAATTTATACTTAACCTAGATAATCTCAACTCCTTATAAGGAAAAGATGCTACAAGTTGAAGAACAATTAAAAACCCTACGAAGGGGTACTGCTGAAATCATTGATGAAAAAGATTTAAAAGAACTGTTGTCGAAAGATCAGCCATTACGCATCAAAGCCGGTTTTGATCCAACAGCGCCTGACCTACATCTTGGGCATACAGTACTTTTACATAAAATGAAGCAGTTTCAAGATCTAGGTCACGAAGTTATTTTTCTCATTGGAGATTTCACAGGTATGATTGGAGACCCTACCGGGCGTTCTGAGACCAGAAAAAACCTGACCCCAGAAGAAGTAAAGGAAAATGCTAAAACTTATTTGGAACAGGTATATAAAATTCTAGATAATGAAAAAACCATTATTTCATACAATAGTGAATGGATGGGAGAGTTTACATCTGTAAACATGATAGAACTAGCAGCACAATTTACTGTAGCAAGGATGTTGGAAAGAGATGACTTTCAAAAACGGTTAGCAAAAAATTTACCAGTATCTATTCACGAGCTTATGTATCCACTAATTCAAGGTTATGATTCAGTGGCCTTGAAATCTGACGTAGAACTTGGTGGAACTGATCAAAAATTCAATTTATTAGTAGGTCGCGATCTTCAACGCGCATATGGGCAAAAACCCCAAATTGTTATTACCATGCCTCTTCTGGAAGGAACTGATGGAGTTCAAAAAATGAGTAAAAGTTTGGGCAACAGTATTGGGGTATTTGATAACCCGAATGAAATGTTTGGAAAAATCATGTCAATTTCTGATGAATTAATGTGGCGATATTATGAGTTACTAAGTCAGATCTCAACAAATGAGCTTGGCTCGATACAAGAACAAGCTAAATTAGGAGCATTGAATCCTAAAACCGCTAAAATGAATTTAGCTAAAGAAATTGTTGCCCGTTATCATTCTTCAGATTTAGCAGAAGCTGCTAATATCGAATTTGAAAATGTATTCAAGAAAAAAAACATCCCCGAGGATATTCCTGTCATAATTGGGTGGGGATCAGAACCTTATAATATTTGCACTATCTTAAAGAATAATAAACTAACAGATAGCACATCTGCAGCTCGTAGATTGATTCAGCAGGGATCGGTAACAATAAATGGTGAAAAAGTTGAGGATGTAAATCAAGAATTACCTGGAAATCAGGAGTATCTAATAAAAGTTGGGAAAAAGAGGTTTCTAAAAATTACCCCAGGTTGATATTAACTAGTTATTATTTCATAAAATATTATGATTTTATCCAACAATTGTCTTCTTTGTATTAGGTTTCATTGTGTGAGCCAATTTGATTTTTTACTAAACCACTAAACCTATAAAAAGCTTAATTTTCTTAAAATCTTTTCAAAAATCTCCTAAATCTCTGCCTATAATTTCCATCAATGCACCTTTCCCTCAGACCTCTTTCTTCACCTAAAATCAATTCCCCTGGCAACAATAAATTAAGATTAATTAATCTTCGCTAATTAATGATAAAACTTCGTCAAAATAATTTAATTTATTTGACAACAAGATTTGGCATCGTATAATTTAAGGTTCAATAAAACAGTGGCGTTTAATAAATTATGATCAATCTTGATCATTTCACCTTCTTAATTGATCATTGTAACTTAAGAGGTTGAAATTGATCTAGTTCTGCACATTTTTATGTAAAAATCTGCGCAACCACTAATTATTTTTGGTGAGGTTTTTAAACATGGTCAAAAAATATTTTGGTTTATTTACATTTCTTGGTTTGATTCTTTTTTTAGGAAATATACTTCCTGTATCAAAATCATTTGCAAAATCAATTACCGCTATTAAAACAGAAATCTCTTTGGTGGATGGGGTTGCTGTGGATAAAAAAGGTAATGTTTACATTTCTAGGCGAGATAATAATATTGTCAGTCGTATTGACCAAAAGGGGAATATGACTTCCTATGCTGGCAATGGCTCCTCCGGTTTTTCAGGTGATGGCAATAAAGCTACNCAGGCNAAATTAAATNTACCTGCNGGTCTTGCATTTGATAAACGTGGNAATCTGTTTATAGCTGACAGAANTAATCATCGAATTCGTANAGTTGATAGCCGAGGCATAATTACCACTATTGCTGGAACCGGANNCGCTGGNTTCAGCGGTGATGGTGGNCCCGCCACTAAGGCTCAACTGAACCACCCCTCAGGAATTGCATTCGATAATAAAGGTAATTTGTTCTTTTCAGATCGATCCAATGAACGGATTCGTACAATTGATTCGTCTGGCAAAATCCGCACTTACGCTGGTAACGGGAAAGAAGGTTTTAAGGGTGATTCCGGTCCTGCTTTAGAGGCTTCCTTGGACAAACCCTTTGGAATAGCATTCGACAGAAAAGGAAATTTGTATATAGCAGATCGTGGTAACAATCGAGTCCGAAAAGTTAACACTCAAGGGATTATGACTACTGTAGCAGGAGATGGTGGATTTTTCTTCAGTGGCGATAATGGACCTGCTTATCGAGCTAGCGTTGCTGGACCAACAGGCGTAGTAGTTGATGATCAGGGAATACTCTATATTGCTGATCGCAATAACAACCGTATTCGTGCTGTAGATTCACAAGGTATGATCACTACTATTGCGGGAACAGGGCAGCAAGACTATAACGGAGATGCTGAAGTAGCACGGGAAACAAATTTATANCTACCTTTTGGTGTTNCNTTAAAACCTGATGGNTCCCTATTAGTAATAGACCGNTCGCATTATCGAATTCGCAGTNTTGACCTAAAACGGGGCAGTATTAAAACAATTGCAGGGAATGGGAAAAAAATGTTTGCAGGCGATGGTGGACCTGCAACAGGTGCAACATTGAGTTTTCCTCACGGNATCACGGTAGATAAAAATGACAANGTATTAGTTTCTGATAAAGGGAATTATCGCATCCGCAAGATTTCCCCAGACGGCAATATCNATACAATAGCGGGAAATGGAATAAGAGGAAATATNGGCGATGGACTTCCAGCANAGGACGCNTCCATTTATGGCGCAACNTCTCTGAAATTGAACAATAAAGGAGAAATGTTCATAATNAGTCCAAGCGGTTTTGTAAGCCTAATTAGAATGATCGATGAAAAAGGTGTAATGCATAAGTTTCTCGACACNGTAACTCCAAAATACCTAGACGCAATTGAAAATAGTAAATACAAAGGTAAAGTTCAAACAGGAGANCTNGCNACCATNACCACNTTTTCTGATTTTGCTTTCGATCATAAAGGAAATTTATTTATNTCTGATAGACTCAATCANCAGATTCGTAAAGTAGACCCAAANGGNNTAATAACAACNATAGCAGGGACTGGTGAATCTGGCTATTATGGAGATGGTGGNCCCGCNTTGGAAGCAGCGTTTNGAGACCCAAGTGCACTGGCAACAGATAANGAAGGAAATNTATATATNGCAGATGGTGCTAACAACNTAATTCGAAAAATNGANACAAGCGGTATTGTTACAACTGTTGCGGGTAATGGCAAACATGACGAAACTGGAGATGGCGGTCCTGCTTTAAAAGCNAGCATTCGNAATATGGATTATTTGAAAGTCAATAACGAAGGAGAACTCCATATTGTCGGAATGAATACAAATACAATTAGGAAAATAACTAAAGATGGGAAAATTGTTAAAGTAGCTGGCAGAGGTTATCAGGGCTATTCAGGAGACGGTGGGCCCGCTACTAAAGCCATGCTTAAAAGCCCGCTTGCCATTGCATTCGATTCAAAAAATAATATGTATATTACCGATATGGGCAATAACAGAATACGAAAAGTGGATTCAAAAGGAATCATTTCTACGTTTGCCGGTACAGGTAATTTTGGCTGGGCCCAAGATGGAGAAACGGTAGAAATATTTTTACACAAATTCCCCTGATTGATCTGTGCCTATTTCTCAATATTATTGGATAGGGAAAACTGAAATTTCAGGAATCTAAATAAATAACAGGTAGATTTTTAATTTTTTTGGAGAATTTTTATAATGAAGCGCTTAATGTTAATGGGGATGGTACTCTTTTTTTCCCTTATAATTAGTAATAATTCTTTTTCCGCTGACACAGATTTATTTGCCAATATTTTAAAAAAAATAGATAAAACAAACTGTACGCAGCCAGAAAAACTTCCCAATTTTTATAGTAAAAACTTAGTCATTTTACAGGATGACAAGAGATTGTTGCTAGAAAATCGGATAAAGGACTACCGTCAAATGATGTCTGATTTTCGAGGAATTAACTGTCAGGTACAAAGACAAGTACTAGCAGGGCATGTTGGAGCAAAAGTCGGATATGTCCTAGTTGACGAAATTATAAGTGTTACTTCAAAATCAGTCGATAATGATGAACGCCAACATGGCGTTTGTAATTACAATTTCGTTAAAGCAGGGTCAAGTTGGAAAATTACTCTCGAGCACTGCTCAAGTTTACCCGACTACAGTATTAACCCAGGAGATGATGCTTTGTACTATTTTCATAACCCAATCTACTAATACTGCTTAAAAGCTAGGAGTATGAAATATCTCAGAGAAAAGATATAAAGGGGTAAAATATATAACAGTGAGCAATTGTAAAGCTTTTCTAAAAAAAGATTGGGAGAGCGCAACCTCGGATTTGCTCCTTTGTTAATTTCATTTAAAAACCATACAGTTGGCGGTTAATAGCATACTCCTGAAAGATTTGCAGCTCATCTTGATACAGTAATTAGTCATTTAAAAAACGTTTTCTTGTATATAATTTACCCGCCTGATTCGCTAGAAAAATCTGGTTAATTTTTTAACTACACTATCATCTTCCCGAAAAACTACTGTGCTTACTTTTAAAAAGGGACTGTCAGTTTTTTTTATTATTTTGATGGGAGTGTGCTCCGTCTACGCTCAGGAACAGGGCTGGGTTCACTGGCAAAAAAAGTTTTTCAAAAATAATGCAGATAACGCCAAAGATTATGAAAAAATTTATTTTTGGAAAACACAAGAACCTCATATTAAAGAGGTAAGGGTCACCGGAACATTACCAGATTATCCAGAGGTTAAGGTATCTAGCTACAAAAATCGTATTGTTGAACGCTGTATCACTTGTCACGATGGTATATCGACCATTAGCCCCTCTCATCCTCCTGAATTCGGTTGTACGATTTGTCATGGTGGGGAACCTGAATCGATAGACAAAAATCAGGCGCATGCAACGTTAATTTATGACCCTCNGGCAGGAACAGGGAAACGCAACCCCTCTAGCCTCAGTGTAGTTGAACAATCCTGCGGACAGCTTTATTGTCACTCAGGACATTTGCGCGAAGACCGTAAT
This sequence comes from Nitrospina sp., assembly GCA_002721515.1. Taxonomy (GTDB): domain Bacteria; phylum Nitrospinota; class Nitrospinia; order Nitrospinales; family VA-1; genus UBA8687. The sequence goes on from PBKP01000005.1 coordinate 58,430, forward strand.
CATATAAAGCGGTTAAATAAGTCTATCATGAATACACTTGCTGGGGTAATATCAGGTTTGCGCTACCAATGGGCTGGACAAAATAATAAAACTGCACGCTATGCAACAAAAGCCATTCAAGATAAAGATGGTGAAATTCCACGTAAATGGGGTGGCTTGGAAAAATTAGATTTATTGCCCTATTCCTCTCCTATTGATATCCCTAAATCAAATAAAAATACANTCNATNCTATTTCAAANCACCCCAGCGATCTACTTTTGCGCCGGAANTGCTTTCAATGTCATATAGATTCTCCACCTGCTCCTGGTGAGTATCGGTCTCAAGGTTGCGCGGCCTGTCATTTTAATTACTCAAAAATAGGNCTGTATGAAGGTAATGATCCAACAATNTCAAAAACGGAACCNGGTCATTCAAAGTTTCATAAGCTTNAGGTTCTACCNGAACGNAGCTTGTGCGTANAGTGCCATAAGGGTTTTTCCATACAACCTCTAGGAAACGAACCTTCTCCGCTAAAAGATATTGAATCCAATGTCATTTTTGAAAATGAAGATGTAATTAATAAAATAGAAACCCCTGAAGAAACAGAAGAACCGCTTCCAGAAAACNTAACCATAGAAACAGAACAACAAATTANNCANAACACTNCNTTAAAAACGCCTCTTGAAGAAANATCTCCCAAAAATAAAATAATAAANAGTGATNNAAANGAGGAGGAAAAATTGTCCTTGTTTGTAAGAAATGGAATTGCTGAAGGCGATGTCCATACGTCTCGGGGTATGGACTGCATAGACTGTCATACGCAACGAGATATTATGGGAGATGGAAATCTATACTCTAAACAACATCAAGCTGTAGAGATTAGTTGCCAAACTTGTCATGGTGATGACATTACCTATCCCATGCTTTTAAAAGTTACAGACCCAAAAGATGAAGTCATCCGACTTAGCAAGCATTACAAAGGAACTACTAATTCTTTAGGAGATTGGATGGCAATTACCGAACGAAAAAAGAGAATGACAAATGTTAAAGTACAAAATGGTAAGATGGTTGTTTTGGGTAAAAAAAGTGGTCGCGTTTATAGCATTCCTTTGACTCGAGATGCTGAAGCGCATTATATCCCTCAACATAGATCCCGCCTAGAATGTACCGCCTGTCATTCAAACTGGGTTATCCAATGCCGAGGTTGCCACATATCTATTAATTTGGGGAAGAAAAAAATAGACTTAAAAACTNCAGAAAACTCNCCAATAAAAATCCAGGAGCCGATCCTTATGATAGGTCCTAGAGGAAAAGTTGCTCCGATGCTTCTACAACCTGAAAGACATTTTTCTCTATTGGATGAAAAGGGCAATTCAGTTCCTGCATTGGGNTCTACAGGACAATTTTGGGGAAAGTATAAGGAATGGGATTTTACAAACNCAAATAACAAATCGGGATCAAATNTAGCATATTCCNTAAANCCTCATTCAACAGGTANAAAAGTTCGTTCCTGCGAAAGTTGNCATTTGTCCCCTAAAACTTTAGGATTAGGAGAAGGGGATCTGATTATTGGCGCAAATAATACTGGCAAAAATGATTCTCTCGCTCCTTTAAACCGGTCTGATCAAAAGATTAAGGCATCTGCCTTTGATCCTCAGGCAAAAGTTTCCATGCGAGGAGAAATTCTAGCCGGCAGTCATCAACTTAATGCAAGACCCTTTAACCAAAAAGAAATAGTAAAAATTTTAAAAGTAGGGAATTGTATTCCTTGCCATGACCAATATGATGATCCGATCTATCAAAACATCAAAAAAAGTTACTCTTTTGAGCGCACACTTAAACACCGTCAATTACGCGAGAAGATATTAAGCTCTGGGCAAAGCCAACCGTGAAAAAAGCATTTAGATCTTTTAAATATCTTATTATTGCAGGAATTTTATGCCTAAGCATCTTCTCCAATTATTCTTCAGGTCAAGCGGAAAATAAAAAAAGATTCTCTGATTTTTTTGATGGCATGCCTGAAGAAAATACCTTGGATCCATCAACCAAAAATAATTCGCCTGAAACATTAGATTTTTTTCTCAAATCTGAACCCAAACTAAAAGACAAAAATATTCAGGAGCTAGAAATTCCCCCAAATCCAAAGGATGACCTTAGAACAAAAGAAATGGTTGAAGTGCCAAGATCTTTGCCAAAGGTTGAGCTTGATGCCTCTGATTTTGAGGATCCCTTTTATCGTTTAAGAGGATACCAAAAAAATTCAGAAAAAGTACTGCAACCTGGAACAACTATAGATGGAGTACAGTTTCAATCTTATGGTGATACCAATCATTTTATTGAAAAGTTCTATAAAGAATCTAATTTTTCCTTGGAAGATGTTTATGGAACAATAGAATACCTTGAAAAGCGTGGAGGTTGTTACACCTGCCATCAGGGAATCGAGAGAATTAGCAACAATCATCGATTTGCATGTGTTCGTTGTCATGGTGGCAATAGAAGGGCTAATTCATTGCCAAAAGCACATAAGGGGCTTGTACCTAATCCTTCCTCAGCAAAAAATGCGCCTAGATTTTGTGGTAAATGCCATGAGAGTCACGTCCAAAAAGTGGAGCGATCTCTGATGTCTACTGCCAAACGAACCATTAACATTACACGATATGCTTGGGGAGCCCAACCCTTGGATGAAATCCCTTATTCTCTTAAACCTGATAGTGAAGAACAAGCTTATCCCGCTATATCAAATGGTCATAATGTGGACAAGTTTCTAAGAACAAAATGCCTGCGCTGCCATATTGGTTCGGAAAGCCCGCATCGGCCAGGAGATTACCGAGCATCAGGTTGTTCTTCATGTCATATGCTTTATTCCAACGAAGGTATTTCTTTATCTCATGATCGGGCAATACAAAAAATTCAAAATAAAAATAAAAACCAAAAACGTTTCACAAGAAAGTATGCCAAAAATTCATTTAATAATCCGCGCGGTTACCCCTTATTGCATAAATTTACCGTCGCTATCCCCAGTGTTCAATGCGAACATTGCCATAACAATAGCGGAACAGGTCAAGAATTCGAGGGATTATTTGCCAAGCCATCTAGACCCTTGGATTCTCCAGGCCCTATAAATGAAGAAAAACCCGTTTTATATGGAAAAGAACACGAATTTCTAGTTCCCGATATTCACCGCGAAAAAGGAATGCACTGTATAGATTGCCATATCGGCGATGCAATGAAACCTGAAATAAAACCCGATCAACTTCAATCAGGTGTGCAAATCCGTTGTATCGATTGTCATGGAACTCACGGCACACTACCTGAAGGCTTGCTTTTGATCGAATCGGATCCAAAGACCAAAAAATTAATAAAACGGGCTAACTTGAATCCAAATCTTAATAAAAAGGTTCGAACCGGAGATACTATTTTATTAAACTCATCCGGATTACCCATGCCGCATATCAAAAAGACTAAAAAAGAATGGTTTTTATATTCAAAGGTCACTGGTAAAAAACATAAAATTCCTTTACTAAAAAATCTTAAGTCTCCTATTGCTCATCAAATCTCAAAACATATGCAAGAAATAGAATGTGCCACTTGTCATGCGCGCTGGACTGCAATCGATTGGGGCATGCATATTATTCGGGAACAAGATTTTTATCCTGATAAATGGAAAAACTGGAATCTTTCCGATCCCACCTTACAAAATTTATTAGGAAGCCCCACCGCTAAAAATTTCGGAATGTTAGATTGGTTGACCGCTAAATCAATGCCTAATAAAATAGAAGGAAATAATATTAATGAATACTGGTGGACAGTATTTTCAGATACCGGATGGTCGAAAATGATAATGGGAAAAAACTCGCGAGGGAAATACTCTATTTTAAAACCATACTATCAATATTTCGTTACAGATCAGACAGGACAAGCCGGCCTTCCCTTAAAAAGAGCTGAGCCCCCATTAACGCTGGATGATTCTATAGGATTGATCTGGACGGATTATTCACCTCACACGATACGTAAAACTGTGCGCGCCTGCGAAGATTGTCATCAAAGTTCAATGTCTATAGGCCTTGGGGATCCCTTAAAAAAATCACTAAAAGATGCTAAGCAGTTTTTCTCAGGTCTAAAACAGAAAAATCGGGTTCATTCAGACTTTCAACTCAACCAAACTATAGACCCAAGTGGAAACCTGCTACAAACTCCTTTTCCTCCGGATGGATCTCGTTTTCTGAATAAACAAGAGTTAACAATGCTGCAGCAATCTTCAGACCAGTATCGCGCATTTCGTTCTCTTAATTTAAGAGAATTAAATTTTTCAAGACTATTGAGCCGTAACGAATTCCCCTACGATATAAGGCGTCGCGTCAAAGAAAAAGAATTCGTCCAATTCCAACCTAGTGAAGATCTCTTTTATGATGTTGAAAAAAATAAATTTTTAAAAATTGATAAATCAAAAGACTCTTTAAAATCAACTCCCGCTTTCGTTCCCGAGTCTTTACAAAAGTCAGGGATTAAAAAAAATAAAATTTTAACAACAACAGAGGCATCTCAGAGAAAAAAAGAAGAGGAAGTCATTGAGTTTCTCTACGACATTTTTGAAGAAAATGAAAAGACCGAAGACCCTTTATCTCTTTTCAATGAAGCCGTACCACAATGAAAAAAATTTTATTTTTTATGATCTGCATATGTTTATTTTTGAATCCGATATTTTCATATGCTTTGTTAATTCAAGAAAAAAAATGTCCCGCCTGTCATCGTCTAACCAAAACAGATAATTTAAAAACAGGGCCCGATCTTTTTTATGCTGGTAATAAATTTCAATCCACCTGGTTACTGCAATACCTTCAGAATCCTGTAAATATAAGAAAGGCAGGAACTAGTTTTAACCCTGGCTTTCTTAAAGGTGAATTTAAAAATTTACACCCAACACTTTCTAAAAAAGATGCGATGAAAATTACCCAAGAATTGATGACAATGATTTTGCCTGAATTGCCGGAGGAAATGAGTAACTTAAAAGGGTTATCTAAAAGCCAAAAAGCCAAAACCAAATATGAGTTTGAACGAGCGTTTAGCTGTATCTCCTGCCATCAAAGTTTAAACCTAGCAGGCAAACCTCGCGGGGGTATATCTGGGCCTTCGCTTATCGACGCAGGAAATAGATTGCAGGCAAATTGGGTAGCGAACTGGCTAAACAATCCAAAGATATTTTCAGATAAAAATCGTATGCCAGTTTATAAAATGGATGATGAAACACGTCTAAGATTCACCCAATTCATCATGACTCTAAAAAAAGAAAATATGCGATAATTATGAAATTTAATTCAAAAGCAATTATTTTTATATATGTAATTCTTCTTCTAGTCATGATGTTTGCAGGATGCGGTGAAAAACCAAATGATAATCTTTCCACACCCAAACCACCGCTTAATTTAGAAATACAACCAAGCACACAAAAGGAAGAAAAAGTACTCAGGCCCATCATTGTGACTGCAGGAACACGCAGTACTTACCAATGGTATTGTGCCCAATGCCATGGGATCAAAGGCAAAGGAGATGGAATTAATGCTAAATTTCTAACGGTCCCTCCTAGAAATCATACCAAGGCTGAATATCTGGAAACTCGAACCGATGAACAACTTTTTCAAGCTATAAAATCTGGCGGGCTATCTGTTGGTCGTGCGCCTTGTATGCCTGCCTGGGGACACACAATAGACGAAAACACTATACACGAGCTCGTACGTTATATTCGTGAGTTGTGTCGATGCGAATCCTTATAGCCTGTTTAAAAAATTCCATATTATTTCTGATATACTTCAATAAACAAACCATCTAAATGAGACCAAAAGATGATCGAGGTGATTCCTTTTCGTGGCTTATTGTATAACCTAGATAATACTGGGCCTCTCGATGCACTAATAGCTCCACCTTACGATATTATCTCCCCGAACCAACAGGAAATTTTATACCAAAAACACCCAAATAATATAATCCGTTTGATCTTGGGAAAAGAATTCGAAACAGATACTAACAAAGATAATCGTTACACACGATCTGCTAAGTTCTTTAAAGAATGGATAAATAAGGAGGTTTTAAAAAAAGATGACAAACCTGGATTGTATGTATATATCCAAGAATATGAAGTTGAAGGAAAAATAATTATTCGCATTGGTTTTTTCGCGCGTGTAAAAATAGAAGATTTTAATGAAGGAAATATTTTCCCTCATGAATTTACACTTTCAAAAGCCAAAACGGATCGCAAAAAACTTCTTCAAGCCTGTCATGCCAATTTTAGTCCCATCTTTGGTCTATATTCAGATAAGGATGGCAAAATTGATTATCACCTTAAACAAGCAATAAAATCTGAACCTTTATCTGTCATTAATGATGAGGAAGTCACTCATAAGGTTTGGCGCTTAAACAACCATAAAAAAATTCAGATAATTTGTGATATTATCCAAGANAAAAAAATATACATTGCAGATGGTCACCACCGTTATGAAACCGCTTTAGCTTTTGCAAAAGAGAATGAAGAAANAATACCTGACTGCTCNCATGTAATGATGTTTCTTNCCAATATGGATTCCGAGGGCATGTCTATTTTCCCTATACATCGAATTTTAAAAAGTCCAAACCCTTTTGACCGCGAGGTTTTTTTAAAGCGTGCTAAAGAATATTTCGAGATAATTCCCTGGAATACTGAAGTAAGTGAGCTTGAAATCAAATCAAGACTAATTGAGTTTGGAAAAGACAGAATTATCTTTTGCGCCTACATGGGCAAGGATCATACTTATACTTTAATGGTTAATGATCCGAGAAATATTTTACCGCTTCTCGACCAAAATGAGTCTAGGGACTTGCAAAATCTGGATGTCATGCAATTGCATGCCATTATTTTTCGTGAAATTTTTAAAATTGATACAAGAAAAAAAGAATGTCAAAATTTTATTGATTATAAGGTAAATGCAAATGAAGCGATTTCAAGCGTCGACACAGGAAATTATGACATTGCATTTTTTATGAATCCCACCCCAATTGAAGAGGTTAGACGTTTAGCTGGTATGGGAATTCGCCTACCACAAAAAGCAACATTTTTTTATCCCAAATTATTATCAGGTTTGGTCTTAAATAAATTTGAATAATAACTATTCTTTAATAGATAAATCATGAAAGTAACTAATACGGAGTTCATAACTGGTGCTGTTTCAATGAAGCAATACCCAAAAGAATCTTGTCCTGAGTTCGCTTTCGTTGGACGTTCAAATGTTGGAAAGTCTTCCCTAATTCGATCTCTATTGAATCGTAAAAAACTTGTTCGTATAAGCTCGACTCCTGGGAAAACACGAGAGATAAATTTTTTTAGAATTAATGAGAAATTAATTTTTTCTGACCTCCCAGGATATGGATTTGCACGGGTCACACCAAATCTTCAAAAACAATGGAAAAAAATGATCGAAGAATATCTAGTCCACCGTGAACCTTTAATCGCTGTTGTATTTATAGTTGATATCCGTCGCAAACCTACGGAACTTGATTTGATCCTTAAAGAGTGGCTGGAAGATATGGGGAAAAATTATATTCTAGTTATAACCAAAACAGACAAGGTCTCGGCATCAGAGCGTAGCAAACAAACTAAAATAATCAAAACTGCATTTACGGGACACAATACCCTTAGCACCATAAACTATTCGAGTAAAAGTCATTTGGGAAGAAAAGAACTCTGGGGTCAGATAAAAAAACTGGCTTATGGGAAAGGTGATTAGGGCTCTCTAAAAAATAGTCAAAAAGTAAATCGATATTTTTCGAATAAATCCATTGTCACAATATCTTCGCCTGCTTTGGTCACTTCTTGTTCAATTCGTTTAACAGCCATGTTACGTATAAAAGGTATGGGAATACGAGATACCTTGTCCAATGCATCTTCTTCCCATTTCATAGAAACTTCAACAGGCTCATTTTTTTCTTTTTCAATTTGCTTATCACGTTTAAGGTCTTCATCTGTTACTTCCATACCCATCGCTTCTTTTGCGGAGGCTGGCATAATATTAGTGAACACCTCATCAATGATACCGGGAGTGATCATCTTATCTCCCCGCTCCCTGGCCCTACCTTCAATTGTCTGCTTAGCCATACCCAATACAAAAGGAGGTACCTTTTCCATTTTTTCCTTAGCTTCCTTGCTCCAAGGTATACCTGCTGTGGGTGTTACGTCCATATAATTTTTGAATCTTTCTACAATGTCGTCTTTCTTTTCAGTCCGCATAGATAAAAAATCTTCTATTTCTTCTATAACTTCTACTTTGCGTGGACTTTTCCTCATTTTTTCTTTAGCTACATCAAAAGCATCCATGGTCAATTCTTCAAACCCAAACCCCTTAACCCTTTTTGACACTAACATCATGGATTCATTACGGATCTCTGTTAAAAATTCAGAAGTAACGATTTTAAAACCCCGTTTTACGCAACGCTGCACCATTAGTTTGCGAATACCAGGACGAACAAATTCCGGGGCATGTTTCACACGTTCCCAGGCTTCTTCAGCCCAAACGACTCCATTCTCCTTAGCATATGGATGATCCGCCTCTGATATCTTGATTTCTTGAGTTCCCATTTTAAAAAAACCTTTTCTTATATGATTACGAATTGGAAAATAGGTCTGCTTCCTAATTTTAAAAATTAATAAAACTTACTTTAAATCGCCAACTACCAGCTTTGTCAATAAAATACAGGTGATATTAAAAAATTACTTGAAGCTAGCGTCAATGTCAATTAATTTAAAGGTTTGNTAAGGATGNAAATAAAAGTAGTCTGATTTATGGTTNCTTACGTTATTTGTATTCTNNTTTTATCCTAAATAAAATTGTAAAAATGCAACGTTCNCCAATAGTTTATTTTCTATTTTTCTTATCTGGCATCACTGCTCTGATTTATGAAATTGTATGGACTCGAATGCTCACACTTGTATTCGGGCATACGGTCTTTTCAGTATCTGTTGTGCTTGCAGCTTTTATGGCAGGATTAGGTCTAGGTAGTTATTTTTTTGGATACGCAGCAGATAGGTTAGCCACAAACAGTCTGGATTCTTCTGATACTGCACTTAATGTATACGGTTGGATTGAAATCTTGATTTTTGCAACCGGCGCCTTACTTTCATTGTTATTTTCTAACTTTTCTTACGTTTATTCTCTTCTTCATAGCTTTATTCCGGACTCTGCTGTCCTTCAAAGCTCACTCAAGGTCTTTTTTTCCTTCGCTTTGATGTTAATACCTACAACATTGATGGGCGCCACGCTTCCACTTATCAGCAAATATTGCGTGACCAATGACCAACGTATAGGCAAACAGATAAGCCTACTTTATGCACTGAACACACTTGGAGCCGCCTTAGGTTGCATGGCCGCAGGATTTTTTTTGATGGGAACCTTTGGTGTTTTACAAACCGTTCTGTTTGCTGCTGGAATAAACTTGTTTATTGGGGTCAGCGCGCTGAGTATTTATAAAGAAAATGGAGGAACTATATCGTTCACTTTACCAAAATTTAGTTCCCAAAAATCTAATTGGAGTCCAACGCAAAAATTTTGGATGGGAATTAGTTTCATGTGTGGTTTCACTGCTCTAGCCTACGAAGTATTATGGACGAGGCTACTAGTATTCAGCATTGCTAGCACCGTATATTCCTTCAGTATGATGCTCGCTGTTTTTTTGTTAGGAATATTTTTAGGAAGCCTATTGCTTATCTCATCACTTTCAAAAATTAAAAACCTACGCACGATCCTTATTTTATTGCAGGGTGGAGTTGGAATTTATGTAATTGGCTCGATATACGGTTTAGATAGTATTCTCTCTCCTCCTTGGAATGCATATAACCTTGGCAACCCAGCAGCAACCTTCTGGAATTATTTTAAGGACTCGGCAACCCTAATGTTGCTTCCCACATTATTTTTAGGCATGTGCTTTCCATTGCTGATTCAATTAATCTCTAACAAACATGAGAATATTGGAGAAGCGACCGGAAATATTTATGCAGCAAATACCTTGGGAGCTATTATGGGCTCTCTTTTATGCGGGTTTTTTTTCCTACCACATATGGGTAGCCAAATTAGTCTTACTCTTATTGCAACCATAAACTTTTTGTTAATGGTTCTTTTATTTCGCACAGGGAACTATTTTACACCGGCCTTAAGAAAGGGAATGACAGTAGTGCTTACTGCGTTGATTCTGTTTATAAATATATCTATTCCCAACGATTTAATGAATTCCTTTTTCATGAGAGATAGTGCGGGGAAACGTAACATTAAGAAGTTGATATATTTTGAAGAAGGCTTGTCCGACACCGTAGCAGTTTTTAAAGATGACTATGGAACCCTAGATCCATCGGCGAAACGCTTGATCACGAATGGAATATCCATGTCAGCCTCTAACATGATTGCTACTCGTTACATGAAATTACTTGCTCATGTTCCAATCCTGCTAGTAGATAAACCTGATGACGTTCTAGTAGTTTGCTTTGGAACAGGGCAAACGACAGGAGCTGCAGGACTGCACCAGAGAGTCAAAACAGTTGACAGTTTAGAACTGTCCCCTAGTGTCCTCAATGCAGGAAAAATGTTTGCAGAAGAAAACAATAATGTTTTATCCAACCCTAAAGTAAATTTCGTAATTCAAGATGGGCGAAATCATTTATTAACCACACATAAACTTTATGATGTCATCACATCGGAACCTCCTCCCCCTCGAACCGCATTTACAGTAAATCTTTATACTAAAGAATATTATGATTTACAGAAAACCAAACTTAAACCTGGCGGTATAGTCGCCCAATGGATTCCTCTGCATAGTCAAGGAGAAAAAGAAGTTGCTATGCATTTCAAAACATTTCAATCTGTTTTTCCATACACAATGAGTTGGCTCGCAGTTGCAAACGAGATAATAATTATTGGTTCAAATCAGCCCATTAAAATTGATTTTCAAAAACTAAATGAACGTTTACAGGAACCCNNATTAAAACAAGAGTTGTCAAATATGGAAATCCCAAACATTTTTTCCTTTTTGAGCAATATCTGGTTTCTCAACGAACAAGTAATACAATTGGGNAANGGGTTTCCTCTTATTACAGATAANCACCCGGCTATTGAATTTTATCTTAATCTAGGTGACGTCATAGGCGTGCCTGGGCAAGAAAGGTATGTATTTAATCGTGCAAGGTTTGACGATGTTGTTAAACAAATTTCAAATTTGTCAGAGGAGGATCGGCAAAATTTTAAACCCTATTTTAAGGCAATGAATTTGTACCAGCGTGGCGTGATGTATGGGAACCGTGGCCAGCTTTTAAAAGCCATGACTCTTTTAGAAAACGATGATCTNTTCCGCTACCATCTTCAAGCAGGGCGCAGGCAAATGCAACGTTTAACGCAGCTGGTTGAAGAGGAACCTAACAATCAATATTACATGCTAAATCTAGCTCACAGTTTCTTTCAGATTGGCAAATACAAACAAAGTATTGTGCTTCTGAAAATTATTCTTGAGAAAAATCCAAACTTAGGCTTAGCCAATCTTTATATGGGGTATAACCTTTTGGAAATGGGAAATAANNACAANGCTTTNGAATATTTTCAAAAAACAGCTAAAAATAACCCTCAACAAATTTCTACCGTAATGCGAGAAATTGGGCTAGTAAGTTTGTTAAAAGAAATAGATAAAAACCCTCAAGATCCTATACTGTTACGNTCTCTTGCTGAATATTATAATTTGAAAAAAGAATATTTGAAGTCGCTGGAATATTCGCTGCCTTTACTACAAGAAGATCCTGAGAATTTGAAAATATTAAAGACCATTATTTTTAGTTATCGCGGGCTTGGCGAGGACAAAGAGGTACTGATGTACGGAGACCGTTATAGCTTGATTGACCCCAATGAAATGAATTTACAATTTATAATGGCTGAAATTTTTGTCCTTTTAAATAAATGTGAAAAAGCNCTTCCTCTTCTCGAAACAGTATTAAANAAAGACGACACCTACCGNAATGCTTGGGAACTCAATGAATCCTGCCAAAAAAAATCTCCCGTTTAAAAGNACTTTTTAAAAAACCTATAAATATCTGATGCAACTTTAAATATCTTGGCTTTCANCCATGCTTTTCTATCGAATAGNCGGTTATGGGTGTTTAATAATAATTTAGGTATCTGTAGTTTTTCAGGACATCTGGGTAAACAGTCTCCGCAATGAGTACAACGAGAAGCAAAATTTCCTGGGAACCAATGACCCTCACCTTCAAACATGTTATAACGAAACCTTCCATAATCTTCCATATCATAAGCTTGTAATAAGTTTCGAAAACGTAATACTTCTGGAATATTTATTTCTTCAGGGCAAGGCAAACACTCATTACAAAGAGTACAAAGATCTTTAATTTCATTTAGCCGAACATCCATCTGTATTTGAATATCTTTTTCTTTATCTCCGTGTAATTTTTTACCATTTACAATCGAAAGGTTCTGAGGAAAGTGCTCTGGTTCGTGCATCCCCATACTCAATGTTGTAATTTCAGGATGCTCTAGACAAAACCGACCGTTAAACTGTATAGCTGTCAATGGCTTGACCATCTTCTGAACAATTGCTGAAGGTTTCCATAACATGCCACCTTTTTCGTTTGGTGAAATTATGAAAACACCAATGTCTTTTTTTCCTGCTAATTGAACTGCGGAAAGATTTCGTTGAAAAAAATAATAGTAATGAAGGTTCACAAAACTGAACAAATCGGAATTGATAGCTTGCAAAATAATATCCAATGGGGCATGAGTAGAAAACCCTATATGTCGGATCATCCCTTCTTCCTTAAGGCGATGTAATACTTCTATTGGTCCTCCCGGTTTAATTGCCGCGAGTAATCTATCTTTATTATTGATTCCATGCCATCCATAAAAGTCCACAAAATCCAATTTTAAACTGGTTAACTGCTCCTCCACCAACTTTCGAGTTTCCTCTCCTGTCATTGGAGACCCTTTAGTCATCATCTTAAATTGATGACGTGGTGTTCCTAATTCTTTTAAGGCGGTACCAAACAGATTCTCACTTTTCATATATCCATAGGCTGTTTCTATATGGTTGATGCCTAAATCAAAAGCCTGCTTTGTTGTTTCTATACAATTCCTAATGGATTCAGAAGGTAAATGTGTTCGCGGCGATACCCAACCGTGCTTGAAACGCATTCCTCCTAGAGTAATCACGGAAATATTTTCATTTGTCTTTCCAAAACGTCGATATTCCATATCGAAATTATGATTAAGCTAATGGGGTTATGCAAGAAAATCATTGAGATCATAGGCAAATTCCCCTACACTTCTTAACAACAATAACTTACAGATTCTGTAGNACGCGAAATCATGGCTGATTTTTGTTTTATCTATGTGTTTTTTCCTTCTATTTGAAACAATTTTTTTTAATATCTTTCCAATTTTAATAAAGGTGATTTTATAAGCACCTTAAGATCCATAACAATGCACAGGCTAGAAAAAATCAATTCGAGGGTCGTTGGAGGACAATTCAGTGATTGAAGTATTGATAGGATTAGCAATTGCCGTAGTTATTTTGATCCTGATTTTGCTTAGGAAAAATAATCCCAAAGCAGGAGATCAAAGTATCCTATTGATCCAAGAGCAGTTAAGCAAAGTGGTTGAAACCTTGGATAAAAAACTCGGCGAATCGAACGAATCCATGAGAACTCAAATTGGTGAATCGAACAAACTCATAAAGGACATTACCCAACAATTAACTAAGGTGAATGAGACCAATAAACAGGTCGTTGATGTAACCAACCAACTNAAAACCATCCAGAATATATTAATGAATCCNAAACAACGCGGTGTNCTTGGAGANTTTTTNCTGGAAACTGTCTTAAAAAATGCTNTACCCCCTGAGCATTATTCNTTGCAATACAAGTTTAATGACGGAGATGTGGTAGANGCNGCAATNTTNTTTGGAAAAGCTGACGAACAAACCATACTGCCTATTGANTCTAAGTTNCCTATGGAAAACTATAACCGACTGATAGANGAAAAAATAAAAATAGAACAAGANAGATTGGGAAAGGTGTTTATCCAAGATGTAAAAGCNCGAATACTGGAAACCTCNAAGTATATCCGTCCGAATGAAAANACTCTCGATTTTGCATTTATGTTTATCCCGTCNGAAGCTATTTTTTATGACTTATTATCNAATTCTATCGGTTCCGTGAAAGCCTCNTCCCGCGATTTAGTTGAATATGCATTTGAGAAAAAAGTCATTATTGTCTCGCCAACCTCATTTATGGCTTATTTACAAACTGTAATCCAAGGGTTTCGAGCCTTAAAAATTGAGGCTTCGGCTAAGGAAATCATAGCAAGAGTAGAAGAACTCGGTAAACATTTAGGTAATTATGATCAACACATGGGAAAACTTGGTAATTCACTAAGCACTACGGTGAACCACTATAATACTGCTTATAAAGAATTGAATAAGTTAGATAAGGATGTTCTGCAAATTACAGACAAGCCAATCGGAATAGAACCTTTATCTCTTGAAAAACCTGATCGTAATAACTAAGCCATAAACTAATAACTAATTTGATATAATTAGGGCATGCACACTCAAAATAAATTTCGGATTTTTATTTTTTGCCTAGCCGGGTTAATGCTATTTCCTTCAATTCTTTTTGCAAACAACTTTAACCAAATATTTTTAAAAAAACAGCTGCTAGAAAAAGAATTCGGTATCAAAACGCTTGAATGCTTTCCCTTTATAAAAAAGATTGGATTTACTGAAAATCAAATACCTCTTTTAAAAAAATGCTTGCACGGTATATCTTCACTCCAAGAAGCCCTAAGCCACATCCAACATAATGATTATAAAGAAATAGGAATCAGCAATCGCTTTTTAAGAACTGCAGGGTTTCAAACTGTCTTGGTAAACTGGGAAGCTTCACCTCAAGAGATAGAGAATTTTTTAAATGGGCAGCTCCAACAACATGAGCAAAATGAATTTATGAAACAAATTCGAGCATTAAAAAATAAAATCGGAAACCAAGGCTTGGCTAAAGAAATCTATTGCTCTAAAGAAATTTCTAATAATGATTGTCTCGAAGGATATAAAAATCTTTCCGAGGTACTAAACCCAAAAAGAAGAAAAAGAACAGGTTGGCATGAAATTATGATTACCCATTCATCTTTTTCTGCAGACAAACCATACAAACTTATTTTGGGGTTTAACGAAGCGTCCACTAACATAAAAAATAAGCTGGCAAAAGACCCTTATGAAACATGGAATCCAAAAAGAAAAATGTATGAAACTATTCAGGAGAAATATGGCAAAGCATTTAAAGATAAGCTGCAATTAGAAAACTTCATCTGTTCGGCAGAATTAAACCTTGAGGAATGTCAACAAGGAGCTGAAAATTTGATGGCAGCCAGTCAATCCACTGATTTTCGTATGCGTTATTGGGGGAAAGTAATTATAAACCGGTACAATACATTGATCGAAGATGATTTTCACGCGCAAATTCGTTTCGATCTTCCCCCAAAAAAAATTGTTCAGCATTTTTCTAAAAAAGCAATCAAAACCAAGGCAGCTGAAAATACCACCCTAGCAGTGAAACTAGAAAGCCGCACTAAAAATAACTCGACTAAGCTGCGCGCTGTTTGTGACTTAGAGGGCTTGAGATCCGAACTTTGTACTCAGGCCTTTAAAACATTCATCCGGTTTGTTAAGAACCACCGCGATTACCAAGTGAAATTTCCATGGGACACCATAATGTTCATAGACGGTGACCAACTCAGTAGAGTAAATTTTGCTCTTAATTCAAATTCCAGAAAGACCTATATATATATCGATGCTAACAGCACTGATGAAGAGTTATTGAATTTTCTGGCCACATTTCAATCAAAAAATTAAATTACTCTTTTTCCTTACTAAATTATACGAGCCAAGAATAATTTAATAGATCGGGAATTACAAAGGAAGTTCGTAATCTCTCTCTTTTTTTCTATCAATAATATGTGATTTATAATAGATGCTATCGGAAATAAAATCTGCATATCTAGCACCCAAGGGATTAAACGAATTGTTATTGAACGAAGTCGAAGCAGTGATTGCCGTTCATGATCGGCTTATCTTTTCAAGCAAACCATTTATCGAAGCTCATTGGGCACAGAATATTTGGAAGAATACAAAGATAATTTCTATTGGGTCCATCAATGATGCATCAAAAAAACTCAAGGCTCTTCAAAAGAATTGGTGTCTTTATTCTTTTACCTTACATCGGCGAGCCAAACTCATTCAAGAAAAACTGAACTTCAAACCTCAAAAACCTTTGAAATTCCCAATAACCTTTCCTAAAACTGATTTAGGAAGTTGGTGCTTGCTAGATGAAAATACGCTTCTTGCATCCACAGATTGTTCAAGCCCTTTCCCAAATGGGGAACCTTCTTTTATCCAGAATAAAGATGACCCGCCTAATCGAGCTTACCTAAAACTCTTTGAAGCTTTGACTCTAGCAGGAAAAACGCCTAAACAGGGCGAGTTTTGTATTGATATAGGTAGTAGTCCTGGTGGATGGACGTGGGCCATACAAAAATGTGGGGCTTCAGTATTAAGCATCGATCGTTCACCGCTTGATAAAAAAATTTCAAATCTAAAAAACGTGGAATTCCAAAAACGCGATGCCTTCTCTTTATTACCCGAAGTTTTTATAAAAGAAGGAAGGCAAATCGACTGGTTATTTTCAGATGTTATCTGCTATCCTGAAAAGCTTTACGAATGGCTATCGGTATGGATAAAATCGGGTATCTGCAAAAATTTTATCTGTACCCTGAAGTTTAAAGGCAAACCCGAATCTAGCATTATTAAAAAGTTTACCACTATCCCAAATAGTAAAGTCATTCATCTTTTTCATAACAAAAATGAGCTGACCTTTATAAAACCTTGGCAGCCAGCTTAGAAACTCCTAAAATAGCCTTAAGAATTTCTGTCTGGCCGGTTTCCTTTGCCAAAACCTCTGATTCATCTAGACATAGTTTAAAGTTTTCTATATCCCCAGTTATAAGATAAATTGCAGAAGAAGAAAACAAAGGTTGCAAAATTTTCAATGGCTGCTCCAACTCCCTTCCGAGCCTTATTCGGTTATGCAAAGTAGAGATACCTCGCTCAAATGCTCCATACAAAGATGTAAATCGGTCCTCTTTATCTGATCTTTGATTTATAGCATCTTCCAAAATTTCCAAAGCTCGATCCCATGCACATTTTCTCCAATAAGTTAGCCCTACTATAGAAAGAATTGCCGCTTTTCCCGCCTTGTCGTCCATTTCCTTAAACAAGAGGAAGGCTTGTTCAAATTGCTCCAAGGCCTTTTTGAGTTGAGCTTTTTCCCAATAAGCCGTGCCCAGCGCAGTCAACACCACCGCCCGGAGAGACTTATCTTTTTCCACTTTAATTAAAAGCGGCTTCAGACAAATAATCGCAGTATCGTACTTCCTTACCTGCTGACAACCATTACAATATTCAATGGCATTTGTAACAGCATTTTCTATATCGCCCTTGGATAGAGCAGATTTAAAATTTTCTTCTAATTGCGATAAATCCATTTTATCTAAAATATTTAAAGAGACTTTTTACAGATTTCATCATCTAAAGAAATAAGATGCAAATATCGGAAAACCGAATTAAATTTTTTATCTATATAAAGGACAACCTTTTATGTTTAAAGAAATAAATCCTCATCTGGTGCAGGAGATGGTTGAGGAAGGTACGGTCAACGTCGTCGATATTCGCGATCCTGGCTCTTATGCTTCAGGCCATATTCCAAATGCCGTTTCTCTCAACGATCAGAATGTTAAAGAATATATCGAAAAAACTGATAAGGATACTCCCTTGGTTGTCTGCTGCTACCATGGCATATCCAGTCGCGGAGCCGCAGAATATCTTTCGCAACAAGGATTCAAAGAGGTTTATTCTATGACCGGCGGATTCGAAGCTTGGCCCGACTAGTTTTCCGGAAAAGCCCTGCAGATTATGAAATTAGTGTTTGGCGGTTAGTTCGGTGGTATGAAACCTTTATTTTTATATCGGCGCAGGGCTTCACCGCAATCACAGTTTCTCTTTTCCTCCCTTAAAATTTCAAACATAGCACGAATAAGTTGAGGGAATTTTTGTATGGAACTATCGACCTGTTTTTTCTCTTCTTCTGTTTGCATACCCTCAAACAACTCTCCCTTTTTAAATTTTCTACTTTTAACTCCTTCTGCATAATTAGTGAGGTAACAAAATGCTGAATAACAGATTTCCTTTTCACGAGCTAAAAATGCTTCGGGTGCCAAGGTCATTCCTACCAAATCGGCACCAAGAATACGCAGCTTTCTTATTTCGGCAGGGGTTTCCAATCGCGGGCCCTCGGTACAGGCATATACGGCTTTTTCATGATGCGGTAGAGCACTCTCATGCAATACATCATGTAGGATTTCTGAAATTTGCGGACAAAAAGGGTGACTTTGTCGAATAAACCCCACTCCCATGTTATCAAAAAAAGTTGTCGGGCGGTTTCGCGTTTCATCAATGATATCGTGAGGGACTACAAAATCACCCGGCTTATAAGCTGTATTAATAATACCCGGTCCCGACCAGGAAATGATCCTTTGAACACCACATTCTTTTAGGGCATGAATATTCGCTCGGTAATTGACAAATGGTGCTGTCAGCGAATAATCCGTTTCTCCATGTCTAGAAAGAAAAAGAAAATCCAAATCATTTAAATGGAATTGATGGATGGGAGCACTCTTCCCATAGGGAGTATCGATATTTTGGCATTTTTTTTCTTCGCCTAATGATTGTTTGGAAAGTAGATGATAAGCGCCACTGCCACCAATCACCGCAACCGATACCGGATCTTCTACGAATTTATTCATCCGTTAATCCAGATAAGTCTCAATATCACCTACGTAATTTGCAGCGGACTCGCGAATTCCACGTATTTCTTCTTCTTTCAACTCTCGCTTCACTTTTGCAGGAGAACCTAAGACTAGGCTTTTAGGTGGGATTTTTGTATTTGGCGTCACCAAAGAACCGGCTCCGACAATCGACTGTTCTCCTATTTTAGATCCGTCCATCACCGTCGCCCCCATTCCAATAAGACATTGCGAGCCGATAGTGCAGGCATGCAGGGTAACATTATGGCCCACAGTTACCTCATCACCTATTTCCAAAGGTAAAGTTTTTCGCGCAACATGTAAAACACAACCATCCTGAATATTTGTTCGTTTTCCAACACGAATATAATTTACATCGCCTCGAATGACAGCGTTAAACCAAACACTACTCTCTTCACCAATTTTCACATCGCCTATGATCTGCGCACTATCTACGACCAAGGCGGATTCGTCTATCTCGGGTTGAGTACCCTTAAAAGGATGGATCATTTTTATGCCTTTAAAAGTTTAAGTTGTCGAAATTTTACCATGGTCTATTATTTTTTTCTTAAAATCCATGAGAAGATATTTCTTTTATTTTTTAAATTACATCTCGATAACAATCACGCACGGCATTATAACTGCTTCTTGCTAATTGGCTGCGATCCGTTCCGGCTACAATTGCCGGCAGGACAAAAACCGTAGCACAGAGCCTGGGATTTTTTAATAACGTTAACATATGTTTGAAAAAAGAGTCACCATAATATGCGATGGTAGGTTGATTGCCATCATGATATTTTATAGTCACAGGAATCACCGGAGCCTGAGCGCGAACCGCCGACTCAAAGACTGCCGACTTAAAGGGAATTACATCTGTTCCATCTGTTGCCTGAGCCTCTGGGAATATTATCACTGAACAATTAGAATTCAACCTTGTTTCCATTTTCTTTATAATAGATCTTACCTGCATCTTATTTTTCCTATCTGCAAATATGGTCATCCCCAACCATGCTAAAAAATTAAAAAAAGGCCAATCTAAAATTTCCGCCTTTGAAACAAAAAATCCCTTAGTCAAAGCACCCAGAATAAATACATCTGGAGTCCCAACATGGTTAGCCACAATCAATGATCCTGGCCTGTAACTTTTTTCTCCATGAATTTCAAACTGGAAGTTTAATATCCAGCAAGTTATTTTGGCCCAGTAGTGTGTAAAAAATGAGATCCACTTAAAACGTTCTGATTGTGATAAAAAAAATAAAATGTGGACTGCAATCCCTATCAAGATAAAAATTATAAAAATAACTATATAAGTTAAAAAACGTAAGAACGCTAAAACATATCCCATAATTTTTTTGGACCTTGATTATCACAAATTGCTTTTTAAAAATGCTGGAACCATTTAGCACAGTACTATTTAATAAAAATCTTGCCCTTTTTTTTTCCACCCAAGGATATCGCAAAAAATTAAACGCTTAAGGTTGGAAAGAACAGAAATAATCCCATCTATAAATACTGGTTTTTTTGTTACAGGAACATTCAGAGTCGAAAAAATTTCATCCGTTACTTTCGACCAAGCCTTATGCATTTTTAACAAACTATAATGAATTTTATCTGAGCCTGCATATGATTCCATTCCTGTAATTAAATGCACCTTTTTGTTTTTTCGTGTTTTTTCCTCTAAATAAAAATTAATTTTTGTGATGAGCAAATCCGCTTCCTCAAAATTAATTTTACTGCGTGGGTAGAATATAAATCTTAAAATATAATATATTCTTCGGCTGATATCTTTTTTTATATTTATATGAATCGAGGTTAGAAATATTTCTGCATTCCATTTCAGCATACGATCTATCAGCATGTCCAGGCATTCGATGAGCACATCGGCAGTCACTCCATGCATAAGGTCGTTACCAAGATCTGTGATTAAAACTACCCGTGTATTTTTTGTTTTTTTTTCAGCTGCTTCTACGACCTGGCAGTTTTGGATAGGTGGGTAAATAAAATTAAACATCCCTCCTTTTGCGCAAAATCCACGTCCCGGCCCTAATGCATTTAGGAATTCTATATTTTTACTTCCCAGACATTTAGAAAGATAGCGCGTTAGCAGGGTGTAACCCCGGGCAAGATTACTTGCGCCCATAAACAAAAATAATAACTCATCGTTAGAACAGGACTCTTCTTGCATAGGACGGAAACTAAAAATTTTTATTTTTAAAACACGAAACTATGGCTGCTTTGCTGCGGCAGGTAAAATGGTAAAGAATAGGATGGATTAAAACTTCTAATACGACGACTCAAACTAAAACTATTCAATTTCTATCGGGCTGACATAAACTTCGCGAGGTTTAACTCCATCGGATGGGCCTACCACTCCTTCTCGTTCCATGGTTTCTATAATTCGTGCCGCCCTGTTGTAGCCTATCCTCAATCGTCGTTGGATATATGATATAGAAGCCTGCCGGTCTTTCGCGACAATAGCCAGTGCCTCATCATATTTCTCATCCATATCCTGCTCTTCCTCTTCATCTTTGCTATCAATAGTTGCGGACTGAAAAATATCTTCCTCGTAAACGGGCTTGGCCTGCTTCTTAATAAAATTCACGATTCTCGCAATTTCTTCATCACTCACCATCACTCCATGCAACCTAAGTAAACCGGAGGATCCTGGTGGCAGGAACAACATGTCTCCTCGACCTAACAATTTGTCAGCACCCATTGCATCAAGGATTGTTCTAGAGTCCACCCTTGAGGTCACCTTATAAGACATGCGTGTCGGAAAATTAGTTTTAATGATTCCAGTCAATACATCTACCGAGGGTCGTTGCGTTGCAACAATTAAATGAATACCTGCCGCGCGAGCCATTTGCGCAAGGCGAGTCAAACAATCTTCAACTCCTTTTGATGCAACCATCATTAAGTCTGCCAATTCATCAATCAGGACGACGATATAAGGTAGTTTTGCTGGAGGTTCGGGAATCAGGTTCTCTTCTTGGTCTTCATTTTTTTCATCAATAGGTTTTATACCTGTGTTTGTTTTTTCACGTTTTTTTAACTCTATTTCATATTCTTTTTGCAATTTTTCAGCAAGATCATTAAAACCACTTATATTTCTAACTCCCTTTTCGGCCATCATTTTATAGCGCGTTTCCATTTCGGTAACTGCCCATTGCAGTGCTGCGGCTGCTTTCTTTGGATTTGTAACCACCGGAGCGATTAGGTGGGGAATGCCATCATAAACAGAAAGCTCCAACATTTTCGGATCAATCATTATCATCTTAACTTCATCGGGAGTAGCATTGAGCAAGATGCTGCAAATCATGGAATTGAGTCCAACACTTTTTCCTGATCCTGTGGAGCCAGCCATGAGTAAGTGTGGAGTTTTTGCAAGATCCTGAACGGCCGGCTCTCCGGTTATATCTTTGCCGATTGCCAAATTTAATTTGGAATCAGATTGTTGAAATGCGTCGGATTCCATTACATCTTTAAAATAAATGGTCTCACGCCGAAGATTAGGAATTTCTATACCGACCACTGGCTTGCCGGGAACAGGAGCAAGGATTCGTAATCCAACACAACGCATTGCCAACGCCAGATCATCTGCCAGCGAAACGATCCGACTGACTTTTACACCCGGTGCCGGTTCGTATTCAAATAAAGTAATAACGGGTCCCGGCAAAACCTGAACCACGCGACCCTCAATGCCAAAATCCAATAACTTCTTTTCCAAAATAGCGCTACTTGCTAAAATTTCGCTACGTGCCTTTTCAACATCCGTTCCTAAATCAGGAGGCACATCATTCAACAAAGTCAAAGGCGGAATCTCGTAATGATCAGAGTTGCCCATAAAAGAAAAATGGTCTTGCACGATGAATTCTGGTTTTTCTTCTTTACTCTTTTGAACAGTTTTATCCTTGCGTTCAAGAACCAACGGCTCAGGTCGAGTTCGTCTAACAATTACCGGGTCGCTTTCTGCGTATTTGGTTTTAACCGATTCAGAACGCATAGCCTTTAAATTTTCAAAAGCTGTCTTCGCACCTTTAAAAATTCT
This sequence comes from Nitrospina sp., assembly GCA_002721515.1. GTDB lineage: Bacteria > Nitrospinota > Nitrospinia > Nitrospinales > VA-1 > UBA8687. The sequence goes on from PBKP01000005.1 coordinate 81,378, forward strand.
TACCAGAGCCTGGAAAGTTTTTAAGGCAACCACTTTAATTCCATTGATAACTAACCATAAGGCAGAACCCCCCACCGAAAAAAATTTTCCCAACGTCTTTAAAAGGGTATTGACCTCAAGACGAGTCATAACCATAAATGAAATGAATACTACTGTAAGGAGGGTTAACACTGCCCCTGATGGGTTCAACCAGGTGACCAGAAAACCGCCCAACCCATCACCTATTAAACCACCCACCGGGATAACTTTTCCAAAAAAAGGATCAACATCAAATTGTATCGCCAGTAATGAACAAAAACCGACTAGAAACAAAACCCCTGAACCCAGAATCAAGAGCCAATTTTGTGACTCTTTGCCACGGATCAATATCCAACCTATAACAGCGGTAATAACTGGGACAAAAAAGGAGCCACTACCGAAAATAAGAATAAGACCATCTGCAAGATAGGCACCCACCATACCACCAGAGTTGATGACATTCCCATCCGAAACACTTTTATTGAAGGTAGGATCGGTGGATGAAAAAGTCATCAGCGCCATAAATCCAAAAACTGTAAAGGCCAGTGCAACCACACCAAAAAAATCTCTAATCAATACATGTGCTGTTTTTTCTTCACTCATGGGTCACTATTCTCGGGTTAATCGGGGTTATCAATCTACGGGCGGTGTCCTGAAAAATGTTATCGCGTTTCCAGTTTTCATCGTCCGTATCTAAATGATCGAGATTAAAATGCAAACCTCGGCTTTCTTTTCTCGACAATGCGCCTTGAATAATCAATTGTGCGGTAATAGCAATGTTTCTTAGTTCCAAAGTGTCTTTGGTAATTTTAAAGTTCCAGTAATATTCTTGAATTTCTTCCAGAAGAAGTTGAATACGGCTCTCAGCGCGTTTCAAACGCTTGTCTGAACGCACGATGCCAACATAATTCCACATCAAGCGACGTATCTCATCCCAGTTATGCGAAACCACAACAGACTCGTCACTGTCGACAGCATTTCCCGGATCCCATTCTGGGATTCTATCCAACTGGTTTCCTGAGTTTTTAGATTCTTTTAGCAATCTTACCGCTTTGTCGACGGCTCGGTGCGAGAGCACCAGNCCTTCCAATAATGAATTGGAAGCTAGCCGGTTAGCTCCATGCAATCCTGAAAAGCAAACCTCACCGCTAGCAAATAACCGTTTGATATTGGTTTGTCCATTGACATCCACCACTAATCCGCCACACATATAGTGTGCGGCAGGGACAACAGGGANGCGTTCTTTAGACATATCAAAACCAAACTCAAGACAGGTTTGAAAAATATTTGGGAATCGTTCACGGATACGGTAACCTTCCAGATGCGTAACATCCAGATAGACACAATCGTCACCACTTTTTTTCATTTCATGGTCGATAGCGCGTGCGACGACATCGCGTGGAGCGAGACACCCCATTTCATGATATTTCTCCATAAAGGTATCGCCATTTTCAAGCCGCAGCACTCCACCTTCACCTCGAACAGTTTCAGAAATTAAAAATGATTTTGCTTTAGGATGAAAAAGACAAGTCGGGTGAAACTGGAAAAATTCCATATTGGCAATTTTTGCTCCTGCCCGGTAGGCAACAGAAATACCGTCTCCTGTCGCGGTATCCGGGTTCGAAGTGTAGAGATAAACCTTACCGGCTCCCCCTGAGGCAAGTAAGATCACATCCCCCACCATAGTTTCAACCTGATTCGTTTTATGGTTCAGTACATAAAGTCCCAGCGCTTCATCATCAGAACTGCCCGGTTGAATTTTGTCATCGAGTCTGGCCTTGGTGATCAGGTCGATGACCATATGGTGTTCAAAAATCTCTATATTTTTTTCAGCGTGTACAGCTTCGATTAATGTCTTTTCAATTTCCCAGCCGGTAAGATCGTGGGCATGCAGGATTCGGCGTTTGGAATGGCCTCCTTCTTTACCTAAATCAAACTCCGTTCCACGCAAATCAAATTGAGCTCCCAGGTTGACCAATTCACGGATTCGGGAGGGACCTTCGCCACAGGCGATACGCACGAAGTCTTCATGGCAGAGGNCGCGTCCGGTTTCCATGGTATCCCTAACGTGCAGCTCAAAAGAATCGTCCGCAGCCATCACCGAGGCAATTCCACCCTGGGCGTATTTAGTTGCGGACTCTTCCAGCTTGTCTTTGGTAATAATACCTACCGAGCCAAACTTGCAAACCTTGAGAGCAAAGGTCAATCCGGCGACGCCAGAGCCTATAACAATGAAATCCTTTTGCCTAGCCATACCCCGATTATATCGAATTACCCCTTAANTTTCAACCCATTAGCATAATTGGTTTGCTTTAATTTTAATGAGGATCTAAGTTTAATATTGATAAAAAAAGTACTTTTTCATGCTTTTAATCACAAATTTGTTCCAAAAAAATGGTGAAAATCAAGATTATGGGTGGATTATTTTGATTTTTTAAAAGGAAAAGTTTAATTTAATTGTAGGCAGGACCCTAACTCAGTGAAGTCTTTTTTGTAACGCGCGCCGAATTCGGGAAATAGGTCTGGGTGCGTGCAATAGGCGAGAATTTCCAATGAATCAAGAATACGCGGGCCGGGCCGATTGAAATAGGAGTTCCCATCCACCAGATAAATTCTAGGTGGCTTTTCCCATATAGGCAATTGCTGTTTAAGAAGTTCCAATTCTTTTAAAGTCTGATCAAGTTTATATCCACAAGGTTTAACGACGGCGATATCGGGTTCTATTTTCCCTAAATCTTCACGGCTGACCACGGGGGCCTTCTCTCCACTTTCAGCGAAACACACCTCACCGCCAACAATATCGATCATCTCTGGTAACCACATACCCCCAATATAAATCGGATCAATCCATTCGATGGTAAGAATCTTGGGACGAGTCATGTTCTGCAGCCGTGATTTTACAGAATCGATTCTTTTCTTTGCTTCCTCACGAAACTTGCGGCCTTGATCCGAGGCAGATAAGTGATCGGCAACATTTTGAATATCATCCCAAATATCACCAAATAGTTTTGGCTTAAGAGAAATTATTCGTGCATCAGTGTCCAATACTTCCTGACAAGCCTTTTCAACCTGATCGAAGGAAACAGCACAAACATCACATAAATCTTGAGTAATAATAAAATCGGGCTGAAGAGATTTTAAAAGTTCTATATCGAGATCGTAAACCGAGATCGCACTTTTCATCACCTCCATTACCGACCGATGAATATTGGGGCTTGATGATTTGGTATCGATACTTGAAGAAGTAAGATTGGGTAAAGATGTGACCGATTCAGGAAAATCACATTCGTGAGAAACACCTATAAGACTTTCTTCCTGTCCTAATCTCGCTATAATCTCTGTCGCCGAAGGCAACAGGCTAACTAATTTCATGATCTTGCTCTTGCCAATTTAAAAAAATAAACACCATTAGGACCAATACATAACAAGGAAGGGTAAATTCCATCATTTTTTAATGATCGTTCCCGCCGAATCTATCGAATAGGTGACGCCTGGCGCATTTGCATTTGTAGCTGTTGCAGCGAAATCCTTTTCAGTACCTGCACCAATAGTAATGGTCATTTCTGGGGAGACACTGAAGCCATAAGTCATACTGGTAATATCAGCAGTGGCACAAGCAGAAGATGTATCATTATCTGCCCA
>PBKP01000006.1 GCA_002721515.1 Nitrospina sp.
TTACCCTATATGAATATGGCAAACATTCAAATGCAAACAAAAAATATCCCAGCAGCTATAGAAAACTACCAGAAAGCATTACAGATTAAACCCGATATGACTTCTATCCATTTAAGTTTGGGAATGATTTTTTATCAATTTAAAAATGATATTCCAAAGGCACTTAGTCATTTAAAAGATGCACTTCGTCTAAGCCCATCTCAGCCAGGTGCAGATCGAATTAAGTCCTTAATAGATGAGTTGGAAAATAAGAAACCGACTTAAACTAATATTCGGCTGAGTACTAACCGGTTAACTCCAAAGCGGACATGAATTAAGTCGAGCTTAATATCTTTTCCCTTTAGATTAGGGAATATAGATAAACCACCTTCTTGGTATATTTTTTCTGCATCGGGGTAGTTATTAAAATATTTTATTGATGTCTCAGAGTCTTCAATGGTGGTATAGTTTTCTTTTTGGTTATTCCAAACTCTTGCTGCTAGTAAAAAATAATTATCATCATCTACATTTATTTTATTATCCGCTGTTGCGTTCACCCTACCTCCTCCTTCAAGATAATTTTTTTTTAATATAATATTATCTTAAAAAAAAGTCACCCATTTGGTAATTCTATTTCTAACTTATAGGGATAAAATTTCTAGCATAAAGTTTCTATTAAAAGGCAAATCAAAAAAATACAATAAATCAAATATTTAAACTTTAAAAATGTTTTTAGAGATAAAATTTTTAGATGAAACACATTTTCTACTTCAATTTACAGTAAATCGAAATACAATTTAATTATAAAAGGTCTAATAATTTAAATACGGTATCTATATTCTAAATTATGAACCAACTTTGATAGTAAAAGAGTTAGCAGTAAGTAGGTCAAGGCGACATAAGTATATGTTTCAAAAAAATTAAAATGTTTCGTGGCATATTCATTGCCCACGCGTAAAATATCAGATATTGCCAACACTGAGACTAGACTGGTATCTTTAAGCATTCCCAGAATTTGGTTTCCAATAGCTGGAATTATAGTTCGCATTGCCTGAGGTAGAACTATTAGGGTTAGGGCTTGTTTTTCATTCATTCCCAAACTTCTTGCAACCTCTGCTTGTTCTTTTGGAACAGCCTCAATACCTGATCGGAAAACATCGGCCATATAAGCCCCATAGCTAAAACCAAAACCCAAAACGGCAGCTACCAATGGTGGAATATGAAAAAATTCCCCTAAGGCATAGTAGATATAAAATAAAAGAACCAGCAAGGGAACACCGCGCAATATTTCTATGTAAAAAGAAACTGGGATTAGAATTGCCGGATTTTTAGAAAGTTTTCCTAAACCTACTAATAGACCAAATAAAATTGCGGTAAAACTACCTAGTAAAGTAACGAGCAATGTATAATATATTCCCGCAGGCAGCAATTTTAAAAGCTCAAGGTATCCACCGGACATACCACTTGTGGCAACAGATTCTTTGGAAGGTAAATAAACTAAGAAAAAAATACTAACCAATACTGCAATATTCCAGGGNAAATTNTGAGAATTTAATTTTTCAGANTTNTGTAGTATTTTTTTCATNANTTCTTAGACTNTATNAAACCAAATTAATTGGGTACCTTTGCNGCTTGNCCNAGATCCCATTTNTGATGGAGNCGAGCAACNGTTCCATCTTTAATCAAACTTTTAAGAGCTAANTTTACCTGGGTCATAAGTTTTTCTTCGCCTTTTCTTAAAACCACCGCATAAAACTCATCGGATAAAATTTCTCCAACCATTTTTATTTGCTGAAACAACGGTGTGTTTTTATAGAACAACGTTCCAGAACTTTCTCCTAGTACCGCATCAAGCTTTCCATTGATTAAATCAGTAATAGCATGNCCATACATCTGNTAACCTTGNGTTTTTATAGAAGGCTCTTTTTCAAGAAAATAATAAGAGGTGGTTCCTAATTGAGCCCCGATCCGNGCATTAAATTTTTTGGCATCTTCTAACGACATTATTTTTTTTTGATTTTTGTGCACGACAAGAGCTAGTCCACTTTTAAGATAAGGGATGCTAAAATCCATTCGTTTCTTTCTTTCTTCTAAGACGGTTACAGAACTTATAACCAAATCGAATTTATTGGTTATCAATCCACCAAAAAGACCGGCCCATTCAACATTGGTTATGTGAATCTTAAAGCCCGCTCTTTTAGCTATAGCTTTGACTAAATCTGGTTCAAAACCAATNATTTCATTTCCTACGCTCATAAAAGACATGGGTGCTAAGGTTGCATCGGTTGCAACAATATAAGCATTATCTTCATGAATTCCATCGCTGTCACAGCCAATAATTAGAAAGAAACTAGAAAAAAAAATAAATAAAAAAAGAAAGGATTTATTTTTCATTGATCTGAAATACATCGGAGACTGCGAATAATATTTTTACTGGATCTCCATTCGTATATTTATTTTCTGTTATTTTTCGGTGATGAATAGATAATTTTAAATAAGAGCCATCTGCCAATTGAATCTGGTAACGGGTATGACTTCCAAAAAAATGACTGCCCACAATCGTTCCTTCGAGATGGTTTATCTCATTGTTTAGATTTTGTCCGGAATCAAAAAATAATTTTTCTGGTCGGATATAACATTTTTGCCTTTGAGATTTATTTTCTTTGGAGAAGAGTTGTATTTTTCCATTTATCCCTAATGAAAGTGTTATTAAATTTCCACTTCTTTTTTCTACGAATCCATTTAGGCAGTTTAACTCTCCAAGAAAATTAGCTATATAAAAAGATTCGGGTTTTTCATATAACTCTTTAGGTGATCCATATTGTTTNATGGACCCCTTTTCCATNATGCACATTTGAGTGGCAATACACATCGCTTCTTCCTGGTCGTGGGTTACAAAAAGAAATGTGATTCCAAGAGTTTTTTGCATTTCAATAAGCTCAGCTCGCAAATATTGTCTTAAATTCGGATCGAGGGCAGAAAGCGGTTCATCTAGTAGAAGTATTTTAGGTTCATTTATAACTGCACGAGCTAAGGCAACTCGCTGGGCTTCGCCCCCGCTTATTTTTTGAGGGTATTCATTTTTCACTTTTCCTAGGTGCGTTATCTCCAAAAGTTCATCAATTTTTTTGGCTATTGCCGACTCAGGAAGTTTTCTTACCCGTGGTCCAACCGCAATATTTTCATAAACGGTCATATGTTGAAATAAGGCATAGTTTTGAAATATTAAACCAATGGGTCTTTTGTCAACAGGAAGAGAACTAACGTCTTTTCCCTCTATCCAAATCTTTCCCTTGTCAAGAGTTTCAAACCCAGCTATAAGCCTTAAAAGTGTAGATTTGCCACAACCACTTTCTCCTAAAAGCGTAAACCTTTCTCCTTCTCCAATTTCAAAGGAAATGTTTTGGAGAACAGGTTTTCCACCAAATGATTTTGAAACCGAATCAAGCTTTAACATTTAGTTCGATATTGTAGTAAACATAGTTGCAAGATGAAGGCATTTTATATAAATTCATCAAGGAATTATACATGGATTCTAGGGAGAGNATATGCAGGTTTTGGTTATTGGAAATGGCGGGCGNGAACATGCTTTGGTCTGGAAAATAAAACAGAGTCCAAAAGTAAAAGNAATCTTTTGTGCACCGGGTAACGCCGGGACAAGTGAAATAGCNGAAAATGTTCCCATNGCGNCAGACGATATAGAGGGTTTNTTGCAATTTGCCNTGAATAAAGGGATTGAGCTGACTNTTGTTGGNCCAGANCAACCTCTTGTAATGGGAATTGTAGACCAATTTAATGAAAAAGGTTTGCGCATTTTCGGGCCCAATGCACATGCAGCAGAGTTAGAGGGGAGTAAGTCTTTTTCCAAAAACATTATGAATAAATATGGACTTCCTACTGCAGAGTATAAAAATTTTACCTCTTCCGAAGAAGCTGAAGAATATGTCAATGATAAGAGCTGTCCTTTGGTTGTCAAAGCAGATGGACTTGCGGCGGGTAAGGGAGTGTTGCTATGTAGAACAACCGAGGAAGCGCTTATTGCTGTAAANACAATTATGAAAAATAGGNNTTTTGGAGCAGCNGGTGACCAAATTGTTATTGAAGANTTTCTTGAAGGACAAGAAATCTCAGTTTTAGCTTTTAGCGATGGAAAAACGGTTTTGTTGATGGACTCAGCTCAAGACCATAAAGCAGCTTTTGATGGAGACACGGGTCCTAATACAGGGGGTATGGGTGCTTATTCACCAGCACCGGTTTTTACTGAGGTCATGCAGCAAAAAGTTCGCGATAAAATTATGTTACCAATGGTTCGGGCCATGAAGCAAGAAGGCCGACCTTATAAAGGGATTCTTTATGCTGGTTTGATGTTGACAAAAACTGGCCCACAGATACTTGAATTCAATGCACGTTTTGGTGACCCAGAAACGCAACCACTTTTGGTTCGTATGGATAGCGATATAATACCTATATTTGAAGCATGTATTGATGGAACGCTAGATCAATGCCAATTGAATTGGAAAAATAAATCATCAGTATGTGTGGTTATGGCTGCTGCTGGATACCCTAATTCTTATGAAAAAGGAAAGTTTATTTCCGGATTAGAAAATGCAAACTCCATTCAGGAAGTAGTTGTTTTTCATGCAGGAACTAAAAAACAAGATGGAAAAATAGTAACAAATGGTGGTCGAGTGCTAGGTGTAACTGCTACCGGAGAAAATACATCCAGTGCCATCGAAAGAGCTTATGAAGCTGTAAATCAGATTAAATGGGAGGGTATTCATTATAGAAAAGATATTGGTTACCGAACGAGAAGTTGACTTTCTATTGTATAGAATATTATAGGAAACCCCGGAACTCTGGCTTTCAATAATTTGCAAATAGCAACGTAGAAAAACCTGAGAAACTCCCAACCCCGAAAGTATTATCCGGGGCTTCCATTTTTCTCTTTTCTTTTTTTTGCAACTTTTTTCTTTGCAAGATATAAACTTTTTTGACACTCATGTGAACAATATTTTGAATTAGGATGTCTTGGGTGGAATTCTTTTTTACAAACCACGCATACTTTATTATAAAACTTTGTGTCCTTATTTATTTCAACAGTAGGATCTTTAAAGCTATTTATAAAAGAGGTTATTTTTTTTGTTGAAGGCTGATTAAAAATTTCTTTTCCGTTCTTAGTTAATTGACTTTCCTTCACTATTTTTTTTAGTTTTCCATTTTTATCATAAACTTTACATTCATAAGCCATAGCTTAGCGATCTCTTGCTGAGGGAAAAATCTTTTTAATAATTTTTTAATCGAAAAATATTCCATTCAGAATATCTATCTGTTTTTGCATGTTTTTCCGTATTAAAGCTGAATACCTTTATCATGCAGTTTGGAATTTGTTTTTTTCCATTTGAATCAATGTTTACGAGATGAGGGCGAATCTTAATTATGGTTTCCCTTTTATCATTTGGTGGTTGAATTTTCATTTTTACAAATTGATTTTTTGAAACAAAAGAGGAATTAATAATTCCAAATTTTTGTGTTTCATTATTTTTAGACGTATAAGTTATTTCCTTTTTTCCAAAAGACATTGATTTTAAATTTGTGGTGGCAGGGTTATCAGCCTCCCAATTACCTGAAACATTTTTTGGGCAACCTGCCTCCAGCCACTCTTCATCTTGCCAACTCAATGAGTAGCTAGGTGAGATAAAAAATGAAAAAATTCCTGCAAGGCAAAAAATTAAAGTAATAATTAGATTTAATATTTGGTTGCGGAGTTTTACCAAATCTCGACCTTTATAAAAATATTTTTGTGTAGCCATATTTTTACCCTTTAGGTTTATACATATGGAGTTTTTGTAAAAGTTTTAATGTGATCGGCTAAAAGATTTGAAAAAATATCCAAATCATAAGGCCAGGCATAGTGAAAATTCATTGTTGGGTATTTAAGACGAAGAGCATCTACTTCCTCCGGTATTTCTTTTTCAGAGTGTGAACCCCCAGGGGTTATCATGGTGGTTATTAGTACGACATCTACAATATTTTCTTTTGCCAATTCATCTGCAGCTTGCTCGATGGATGGGTAACAAAATTCGTTATAGGCTGTTTTCAAAATATAGTCATCTAAACGAGGTGCAAGATGCTGCGCTAGTGTTTCTAGCCCAGCTTTATAGGGATCTGTTTCGGAGGTTCTTTCCCAATTTCGGATTGTGGCGTCCAGCTCAATTTCTTTTGAAGTTATTTCTGTGCCTGCTCGGACTCTCTGTTTATGAATTCTCATAAAATCTTCAACAATACCTTTGGGTATATCACTCGGAAGCCCTCCGTGTCCTATTAGAATTACTGCTTGTTTGTTGTTTCCCATTTTGTCTCCATTAAATTATATGAATTGCGATTTTTTATTTATTTCCAAATTATATGTAGCTAAATAATTTTGACTGGTATTTTCAATATTTTTTTATTACCCATAAAAATAGTTTAGAAAAAATCTAACTCCGAATAATTATATTTTAGACAACTTTTTAAATATTTCAAGAAANNTTTTNACAAANTTACANTATTTTGTCTAGTTATTTAAAAAATAAGGGAAAATTCTCCTTTTTTGNGCTAGAGGACAGTGATTTTTTATTTATTAAAGAAAATGATTGTTTATTTTGAAGGATTTCCCACACTAATCGAGTTGGGGTTCTTTGTTTTCGGTTTCGACACCTTCCATCTGTTTGTCAAAAAGTCGGCGGGCGAGATACCAGCAACCCCAAGAAACTAATGCAACTGTGCCTAGTCCAATAGAAGACCACAACATAAGATTATCGCTGGAAGATATTCCTCGAAGGAAGATGAAGGCACCCAGGGGAAGAGCCATGACAAACCCGAAGCACGACAGTAACATCGAACTGCGTGCGTAATATTTGGGGCGCACATCAATATTTAGTTCGGGAAGATATTTCTTGTTCTCGGGCAAAGCGGCATCGAGTAACTCAATTTCCCCTTCACATTTTGGGCAATATTGCCCTCCCCAGAATGCATTTTTACACTGTAGACAAAACTTGACCATTCGTTAATTTGTGTTTTTGGGTTGGACTTTAGAATACCTCATTTATAATAACGCTACAACTATTGCTATTTTATTTTGGAATTATATGGCAGATAAAAAAAAGGTCATAATATTAACGCACGGTGGAGCTGGGTCCAACCCAGATCACGCTGACGGCACCGCAGTTGCCGGCCAAATTGGAATGATGGGATTACAAGCAGGTGAGTCGGTTTTGGATGCTGCTTGCAGTGCAGTTACCTTACTTGAGGATGATGGTCGTTTCAATGCTGGTGTGGGTTCTCATCGCCGTCTGGATGGTTCTGTAAAAATGGACGCATCCTGTATGGATAGCTCTGGTAATTTCGGAGCTGTTGCTTGTCTAGAAGGATTTAGAAACCCTGTGCAAGTAGCTCGAATAGTTAGCCAATCGGAGTATCGTGTTTTAGCGGGAGCAGGTGCGGCAGAATTTGCTTTTAACCAAGGCTGTAAAAAAGTTTCCCAAGACGAGATTTCTAATACAGGGAAGGATTTCTCAACCACCGATACGGTGGGTTGCGTGATACGTGATGGCGATCAATTTGCTGCAGCCCTGAGCACTGGGGGTATCGATGATGCAATTTCAGGTCGCGTGGGTGATGTTCCTTTAATAGGGTGCGGACTCTATGTAGGTCCCCAAGGTGCCGTCGCAGCTACAGGAGATGGAGAAGCAATCGCAATGCAAATGACAGCGTTCCGTGCTTATCAACTCATAGAACAAGGCATGGATCCAAAGTCTATCGTACCTACTGCAATTGGTTGGTTTCAAAAACCAACTGCATTTGGCATCATAGCTGTAAGTAAGTTAGGATTTGCGGGTGGAGCAAATGAACCTATGGCGTGGACGGCAGCGGAAATAGANATANNNATTATTAAAGTAGNNCAAAGTTTAATAAGTAANTATCAAAAACTTAGAATNAATCTNTTTATTAGCATCTCTTACTAAGAACTACTCATATAAATTTGCTGATGATGGTTGGNCCAAAAGGCTTAAATCTTTTTTCCAANAAGCNAGGTCTCATAAAGGNAGCCGCTNGATCTCTTCTTAATTTTTTCAAATCAAAAGTTGCATCAGTATCGAATAAAGCGAGTTCATTTTTNTCNCTCATCTTTTGTTGCAAAATAAAGATTTTTCTGATCCCATTGGCACGAGAATTCTCAAACGGATTTCCCGAATTGCTTNCCCAATTTTTTTTACCANAGATNGTTTGCATTAATTCAAATTCGGNAAGTAACTTTTCAAAANTTCCNCCNGCTATTACATNNGCCTGTTTTTTCTCCGTTTCAGTCAGTCTGCCAANAAAGCTAAAAACTGNATTAACGTTTTCCATGTTTATANTTACGGCATTTCAAAGTGCAGGCTTAATGGTTTAAAAAGTAAAATAAATGCTTAAGATTACAAACTATTGATTAAATAAAAGTTTTNTCAATTTGTGTTGTAAGNTTTTTTTGGATTGCATACTNAAAACTATAGAGGAGCTCGAGGAGCTATGGTAGGNCCGCCACCGAGCCCTTTCCACATCANNTAGAACAAGGTGATAATTAGAACGAAGAGTATACCTAAAATNATTTTTGAATTTGTACCCATTTGTTCACATAATTTAATGCATATAAATAAAATTTTTTTACAAGTCAANCGCGCTTGTACCGCACAACATCTGATTTTAAAAAACAACAGATTTAATGATNTGCNAAAAAAANCAGCCCCAACCTGATTTTAACATGGTTGCTAGCGCCAACTTGTGTGTGGGCTTGGGGTCATGGCTTTAATGATTCCTTTTTTGCGAAAGGAACCCTTTATCATTTTATAACCAAGCCGCCCTATTTTATTTGTTGTAGGTTTGCCTAGCTTACATCCGCATTCACGGCAAATCAGCAAGGGCAAATCTTTTTTGCTTAAAGATTTCAACTCAGAAAGTGTTGTGGGCTTGATAACGGTATCCAAAAATAGCAAATCTAACTCACCGGATCCCTTATAGCGTGCTATAAAAGCTTTACATTTGACACATTGAATTTCAATCATCTGCCTTTACATTTCATCCGCAGATTCAGTTAGTGTTGAGGCATGAGGTATTGCAGCATTCTCATGATCTGCTTGTTTAAGAATAGGATCTTCTTCGTGAAGCTTTGCAAATTCGGCAATTAGAACTTTTGATTCTTTAACGACCTCTTTTACTTTATTAGTTTTCCTGACTTTATGAACTATATTAACAAAACGGTCTACCAACAGTTGAGATTTTTTGATGGTCTCACGGACCTTTGAAAAATCGAGTTTACGCTTATAATTCTTTTCAAAATAATTTGCATATTTTACCCAGGTCATCACTTCTTCTATAGCATAACCATAACCTTCCGTTTGGTATTTGATAAACGCTTCTTCGCCTTTTTTACGCCAAAGGGGCAAAATATAATTGGAAACATCATTTCTGGGAATCCTGTCTAAAGCACTACAAACATAATCCAGTGTGTAAATAAGGGCGATAGCTTTTTGATCAAGATGAAGAGCTACTGTAGAAAACTCTCTATAGTACTCTCTTTTTTCAAAAGCTTCCCAAATCCCCCCTTGAGCTTTTACGCTGGCTACCTGAGTATCAATAGGATGAAGTAGTTGGATGCAATTCTCAGTGTTGGCTAGGACGATATAGGCGTGAGCAAAAAACAAGATAAATGCAAAAATTACTACGATTATGCGGAGCTTCTTCATTTTAAGAACTCCATTAAAATGTTGTAAATAAGCGAATCTTGTCCAGTAAAAATAAACCCGTAAGTTATTTAAGTCAATGGAATTCTATTAAAATTTTTTACCCAAAATTAAACAGTTCTTGGAATAGTTAACTTGATGGTTTTGGAGGATTTTATATAATAGATTATTAAATTAAGCTGAGATTTACATGCCGCCTAAAGAATATAATTTTAAAGTAAAAGGTGTTTTAATAGATGAAAATGATAAAACTGAAGATGATTTTAGCATTTTCATAAAGGCGATGGATGATAATCATGCCGTGATGTTGGTTCGTGAACATTTAAGAAACCATGCTCCTAAAGGAAATTCGATAATCAAAGGTATAGAAAAAAAATAAATTAGTTAATTTGGAGGTAGGGGGGAAGGTCGCTTATTAGCGATGACCGGTTACAGGTGATTGCCTCTTGCAAATCCACTCAGTTCCCCTGGGTGGATTTTTTTTGGAACAAATAAATATGATTCGAATAAATTTAAATATTAGAGCTTTGATAGTTGCGTTATCTATTTTATTCGGAATCGTTGTACCGAACTTTGTCAAGGCAGATGAACTACAAGATGCGGTAAGAGTTTTAAATAATCGGGATTTTAAAACTGCCTATAAAATGTTAGCTCCCTTGGCCGAAAAAGGCAACGCTGCAGCCCAATTGATAGTGGGCATGATGTATTTTAAAGGAAAAGGTATAGCTAAAAATATTGTGCAAGCAGATAAATGGTTGTTAATCTCAGAAGAGTTGGGTCAGGAGGCAGGGAAAAAAAATCGTATTTTTGTAGAACGGCAAATGAATAGTGATCAGATTTCAAAAGCTCGTAAACTTGCGAAGAGTTGGTTGAAAAAACCTTGATTAATGACATTTGATAATCAAGATCCTGATAATAATGAAATCAAACCTATTCCAAAACCGAGTGCGATAGAGTTAATTTTAATTATATTATTTCTGGTTCTAATTGCCTGGGGCACATTTAAATTTGGGATATGGATTGTTCAGGATGGGGGAAAAGCAACACAAAGTATAGAAACGCCATTTAACAACTGATGTTTCGATTTTGTTTGTTAAACAGCCAAAGGTATTTGTTAAAATAGATCCTTGGGGTTCTGCCGTTAAACTAAGGCAAGGTAAACAAACTTTATCTAAAACTTTAAAAAGATACTTTAGGTGTTTTAGTTTTTTTCTAAAAACCTTTTGGCTTCCTTTAATTCAGGTAGATCAGGCATTGCATTTTTTAACTGAATAAAGAGTTGCTGATACTTTTCCTTGGCAGTTCTTTTGTCACCTTTTGCATTTGCTGCTCGGGCTAAACCTATTAGTGAGCGAACCCTATTTGGATGCCGCAAGAGGGAAATGGAAAAATTTTCATAAGCCTGAATTGGTTGTTCGGCATTTAAATATATTTCACCCAACAATTCATAAGTGGGTTTGAGAATACGAGGCGGACCTGATGGGGCAGGTAACTTTTCTTCTAAAAGGTTGGCTTGTTTTGCTAGCTTTATTGCTGTTTCAAAATCTTTTTGTTTAACTTTGATCGCTGTTTGAATTTCTAGTTCCCACACTTTAAGATATTTAATGCGCTTGTAATAATTTTCTTTAAATTTATTTTTGCGGATAGCTTTTAACTGCAATAGATGTTTATTCGCTTCTTCAGTTTTTCCTTGCATGGCCGATGAGAATCCACGAGCAAAATGATAACCGGCTTGTGAAAAACTTTTAGGTTTCCACCCATCAGGCGGTGAAGACTTTTCCAAATTTTTCCAATTTTCTGTTTCAATAAAAGAAGCCGCCAGCATGCGGTAATAATATTTTCCGGCCCGCAAATTAGATCGATTTTGTATTCCCTCTAGCATATCATTTTGTTGGGTATTAAAAATAATATTAGCCTGATCAACAAGTCCTTGTTGCAATAAAGAATAGTGCCACCATTGTAGGCTATGATAATCTCGTTTGCTTCGAGACAGGTTTTTCTTTTCAACCCAATCAACCGAAGTCTTCCATCCTTTCATATTAGAATTAACGGCATCGGTCCACATACCAAGTTGAACAAAAATATGAGCAGGCATATGTTGGGCATGGTGAGATGCGGGTGAGATTTTTGCATAACGTTTAGCAGAAGGTAGGGCAAGCCGAGCCAAATCAGGGTGATCAAAGGCATGAATTGCATAATGCGCCGCACAAGGGTGATTAGAGTTTTGTTGGAATACTTCTAGTGCTATTGAGCCTGCTTCCACCTGAAACCTAAGTTTATTGGGCGCGTTTCTGGCAGCACCCAGTATGGAAAGGCTATAAAAACAAGCCGCCTCAAGATCATTAGGGTAGTTGCGATATATATTTTTCATGGCTTTTGAATAAGCTTTATCGCGGACCTGTTTTTCTCCCTTGCCATAAAGTAGCCGTATGGCATAAATATACTCTTGTTCCCTCTGCGTTAATTTTGAAATATTTTTGATTTTTAAAAGGGCAGCTTTTGCAGACTTGGAATCTTGTTCTTCCCAAAGAGGATGATTGTACGCCATAGCCAGACCCCAATATCCCATCGCAAATTCGGGGTCTATAGTAATGGATTTTTTAAAGGCGCTTAATGCTTCTGTATACCAAAAGGAATGTAGTGCTGCCACACCATGCAGAAACAGCTCTTGCACAGGTCCTGAAGCGGAAGTAGAAAACTCGACGGATCCTAACTGCTCTGAGGAACTTGAAGCGTATGCGTATCCATGTGCATGAACAAAAAGTAAAATAATTATTAAAATAAACACTCGAAACATACAATACCTATGTTTTATTTATGGATACTAAAAGTTTATCACAATCTAATATTGAATCTTCTGCCTGTTGAATGAAAAGGCTATAATAATGCATCTGGTAAATTTGATGAGAGTGTTCAGGCAATTGGAGAATAGAAGATGTCGCTTATTTATCTAAGTTCTAGTTCTTCGGAGGCGGAACCGTTTTCACTGAGAATTGCTTCCCAATTCGAATCTTTTTTAGGTTCGGGATGTGTCTTGTCAAAGAATAATGGAACCCCTTTAACACATAAAATACGTTCAGCAATAGAAGCCTGTGATGTATTGATTGTGGTTGTTGCAAATAAAGCTCCAAGTAAAAGTGAAGACACCTCTCAATACAGGCTTATAGATAATGAAAGGTTACGCCTGGAAATTATATCGGCAATGAATAAAGATATTTTAATTGTCCCAGTCTTGGTTGATGGCGCAATTTTGCCTGACACATGTAATATTCCTGGCGCACTAAAAAAACTACACGCTTGCAAATCTTTTCATCTGCGAGAGGTTTTTTGGTCTGAAGATTTGGAAGTTCTGCTTGACCATCTAGAAGAAGAACTTAGTTTTATAAAAGAGGTGAAAGAAAGACTATCAGAATCAGTAGAAGTAAATTATCAGCGCCTGGCAGAATTTGATGGTCGTAAAGCTACAAAAGCAAACATTAAATCGTCTGATTTTTTGCAGTTAAAAAAAATGATAGAAGCAGAAACTATTTTTTTGCAAAAAGCCCGTGGAATTGGTGATAGGAAAGCGGAAAAAAACGCATTATCGGTTTTGGCTCTAGCATACTCTAGATTGGGTCAGACTCAAAAAGCTATCCAATTTTTTCAGGAACAGCTCATTATTTGTCAGGAGTTAGAAGATTATAAAGAGATATGCAGTTTATTAGCGAACTTGGGTGATGCCTATGCTGTTTCTGGAAATATTGATCGGGCAAAAAGTTATTACGAAGAACAACTCACTTTAGCAGAGTTAAAGGAGTTAGGTGCGTCTGCCGGCAGCGCTTATAACGGTCTTGGGCATGTGTTGGTCAAAAAAGAAAAAATCTCAGAAGCTATTGATTGTTATTCAAAGGCACTTAAAAATTACCAAGAATTAGAAGATCACGACAAACAATTAGAGTTGATGGTTGGAATAGGACTTAACTACTATAAATTAAAGCAATGGGGAAAAACCGTTAAGTATCTTCATCCCGCTTTAGATGTCGCCAAATACCTCGAAAATAGAAAAGAGGAAGTCCAAATCCTGATTGACTTAGCAGAGTCATATAAAAAATTAGACAAAAAAGAATTAGCCAAATCTCATTTGGATCAGGCAGAAGAAAGTCTTAATACGACGAATGAAAATTGGTGCGCATCTTTAATGCGGAGAATTGAATTTCTAAGAAATCAATAAATTGGTTCTATGAGCGATAAAAAAGAATATTTTCGTGCTTTAACGATAGCTGGTTCAGATAACAGTGGTGGTGCAGGAATTCAAGCAGACCTTAAAACCTTCTCTGCGCTTGAATGTTATGGCATGTCCGTCATTACTGCATTAACTGCCCAGAATACCCAAGGCGTTTACAGCATTCAGGAACTAAAACCCAAATTCATAGAAGATCAATTTAATGCCATCCTGGATGACATAGGCATTGATGCGATCAAGATTGGAATGTTGTTCAATATTCCCATCATTAAAGCCGTCGCAAAATGTTTACATAAAGTGAAAGGATGCCCTATTGTCCTAGACCCAGTTATGTTCGCAAANGGNGGCGATNGNTTAATACAGGAAGAAGCTATTCANGCNATTCAANANGAGTTATTTCCCNTNGCAACTGTTGTNACACCNAATATTCCTGAGGCNCAGGCTTTTTTGGGTCGCTCTATTGATANCNTAGAGNGCATGCAGAAGGCTGNTATNGATTTNGTTGAATTAGGNCCTGCAGCAGTGNTTATAAAAGGAGGAGGCTTATCAAATAATTTTAGTGACGATTGTTTATATATAAAGGGTGGAGAATTAATCTGGCTGAAACAGGAAAGAATCTCGACAAGAAATATTAATGGAACCGGTTGCACCTTTTCTTCTGCGGTCGCGGCTTATCTTGCGCGATCTTATAAATTGGAAAAGGCTGTAAAAGAAGCCAAATGTTATCTTACACAAGCTTTGAAAGCCGGCGCGGAAAAATCATTAGGTCATGGTCAAGGACCTGTCATGCATTTTTTCAACACTTGGAAAAAATAACAGGAGGTAATATGTCATTTTCTCAAACCGCCTGGGGCGCGATTGAATTTACATATAAATCTATTATAGAACACCCCTTTAATAAGAATTTAGCTGACGGCACACTTGAAACAGAAAAATTTCAGTTTTATATGAAACAGGATTCTCTTTACCTTATTGACTTTGCACGTGCGTTGGCTATTACTGCCTCGCGCGCGACAAACCCTGAAGACTTGGTTTTATTACTCGACTTTTCTAAAGGGGCAATTATTGCAGAACGCGGTTTGCATGAATTTTATTTTGAGTTTTACGGAATCAAGCTCGATGTAAAAAAAGCCCCAGGATGTTTTACATACACCAACTTTCTTATTTTAAGCGCCACCCACTCGAGTTACGAAGAATCTTTGGCAGCCTTGTTACCTTGTTTTTGGATTTATCAGGAAGTCGGACTTCATATCCATAGAAACTCTACTGAAAACAATCCATACCAAAAATGGATTGATATGTATTCGGGTGAAGAGTTCCAGGAAGTGGTTCGAAAGGCAATCGATCTCACAGATCGCGTTGCAGAAGATGCAAACGATAAACAACTAGAAAAAATGCAAGAAGCTTTTATAACCTCGACTCGTCTGGAATGGATTTTTTGGGACTCTGCCTATCGAATGGAAAATTGGTAACAAAATAATTTGATCAGCAGATAAATTAAAATGGCAGAGAAAAGATTTGCGTTGATTTTCCTCTGTGAATCCAGTTAAAGTGAATTTTTTCAATATACAAAAACTTATTTTGCCAGCGTAGCTCAGGGGTAGAGCAACTGATTCGTAATCAGTAGGTCGGCGGTTCAATTCCGCCCGCTGGCTCCATATAAAATAATGGTTTATGGATTTTAGCTCATAAGCCTTTTTAATTAGGGTTATGCTGGGGTTAGGTTTGTGGTGAATTTTGGTGGGGTTATGATGGCAGTAGGGTTGTCGATCCTGATGTTGAACCAGTATTTTTTAAGTAAGGAATCCATTATTTTCTTCAAGGTGATGCCGAAATACTAACTTCCCTCATCCCCCACCCCCTACCAATCACTCTTAAACTATAGATTATACTTGCTCGCCATCAACGGAATTTTTTAGAGAATATTCCAGATATCCTCACAAATGGTATAGGTGTATCCAGAGCCCAGGAACAAGCGGAATAACCGAGACAATTCGAGAGGTTTGGTAAAATAGAAAAGTCCTCACGATTGGCCCCTTCCGAAGAAGGAATTGAGCCTACGGACACGGGTGCGACCCGTAATCGCATAGGTCTGAAGGCTTAACTCCTCCCAATATAGACCTTGAGTTTTCTAAAATCAATCCTGATAGACAATGTAGATCTTGTTGCGGGTGGAGTCAAATTCCTGTAAATATCAGATGGGCGAAAACCCGTTCTAGACCCGGGAGGAGGGTGAGTCAAAGCCATTTAAAACTCCGTATATTTTTTGGCAGAGCCTTTTGCTTTATCGACTGGATATTTTTCTGAATTTTTTTTTATTTTTGAGAGTACCGCTTCTTCAATATCAATCTCAGATTTTTTTGCTATTTTCAATAAGTAGACGAATATATCTGCAATTTCCTCGCTAACTTTTGTTTTACAGTTTTTGTCTTTTGCAACTCTATTAGAATCTTCTTCCGTTAACCACATAAATATCTCAAGTAACTCTGAAGCTTCAACACTTAATGCCATGGACAAATTTTTGATTGAATGAAACTGTTCCCAGTCTCTATCCTTTATAAATTTATCTAATTCTTGGTTTATTTTTTCAGTATTTATAGTTTTCATTTGCCACCTAGAGCTTTTTTAAAGTATTCATTTGTTTCTTGGTCGGTACAAAAGAGATAGCACCCTTTCATACCTCTTGTCATTAAGGTTTTATAGGTATTCTTAATTATAATTTCTACTCTTTCTTGAGCTTCCTTCTTATTCGTTTGATATAAAGTCCTAAAACCTTTAATTGTTTTATCTCTTCCCGGCCTAGCATGGCCATTAGTGATTACTTTTCCATCGCGAACAATAAAATCAGGTCCTACAAGTACCCCAATATAGTCAACTTCTAATCCCTGACAAGTATGAATACAACCAGCTTCAGAAATGGAATCGGGGTGAATAATCCATTTACTCCCGTGAGATTTTAAGTTCCATTTCATTTTTAAATTGTCAACTTCAATATCAAACTTCGACGTATCCTTTGCGCTCACCCAGTCCCAACAATACCCAGCGACAGTTCGTGAGGGGGACCCCTCGTTATTATTGATTTCTATTGCTCTGTGCATTTCACTTGCAGAGTTAAAAACTCTAAAATCATATTCGAGGTCATTCAAATCAGTATTTGGTGTTTCTCTAATTTGCAAGCAATTATCAAGAAACCCAAGATATCCATCTGAGCCATTACATCTAAATTGAGATGATAGCGTTAGCTCTGAGAGGTGAGCTTGAGCCTTTTTGGCCCAATGGACTATTTCATTCCGAGAGCCTATATCGCTAAAAGAAATTCTTTGATCTTCATCCAAAAAGAAAACTGAACACTTCGAACTATTTATTACTTCCTTAATCTGATTCTCACCCAAATTAGAATAAAGCCCTGATTGTTCATTAAGGCGATGGGCTTCATCCACAATCAAAGCATCAAACACGTTCTTATCGGTGTGGATAAAATTACCTGATCCCGTAAATAGGCTTTTATACCGGGATTGTGTCATTTCTCCTGTTAATTTTGTTGAATAAATCTCACGTGGTGCTGAGTTCTTTGAAACATACTGAGTATTAAGTTCTTTCGCAATCAGCTTAACCAATAGGTTTATAGCAACAACACTTTTCCCTGTTCCTGGGCCACCATGAACAATTAGAACATTTTTATTTTTAGCATGGCTATCTATTGCAAGTTTGTAAGCTTTTTCAAAGACGACTTTTTGATCATCTATCATTATGAACTCTTGATTACCTTTAAGCATTGAGGCAAATGAGTCTGCCAGTTTCTTTGTTGGCTTGATAGACCCATTATCAACCCTATACATAATGCCATCGTCATCACCATAACGGACGTGCTGCTTGATAAAGTCGGACAGTTTCTGCGAATCACATCTTATAAAGACGGGTGCTTTTAAGAAATCTTCTTCATAAATTTTGGCCTTAATATCTTCTGTAGACTCACAATTATGTAAATACGCACAAGGTGTAATCTTTATGTTATGTTTAGCAATGGCCTCATTAAAGTCTTCCAAATAAGCAGCATAAGACCATGCTTGATAAGAAGGATGGGCAAGGTCTCGAACAGCGCCACCCACAAAACTTTTAACAATACCCGGCTGATCCGTTCTCTCAACATCCTGCCACTGCTTAAGCTCTACAATAACCATAGAGTTAGTTTTGCATTTATTTTTTCCTGTGATAATAAAATCAATGCGCTTAGAAGACCTCGGAAGCACATACTCTATTGATATCCCAGCATCATCTGGAATTTCCTTTTCTTCCAAAATATTGCTCATATACAACATGGAGTTCTGCCAGGACAGAACTTCGCTTTTTGAGGTTCTATGACCCAAATTTTTTTGAAAAGCAGAATAAATTTTTTTTTCAATAACATTTTTTTTAACGTCATTTCTAAAATCTATTTTTGTTGAGATATAAACAATCAACCTTTTACCTCTCCTTGTTTGCGATTAAAGTTGGGATAGGCACACATTTTCTCTCCAAATTGCACTTGGCTAACTTGTAATCATCTCAAACTATTCAAATCCCTTCCATAAAATATTTCCGACTCTTTACTTATCTTGCCAATCTTTTATCAATCTTTCACCCCCCAATCATTAAGCGGTATATCCTTTGGGTACAGGGTGTGCCCTCATATTCTTCCAGCCTCAGATTCCGTCAGCTTAAAAGATAAGAGCTGAAACGGTTAATGCCAAGGGAAATCCATGCTGATGTGAGTGCAGGATACAGTCTGGTTGAATTACTGCAGGAGATAGATGAACGGGAGGCTAAGGCTAAGGAGTGATGACTGCTTATGGCAAGGGTGATTGCATAAAGTTTTTTAGTATGAAGGCGTGAGAGTTAATTGCGGTTGATCAAGGGTTTTTGTTTGAGGCGAGTTGGAGTTGCTTTAGTAACGAAGTGATGGGATGGAAATAATAAGGAATTACTGAGTGAAATATTGTATTATTTACGGCAATCACTCACCATTCAAGACGGTTTTAAATACGAACGGGCATCGTAACCTGAGGAGAAAAAAATGTTAAAGACGTATAGCATCATTCCATCAACATTCATTTTATTTTTATTTGGATTAACGCTCATTTCAGTATCACCCGTTTCTGCTCAAACAGTTGATCAGTTGATCGAGTCGATCGAGAAATTAGATGCGAACGATAGAGCCAGAGTTTTGGAGTATAAATATAGCCCCCCAAAAAGACCTAGTGAAGAAAAACCAGCGGCCGTTGCGGATGACCCATGGGACCCATCAATGGGGATGCGTCACCCTGCCCGACCTTGTATGAAAGTGAATTCGTGCGGTCCCGACAAGAGGTCAGCAGCACAAATTGCGAGCGACCCTTATGACAGAAACAACCCTGTGAGTCTGGCAGCCCGCGCGTACGGATCGGATAGCCCGCCCCCTGACCCGAATGGCCCATGGAACCCATCAATGGGGATGCGTCACCCTGCCCGACCTTGTATGAAATGGAAGACGTGCGGTCCCGACAAGAGGTCAGCAGAACAAATTGCGAGTGACCCTTTCGACATAATCAACGGTGTTAGACAGGCAGAAGAGGAGGCGACACGCGAACTAGCAAAGAAAATGTCCGAGTTGGCCATTAGGTCACCATACCTCCGGAAATTGAACCTACAACCGCCATACAGAAATTATTGTAATTCCGTAGAAAACCGCAAACGCGAATGCGCACATAGGAAGGGTAAATGGAGGGGCCGGGCCTTCGCACAAAATGCAGCCTGCGTCAACAAATATGGAGTGGAAATAAAAACAGCATGTCAATCTCCCTAGGATAATCATATCGTACAAACGTCATTATTACCTTATTCTCGTACTATCGTTTCTATAGTTTTTCTTCTATATTCCGCCGCCGTGGTGGGAAATATCAACGAAACCCAGTTTAACGAGTTGATCGATGGAGTTACGTATGGTTGAGCGAGCGAGTCCAAACCTCTTTTGTATTTCAGCGTACGTCAATACTAGCTCACCGTTATTCTTGATTAACCACTTACCCTTAACCTTTAACATCTGGCGACGGTAGAGAAAGGTTTTAAGGCAGTAAGGGAAGGATTTGGAACGATAGGGAAAGTATTTAAACGAAAAGAAAAGCGAGAAGAAGTTGAGAGTAAAGAAGATAGGAAGAAAAGAATTAAGCAGGCGATATATCGTTACCCCATAATAAAAAAGGACCTAACGGAAAACCGCTAAGTCCTTGTTTTAAATGGTCGGGGCGAGAGGATTTGAACCTCCGACCCCCTGCTCCAAAATACGGGGTTATTGTTTTAATTCTATAATGAACTTTTTAGTGTCGGCGCTGGTTTGAAACCCACAGTCTTATGGGCTTTAATCTTCATTTCTTGCCCTGTTCGCGGATTTATCCCTTTCCTAGCTTTTCGTTTTCTTATCGTGTAGGTTCCAAATTTGGGGTATGAAAACCTTCTTTCTTTTTTAATAGCTTTAGAAATTATACAAAAGGTATTGTCTATTATTTCTCCTGCCAATCGTTTTGATACGTTATCTCCATTACAACTTTTAACAACTGCATTGATCAGATCTTTTTTAGTCATTTACAAGCTCCTTAGGCTACTAATATAACTTGAGTTAGCATTGTTTATATTTTTTGTGTCAATTGATTCGGTTTCTTTATAGTTGACCATTTCCTTTAATTTTTTTCCCGGTCTAAAATAAGGAACTTTTTTAGGGGGAACTTGTATTCTTTGTCCAGATCTTGGGTTCCTGCTTATGTGGGAGCTTCTTTCTCGCACAGTGAAACTGCAAAAATTCCTTATTTCTACCTTTTCTCCTCCTGCTAATGAGGAGGTAATGCTAGAAATGATTGCATCCAGAGCAGTAGAAGCTTCTTTTTTATTAAGGGTGGTACGATCGTAAACAGAGTCAACAATTTCTTTTTTTGTCATTTAATTCCTTTCTAAATTTTTTATAACCTAGCGAAGCTGAGCCTTGCTTAAGCTTCCATAGAGACAACATGGCGGAAAAATTTATTGATTTTTTATTTGATATTGATTATCATTATTAATATTTTTTGATAACATTGTCAACATTTAAAATGCTTTGTATTTATCCATAACAGCTTAATTAGGAGAAGGTGAATGACAAAACTATATAACAAATCAAGGCAATTACGAGTACACTTGGCTATTATTGAATCTCAAGTTAAACTAGGAAGAAATAAAACAATCTGCTTTAATAAAAATAAACCCAACTCGCGTATCAAACTGTCACCAAAACCAGAAAAACTGTAAAGGTGGATGTATGTAGATAAACTATAAAAAACTTACCTTAAGTACTACCCATCCTGGATCAATATTATGAGTTTTTAGTCATTGATGGTTAATCACCCTCTGCCATAGTTCTTATATAATCCACGCATCCAAAATCTGAGGGGTTACTCGATCCGTACTACTTGGAACCTATCTGATAATATAACCAACCTCACCTTCAAGAGACACTAGCACTGTAAACCCATTACAATGGAATCGTGGAAAGCGAAAACATGTACCGAGCCTTAAATAAAAACAGATTTCGCGTGGCCAGTGATGAAGGCAGATGCGGATGTGGTAGAAAACTTGTTGGTTGAATTACTACAGGAGATAGATGAACGGGAGGCTCAGGCTTATAGTTTGATGATAGTATGAATACAAAACACCTCACTACCCTTTGCGAATAGAGGGATTCTTGAAGGAGATAGTAGAGAAAACTATCTCTAGAGATTTTTGTTATTAAAATGAGATGCTTATGAGATGCTTAGTTGTGCAGTTAATCCAAGGTCTACACCACCACCTGCATTATTAGTGTCCGAACCATTTGTTATTAGATTTTATCGCTATCATCATTCCTGCTATACGAAAAAAACCGCTAATTCTGAAATATTTTCCTTGACAAAAAGTTATTCACAATTCCTGTGTAAAACTTGTGTATAAAAAGGAGTTGATAATCATTATCACCTTAAAAATAAGGAGGTGAGGAGGTTTGCTTAAGTTCTAGGCAATTTAATAACCTATTGTTTATAAGGGTATTAATGGGTTTCAAGAGGAAGCGATGGCGGAAGACGTTTCTTGTATAGGTGGTTATAAGGGTTACTAACAGTTGAGCAAGTAATGACGCTGTAATTGGCCTTGCTTGATTTTATTATCACAATTACTATTCTTAATGACTATCAAAATAAAAAGTATAAGGGTGACTATAAAATGAACTTGGAGAACAAATAATGTTTAACAGGACAATACTTCTAATATTATTCCTAACTTTTTTTACTGGTTGTCAAATAAAAGTTGAGCCAGTCTTAAGCTCAAGCTTGGGTATGTCTGCATTTGAAAATATGAAAAAGGTTCAGTTGCATGATGCATCTATAGCTCTTTACTTAGATCCTAAAATAAAGAAACTTGAGGTGGAAAGGGAGATAAGAGCGGGGGACTTTAGTTTTCCAGTAGGAGGTGCGTTATCAGTAAAACTAATCAAGGCTTTAACTTATACTTTTAAGACAGTGTATTTGATTGATAAACCAGCATACACTGGCTCAGATAAAGTTGACGCAATTATGAGCGTAACCCTTCAAGATGTGGATGTAAACTTAGAGGTTAATACAGGTTTTGCATCGGTTTCTACTAAATCTTATACACGCTTCGCGATTAGAGCAGAGATTAAGGACACAGTTAACAATGATACTGTATGGGTGGGAACTACCCAAGCTCAAACAAGCGGTAAGCATGAAGAAATGGCAGAAATGACTTACCAAGAAGCAGGGAGAGGTTTTGCCGCTGGAATGGATAAAGCAATAGACAAAGTGGTAGGTGAACTAATTCACCAGATGGGAAAATCTCAAAACCTAGTAAAGTATTTAAAAAAATGGGAACAAGAACAATAGGGAACTTCATATGAAATATATGAAAAAAAACTATCATTTAATAATTATACTTCTTATATTTGGATGTAGTGCACCTCTTAAAACGGATACGGTTTCATTCAAACTTCCCTCATCCTACGTGAACCATAAAAGCGTGGATGGTTTGAATATCGCTGTAATTCCCGTTGACGCATTAAAAGAATCAGAAAAGACATTTGGAACAGATTTAAAAACAGCAAATATTCTTCCTGTTCATTTAGTAGTTCAGAACTCTAGCAACAAAGAGTTTGAAGTCAATCATCAACAAATATTCGCGATAAATCCAAATGAGGAACTAACTGTTGCATATAACCTTAATAAAACTGCAGAGCATGTAAGAAGCTCATCAATTGGAACAACAACTGCAACTCATGCTATGGCTGGCGCATTTGCTGGTGCGGCGATTGGTGCAGCGTTAGGTTCGGCTATAGGAAGTGCATCTGACAATTCTGGTTCTGGGGCGGGAACAGGTGCGGCTGTAGGAGCTGCTGTGGGTGGAACATCTGGAGCAGGAGCTGGGCTGTCAGACTCAATTACTTTTCAATTTAAAAGAGAATTAGCAAACTTATCTTTTGGAGACCGGGTCATCTTCCAAGGAGATATTCAACAGGGATTCATATATTTTAAATGGCAAAACTACAAAAAAATAAGGATGAATGTTTTCAACATTACCGACAACAAAATGAATGAACTAATATTTGATATTTCGGTCAACCGTTAAATCTCTGTATCCCTCAACTCGCGGCCACCATTCGTGCTGCCTTAGTATATTAGCTCTTACTCGTTTTGAAAAAAGGTCAAAAAGTTTTATTCCCTCTGTAAAGTCTAAAATTGAGCCTATTGCAAAATTATAGTCTATTGATAAGGGTAAATTGAAACCCAAGTAATAAATTTTATATTTAAGTCTGGCGCATCTACGTATTTAGCTAAAAAGAATCCTTTAGTTGATGATAGGGGGGGAGGCTTCCGTTCCAAGGGAGCTAAGGGAGTATATGCCTACTCCGGAAAATATAAATACTTATTTCTTTTTAGCCATTCAATTCCAATCGGTGTAGGGATACGTTGACCGGGTGCATCTGGTGAAGCCCATGACTCATTAAAGGCCCGGATCAACCGTTCCTCTTCCGGAGAATACTTGAAGGTGCCATCCAGTCGGTCCTCCATTTCCCGTGTGACTGACAGTATATCCTGAGGACTGTTATCCTCCAATTCAAGATTCAATTCAGATAGGTTTTTTAAATAGGGGTCCAGTTTTATTGCAATCGCTTCTTTGGAAGGAACATACTCTCCGGTTTTCAAAAATTTATATTTCTTCGGGATATACAGGCATTGTTTACCGTAGGGCTGATATCCAAACTTGGCATAATTCACACTCACCCGCGGTACGTCTGCAACGACAGCAACCCCTGCTAATCCAGCATCGGTTCCCAGAAAAAATTTGCAGTTAGCGACCAAAAAAATATCCAAAAAATCACTTCGCATATTAGATATGCTGTAATCGATAAACCTGGCATGAGAATATGAAATGGGCTTGTTGACAATTGATCCCACTCGGATAACGGTCAGCCCTTTTTCGTTGAGATATTTAATCGCCTCCTTGTAGGTGTCAATATCTGCATTGTAGCAATCGAGATAATCCCATGAATTATACGGCTGTGTTTGCTCTAGGAAAGCGTTGTCTCTTGCAAAAATACAAACGTAGTCCTCGTTTTCAAAGTCCACGTTCATTTGTTTTAAGAGTTCGCGGCCTTTTTGGATCTCGTCTGGCGTAAACTGGATAGAAGATTGGGTCTTGTTGAAATCAGGATAATCCTTTTCATCAAGAATCAAGGGTTGGTGAAAGGGGGTGTTTTTTAATATAGGCAAGATGCCGTCGTAGAGGGCGACAAGAACCCGGCTTTCACAAAGGGGCAGGATCCTTTGAAACATAACCAGTAATTGCCGGTTGGCAAGGCCTCGGGAGTCACAAAGGAAACAATAGAAAGGGCCATCGGAATACCGGCCGAGTTGGCGTTGCCTTAAGAAAAAATCGGTGTCCAAAGCTAGGCGCCCTATTCTTGCGTGATTCAGTTTGCCGACCCGAAGCCAAAAAAACGGTTTTAAAATCCACAGGGCGATGATCGAAGGTAAGGCTAGAATGAGGCCTAAAAATCTAAACCCAAAATAAACCAACGCCCTGAACAAGGCGTTGATACCATCTCTTTGGAGAGTTGAAAAAAATTTGTTCCAGATGTTTCTATTGATCATGGAAAAAGATGAAATCAGTTTAAAGTGGAAATAAACTTATGCTAAATAAATAAATCTTTATTTTTTTTCAGCCACTCAACGCCTATAGGAGTTGGGACATCTTTGCAGAGGGCATCCGATTGAGACCACAGTTCTTGGAAGGCAAGCATTAGTTTTTCTTCTTCCGGAGAATACTTAAAGGTTTCTTCTACCCGAGCCACCATTTCCTTTGTGGCTTCAAGTATGTCCTGTGGACTGTTATCTTCGAGTTCGAGGCCCAGTTCATGCATATTTCGCAAACAAGGATCTAGCTTCAATTCAAAGGCTTCTTTGAATCGCAGGTAGCGACCTGTTTTTATGAATCGGTGTTTTTTAGGAATATAAAGGCAGTTTTTCCCAATGGGAGCATAACCGAATTCCGCATAGTTTATGCTCAACCTGGGAACGCCTGCGATGATGGGAATTTCGCTGTAACCTGAAGATCCTCCAATATAAAATTTACAGGTCATCAGGAGAAAAATGTCCAGAAAGTCACATTGGTGTTCGGAGATGGAGTAGTCGATGAGCCTTGGATGGGACCAGCCAATGGGCTTGTTGACAATTGCTCCTACCCGGATAACGGTGAACCCCTGCTCGATGAGATACTGAACCGCTTCTATGCAATGGTCTATGTCTGAATTGCGTATTTCGTGAGGAATGCCCCATTCATTATAGGGCATGGTTTGTTCAAGGAAGGCGCTGTCTCTTGTGAAAACACAAACATATTTATCGTTATCATAATCGATGTTCATACATTTAAGCAGTTCGCGGCCCTTTTGTGTTTCCTCTGGAGTAAAATAAATGGATACCTTCGTATTATTGAATTCGTAATACTCGGTATCTTTAAGGACCAGGGGTTGATAAAAAGGGGTATGTTTCAGCAGGGGAAGTGTGCCATCGTAGAGGGCCACAAGGATCCGGCTTTCGCAAATACGTAAGACCCGTTGGAACATTATAAATAATTGCCGGTTGGCAAGGCCTCGGGAGTCGCACAGGAAAAAATAGAAGGTCCTTTTTGGATAACGGCCGAGTTGACGGTGTCTTAAAAAAAGATCCGTATCCAGAGCCAGGTGTCCGATCCTTGTATGATTCAGTTTACCGACCCGAAGCCAGAAAAAGGGTTTTAAAATCCACAGGACAACAATGGCAGGTAAGGCCAGGAGGAGTCCTGAAATCCTGAACCCAAAATAGACCAAGGCTCTGGTCACAGCAGTATAGTCACCCTTTTTAAGGGTTAATACAAATTTGTTCCAAATACCCCTGCTGATCATGAATAATTTCTATGAGTCTAAATGAGGGCCATTCCATATGGAAAACCCCCAGTGTTATGAAGATCGCCTTTATCCGCGATATTGATAAATTGAATATTGGTTTTAAATTTTTGTTCCATTTTCGTAAAGGCTCCATAATCCATAAGGTTTATTTGCATCAAGGCGGGGTATTCAATCAACCGAAGCTGGGCCCAGTGAGTGCCCTCAAGCAAAGCATACAGGAGTACAATAATACCATTTTCCAGCTTGCCATGATAGCTTACTCATTTAATTTGCGTTGCTTTTATTTTCAGGAAAAATCTCAGCCAGTTTTGAGTTATAATGGAAATTATAGGCTTTGATCAATCATGGATGGTCTCCAAGAATCTGGCTTCCAGAAATACATTTTGTCAAACCTGACTCCCAATCTACAAAAAATTTATGAACGAACTGGATAATATTTTTTCACAATCAAGGGATGCTGGTGCATTTGCTTCCGGTTATTTAGATTATCTCCATCAGGTATTATCTGGATTCAAAACTGAGGAGATCTCTAATTTCATTAAGGTGCTTCTTGAAACTAGAGAAAGCGGTGCACAAATATTTTTCATAGGTAATGGGGGTAGCGCCGCCACAGCCAGTCATTTTGCCAATGACCTTGCCATTGGAACGAAGTCCTGGGACAAACCCTTTCGGGCAATGAGTCTGGCGGATAACCATGCAATTGTAACCGCTATTTCCAATGACGATGGTTATGAAAATATTTTTACCCAGCAACTCAAGTCCTTAATGAAGCAAGGGGATACCGTTGTCGCAATTTCCGCTTCCGGCAATTCAAAAAATCTGTTAAATGCTATAGAGTATGCTAACCATAAAGGGGCTATCACAGTGGGAATCACTTCATTCGATGGAGGCCAATTGAACAAAGCGGCAAAGTTGGCAGTGCATGTTCCTGCAAACAAAGGAGAGTATGGTCCTGCTGAAGACGCCCATATGGTTCTTAACCATCTCATTGGAGCTTATCTGAACCGCCTGATTGCGGATGAAAAGTAAAATGTTTAAAACTATTTTAGGAACAAAAATGGTGCCCATGATTCAACATAAATTTTTAATCCTTACGGTATTTTATTTTGAATGATGCATATTCAATAGACAGCCATAAACTGACCTATCATCCTGCCAGGGTCACTCAACTATTAGATGTGGGCGACGACTGGGAAAAAGCTAAAACGGTTTACCCCATTTATGTAGAAGTCTCGCCGGTTGGAGCGTGTAACCACAGGTGCACCTTTTGTGCAGTTGACTATATAGGTTACAAATCGGTTTCTCTTGACTTTGAAATCTTTAAAGGTCGGTTGAATGAAATGGGTCAGTTGGGAATAAAAAGCATAATGTATGCGGGAGAGGGAGAACCTCTCATGCATAAAAAGATCAATGAAATTGTATTAGCAACACATCAGGCAGGAATTGATATTTCATTCACAACCAATGCCACGGCTATGGACAAAAAATTTATCGAATCCTCCCTCCCTTTTACCAAATGGATAAAAGTTTCTTTAAATGCGGGTACGGCAGATACCTACGCGAAAATCCACCAGACTAAAGAGAGAGATTTTGACAAGGTCATTGAAAACATGAAACGGGCGGCAAAATTTAAGCGCGACAACGGAATTCAGTGTGTCCTGGGTATTCAGACATTATTGTTACCAGAAAATTCAGAGGAGATCGCTGAGCTGGCAAGACTTTGTCGTGACGAAATGTTTGCAGATTATTTAGTTGTCAAACCTTATTCCCAGCATGCTTTTAGTAACACACGGGTTTATGAAAATATAGATTATTCAAATTATCTCGCTCTCGAAAAGCAACTCGAATCCTTCAACTCAGACAATTTCCAGGTCGTCTTCAGAAAAAACACCATAAAAAAACATATGATGGATGAAAAACTTCGATATACAAAGTGCAATTCAACACCTTTTCTTTGGGGATATGTCATGGCCGATGGTGCAGTATATGGATGCAGCGCCTACCTTTTGGATGACCGTTTCCAATATGGAAACCTTCATGATCTTTCGTTTAAGGAAATTTGGCAGGGGGAAAAACGAAAAAAGAATTTTCATTTTGTAAAAGACGAGCTTGATATAAAAGACTGTCGTAAAAATTGTCGCATGGATGAAGCAAACCGATACCTCTTTGCGCTTCAAGAAGATTTGGTTCCTCATGTTAATTTTATTTAGAAGCAGAGTTATTTTTTTATGAGAGCACTTGTTACTGGGGGCGCAGGTTTTATTGGCAGTCATATCTGCCAAGAGCTCTTGTCAAGAGGACATTTTGTCCTGGCCGTGGACAATCTAACCAATGGCAGACTGGAAAATTTTGAAGATTTCGACACCTCCAAAAACTTTGAGTTTCAAAAAACGGACATCCTGAACCGGGAGACTCTATTTCCCATTTTCAAAGAAATCGATTGGGTTTTTCATATGGCAGGGTTGGCTGATATTGTCCCCTCAATAGAAAAACCCGCGCTATATTTCGATGTCAATGTGAAGGGAACCTTGAATGTATTGGAAGCTTCAAAAGAGGCCGGGGTTAAAAGATTTACATATGCAGCATCTTCATCAAGCTATGGAATTCCAGAAACCTACCCTACCCCAGAGTCATCCCCTATCCTTCCGCAATATCCTTATGCATTGACCAAGTATCTAGGTGAAGAACTGGTTTTGCACTGGGCGCAAACATACAAGTTACCGGCTGTCTCTCTTCGGCTGTTCAATGTCTATGGCCCACGCTCACGGACCACGGGAACTTACGGCGCGGTGTTCGGAGTATTTTTGGCCCAAAAATTAAACAAGAAACCCTATACGGTAGTCGGCGACGGGAACCAAACACGCGACTTTACATATGTAACCGATGTTGCAGATGCATTTATTCTGGCAGCAGAGTCAGACTTATCCGATGAATTCATAAATGTAGGTAGTGGAAACACCTACAGTGTAAACCGTTTGGTTGAATTGCTCGGTGGGGATGTAGAATATATACCGAAACGGCCAGGCGAACCCGATTGCACTTTTGCCGATGTGAGTAAAATTGAACGTCTGCTTGGATGGAAAGCAAAAGTCCGTTTCGAACAAGGAGTCCAGAATATGGTTGAAAAAATCGAAAACTGGGAAGCAGCTCCCGTCTGGAATTCGGATTCAATACAGAAAGCCACTTCCACCTGGTTTAAATTTCTTGGTGATAACTCTAAAACCTAAAAACAAGAAATCGATACCTATAATTATTTAACGATTAATTTCAAAAGTATTAACAATGTCACCATCATTTAAAAAAATTCACGATCTCGACGAACTTGAAATCAAATCCAAAAAACATAATGAAGAGGGAAAGCGCATTGTGCTATGCCATGGCACTTTCGACCTTATTCATACAGGACATATTCGCCACCTTCAGGAAGCCAAAAAACAGGGGGACCTATTGTTTGCCACAATTACCGCTGACCGCTTCGTCAATAAAGGCCCCGGGCGACCCGTATTTTCTGAAGTGCTTCGCGCTGAAAACCTGTCCGCATTAAGCTGTGTGGATTTTGTGGGAATTGTAAACTCAGCAACCGCAGAACAACCGATCACGAAAATAAAACCCCATATTTATGTAAAGGGGAACGAATATAAAAATGCAAGCGATGATTTAACAGGAAATATCACCAAAGAAAAAATGTTGGTGGAAAAGTTTGGAGGTGAAATTTATTTCACCAACGACATCACATTCAGCTCAACCAATCTGCTTAACGAGCACTTTGGAGTATTTTCAGAAGAAACTCGAAATTATCTTTCAAAGATTGGGGAAAAACACACTATCAAACAAGTGATTGATTCCCTGGACACTTTAAAGAATTTAAACGTACTGGTTCTTGGGGATACCATCATTGATGAGTACCATTACACGGTTCCTCTGGGACAATCGGCAAAAGGCCATCACCTCGCGGTTAAATACCAATCCACCGAACAGTTTGCGGGTGGAGTATTGGCTGTCGCCAGTCATATAGCGGGCTTTGCGGGCAACGTTACAGTGTTGACGGCACTCGGCGAAGACGACTCCTTTCAGACTTTTATCCGAACCAAATTACATGAAAAAGTAAAACCCGTCTTTTTCTTTAAAAAAAACTCAAGGACTCTGGTGAAAAGAAGATTTGTCGACATGGACCTCATAAAACTTTTCGAAGTTTACATGGCCGATGAAGATGAACTCCTCCCTCCGGAATTAGATGAAAAAGTATGTTCCTGGCTTGATTCAGAGTTGAGCAAATTTGATGTAGTGATCATACCTGATTTCGGGCATGGATTTATTTCTGATAAAATGATTCAGGTGCTTGAGAAGAAAAGCAAATACATGGCTGTCAATACTCAGGTCAACAGCGGAAACCGAGGGTACCACGCTATTTCTCGGTATTCACGTGCAGACCTGGTATCCTTAAACGAACCTGAATTGAGATTAGCAACCCACAACAGGTATGAATCGGTAGAAACTCTGGCTGAAAAAGTAAGCAACAATGTCAACGCAAAACACGTTACTATAACTCGCGGAACCAATGGGGCGATTATGTTTTGCCGCGACAATAAGAAAACCCACAGAGCTCCAGTACTTTCAACAAAGGTAATTGACCGCATTGGTGCAGGGGACGCTTTCCTTTCACTTGCAGGAATTGGACTGGGTGCGGGGTTACCGGAAGACCTAACTACCTTTGTAGCCAGCGCCGCAGCAGCCATTGACGTGCAAATCGTATGCAATCGAAACCCCATCACTTCGGTAGACCTCTACAAATATATTACGACTCTATTAAAGTAAACTATGCCTATTCAAATTCCTGAGCAAGTTAAACCATATTACGAAATGCTCCGAATCCGTCTCGTTGAGGAAGCTCTTGCTGAACGTTATTCAGAACAAGAGATGCGATGCCCCATGCATCTTTGTATTGGCCAGGAAGCAGTTCCTGTCGGAGTATGCTCAGCATTAAAAACTTCCGACATGGTTTTTGGCAATCATAGATCTCATGGGTACTATCTGGCCAAGGGCGGTGATCTGAATAAAATGACCGCAGAGATCTATGGAAAAGTGGATGGATGCTGCGGTGGTAGAGGTGGCTCAATGCACCTGATTGATCTAGATGTAAACTTCATGGGGTGTACTCCTATTGTTGCTGGTACCGTTCCTCTCGGACTGGGAACAGGCCTAGCTAGTAAATTGCGCGGAAATGATCAGATTACCGTGGTGTTTTTTGGGGACGGTTGTTTCGAAGAAGGAGTGGTACATGAATCATTCAATTATGCAGCTTTGATGGAGCTCCCTGTAATTTTCGTGTGTGAAAATAATGAATATTCTGTTTACACTAATTTGGAAAGCCGGCAGCCCGATAGGCCAATGAATAAAATTGCCGAAGCACATGGTTGGGATGTGGGTTCTGGAAATGGAAATGATTTAAATCAGGTTGCAAAAATCACTCAACAAGCTGTTTCGAGAATAAAAGCCCATGGACGCCCCCAGTTTTTGGAGTTTGATACCTATCGATGGTTAGAACATTGCGGCCCCAATGAGGACGACCATTTAGATTATCGACCTGCAGATCAGGTGGCTTCATGGAAAAAGAAATGTCCCGTGCTACAAATGCAGACCCAATTATTATCCGAGAAATCCATTAGTCAGGAAGAGTTGGATTCCTATAGACAATCGATTTTAGAAGAAATTGAATTGAGTTTTAATTTTGCTAAGGCAAGCCCCTTTCCTTCGCCAGAATCCCTTTATCAATTCTCAAACACAAATCCTTCTTGATGCGCCCTGACATAACATATACGGAAGCCGTACGTGAGGCATTGGACTTTTGCCTGAGTGATGATGAAAATGTTTTTGTCGTGGGTGAGGGCGTACCCGATCCAAAAAGAATTTTCAATACCACAGCAGGTTTGCTTGAAAAATACGGTCCGCAACGAATTATGGATATGCCATTATCCGAAAATGCATTGACCGGAATGTGCATTGGAAGTGGATTAGTCGGGATGCGTCCTGTGATGATTCATCAACGAACAGATTTTGCTTACCTTGCCTTTGACCAGATTATCAATAATGCTGCGAAATGGAATTTTATGTTTAATGGACAGGGCCAGGTACCCATGGTCATACGAATGATGATTGGTAGAGGTTGGGGTCAAGGGCCTCAACATTCGTCCAGTCCTCAAGCCTTGTTTTCACATATTCCTGGACTCAAGGTGGTCATGCCGTCTCGACCCTACGATGCCAAGGGAATGTTGATTCAGGCGATAGAGGACAATGGTCCTGTCATTTTTCTCGAACATCGGTGGCTGCACCATATGAAAGAAGCCGTTCCGGAAGAACCTTTTCGAGAACCATTGGGAAAAGCACGCATTGTTCGTTCGGGGAATTCTTTAACGCTGGCTGCATTTTCCTACTCGGTTATTGAAGCAACAAAAATCGCCGACGCATTTAAAAAACATGGAATAGAAATAGAGACTATAGATATGAGATCTGCCAGCCCTATGGATCACCAGACCGTTGCAGCCTCTGTTCGTAAAACGGGTCGACTTTTAGTTCTTGATACTTCCTGGATAACATGTGGAGTTGCTGCCGAACTAGTGGCGCGGGTGAGTGAAGAAGCCTTTAAGGAGCTCAAAGCTCCCCCCGCGCGAGTTGCTCTCCCTGACTTACATGCTCCCACCAGTCCTACTTTGTCCAAGGAATTTTATCCAACTCCTCAAGGCATCGGAGAAAAAATTTTAAAAACCCTATCTATAGAAACTTCCAGCGACAAGGGAAGCCTTATTTTAAATGATTTAACAACAGATGAGCCGCTCGACGTTCCCTTTCTTGACTTCAAAGGCCCTTTTTAGAAATTTTTATTGCCCCAAATTAAATGAGTAATCCCGAAAAATTTATCGTTATAGGAAGCAACTGTTTCTCTGGGGCCTGTTTCGTAGACTACGTATTGGGTGAAAATCCGGATTCCCATGTGACAGGTATCAGCCGGTCTCCTGAAAAAGAGGATTTTTTCCTACCTTATATATCTAAAGGGCAAGATCGATTTCTTTTTCATTCCTTGAATTTAAATATACAGATCGAAGAGATAGTTTCGGTAATCAAAGAGGTTCGACCAGACTATATTGTGAATTTTTCCGCTCAAGGGATGGTGGCCCAGAGTTGGGATAACCCGGATCAATGGTTTCAAACGAATGGAATGGCATTGATGAATCTGGCGGATCGTTTAAAAGAGGAAAGTTTTTTGAAGCGATTTGTGCAAATTTCGACACCGGAAGTTTATGGAAGTTGCTCAGGGCATATAACTGAGGATGCTCCTTTAAACCCTTCCACACCTTATGCTGCCTCCAAAGCCTGTGGAGATTTGAGCCTTATCCCTTATCATAAAAACTTTAATTTTCCCGTAGTCTTTACACGTGCAACCAATGTTTATGGAGCACATCAACAGCTTTATCGAATCATTCCCCGAACCGTAATTTATATAAAACAGAACAAAAAAATCCAACTCCAGGGAGGAGGGAAAGCGGTAAAATCATATATTCATATCCGCGATGTTTGCGCTGCCACGCTTCAAATCGCGAGAAATGGAAAAAACGGGGAAATCTATCATATATCTCCAGATGGAGAGGGCATTTCAATATTGGGTCTGGTAAGCCTGATCTGTGCGAAAATGGGTCGGCCTCTAGACGATTGTGTTACTATGGTGGGCGAAAGATTGGGTCAGGATGCCTTCTATCTTATTGACTCAAATAAGCTTAGGGACACCTTGGGATGGGTGCCCCGTATTCCTCTGGAAGAGGGAATTGCTGAAGTCATTGACTGGGTGGAGGAAAACTTTGACTCAATTCAAAAATGCCCATTGGAATATATTCATCAGCCCTAAAATGGTATGATTGATCGGACAATGAAATTAGTTGTTTTAGGTAAAACAGGTTTCATTGGAAAAGCAATCCTAGACCATTACCAGGCTTTAGAAACTCATGAAATAAGGGGTTTCAATTCGAGCAAATTGGACTTGACCTCCCCCAAAGCGGCCAATGATTTGGCCGGGATTCTGGATGACCAAACCGTTTTGCTTATTGCAGCCCGGGCGGGTAAGAATTCTGACCCGTTGAAGACTTTTCAACAGGACATTGCCATTACAAATAATATCGCCCGCGCGATAGCAATCAGTCCTGTAAAAAAATGTGTGTATTTTAGTTCGATTGCGGTTTATGGAGAAGCTGTAGAAAATACCAATATTAGTGAGGAAACAGAAACAGCGCCAACCTCTCTGTATGGTATTTCAAGAATGGCAGGAGAGTTTGCATTAAAAAGCGCTACTGAAAAACTCGGACTAGCCCTCACCATTTTTCGCCCCTGTATGATCTATGGGCCGGGTGACCGAGTGTTTCCATATGGTCCCGACTTGTTTTTAAAATGCGCTTTGGAAGAGGCGCCTGTTAAAATATTTGGAGAAGGAACAGAAATGAGGGATTATTTATACATTCAAGATTTAGTAAAGGTCACTGAACACTTTGTCCAAAATGACCAACCTGGAACATTCTTATTAGGGACAGGTGAAAGTCGTTCCTTTTTGAACATTATTGAATGTATAAAAGAAATTACACAGAAGAATATAAAGCCGGAAAAAATAAAACAAACGCAACCCAAAATAAATCAAAAACTCAACGTTTCAAAACTGATAAATGCTTTTCCTGGTTTATCATTCATTCCTTTTTCAGAGGGGATGCGAAAAACCTTTGAACACGTGAAAATTTAAAGAATTTTATTAAAGGCTCTCCTTGTCAGAAGCCTCAATTTGAAAATGAAACAACCTGAACTCAATCTAGCCACCGAGGAGTATGTAGTGGCGACGGTTACAGACTCCCTGGACCATGCTAAACAGGCCTATAAATTTAATTTGGAAAGGCTAACTGCGCCACAGGAATTTATTCTGGTCTCTCCCATGCAGGTTCCGGAATCGGCTTTCGAACAGGAAATCGCAAAACGGTCAGGCTACTTTAATTATCCACCGGTGGGCCTATTATATATAGCCGCGGTAATCAGGCAGGTTGCACCTGAAATAAAAGTACATATTTTAGATCTTAATTTCGAAATGTTACGCAACGCTTCACAAGAAGGCTTCTCATATAATTTTTGGGAAAAAAGACTATTTGATTTGATCGAACAATGTCAATCCCCTTATATCGGCATTTCATGCATGTTCGATGTGAACAAGGAAATATTCGTAAAGATCGCCCAGGCATGTAAAAAGCAGTTTCCCGAAATTCCCGTATTGGCAGGAGGAGTTCAAGCCACCTACGATTACAAGGAATTATTGGAAAATGGTGGATTCGATTTTATTTTTAGAAAAGAAAGTGAACTGCAGTTTGAAAATTTTCTTAAAAATATATTTAAGAAAAACGACAAGGATTTCCCTTGGGGTATCGCATTCAATTCTGAAGGAAAAACTTTAACTCTTGGCGAACCCACGGGCGAGGTTCCTGTTGATTTGGATATCAGGGAAGAATATTGCGCTATTCCAATTGAGGAATACCACCTTCACGGAGGGTTGGCCGTTTTCTCTCGCTACAACGGAAAGGAAAAACCGTTTGCTACCGTGTTGAGCAATCGCGGTTGCCGTGCGTATTGCACCTTCTGCACCGTACGTGATTTTAATGGAAAAGGAATTAGAGCCCGTTCGGTAGAAAGTGTGATAGATGAAATCAAGCTATTGTGGAAGCGTGGAGTCAGGCAAATAGACTGGTTGGATGATGACTTTCTATGGGATCGCGAACGAACCTTACATCTCCTAAAAAGAATAACCGAAGAAGTTCCTGAACTTGAATGGATCAGTAATAACGGTTTGATTGCTGCGGCCATCGATGAAGAAATAATGGAGTGGATGTTTCGTTCAGGACTCAAGGCAGTTAAGGTTGGTATTGAATCGGGAAACGATGCCATGCTTAAAAAAATAAAAAAACCAACAAGCAAAAGAAAGTTGATGATGGCTTCCGCCTTGTTCAAAAAATATCCGAAAGTATTTTTCAGTGGAAACTTTATTGTCGGATTTCCTAATGAAACCTTTGGAGAAATGATGGACTCTTACGAGTTCGCTAAAAGTTTAGAATGGGACTGGGCTAGTTTTTATGTTTGCCAACCCCTCGTAGGGACAGAAATGTTTTCAATTTTCCGAGAACTGGGAGATGACAGGGTTGATAGTCAAAGAACCCAAAAAGCTCTTAATCCAGGCAGGCTCAAACAGCGGGGTGAATTCAACGCACAATATGATACAGCTGAAGATACTGGCCTGTTAACAGGAAAAGATATTTTCAATCTTCCACGCGATCAAATTCCCAGTCTTGAGCAATTAAATGAAATCTGGTTCACTTTTAATCTCGATATAAATTTCCTGAACAACCCAAATTTTGGTCCCAAAGGAAATTTGGAAAAGATAGCGCGTTGGTTTGAGTCTATATATGCTGGGTATCCCTTCGATGCTTCTATGGCGGCAGCACTTTCCAAATCCTATAAAATGATGGGGCAGAGAGAGGGATCTATTCATTATAAAAATCGATTCGATGAGATTTTAAATGAATCGGGATATTGGCAGAATCGGGTCAAAGAATTCCCTGAGATACTAGAGATGGCAGAATATTAGTAGCACTTAAACATTATTGAAGGAGAAAAGATTAATGGGTGAATTGTTCAACCTTACCAACGCAAACGCTAAACTTTATGATGGTGCCCCGCGCAACATGGACCCAACCTTTGGGGAAGCCTATTTTGATAAAACACGAGATACCGGTTATGGTGGCTACAACTATGATGGTCGCTGGGGAGCTGTCGCCGAGGGTATTGCAAAAAAATATAACCTGGATTCAAATAGTAAACTCCTAGATTTGGGATGTGCAAAAGGTTTTTTGTTGCATGATTTGCAAGAAAAACTCCCTGGAATCACTGTTAGGGGTTTGGAAGTATCTCAATATGCCATCGATAAAGCCCATGGAAACACACACGAAATTATTGATTTTGGGAGCGCAGAAAAACTTCCTTATAACGAAAATGAGTTTGATTGCGTTACTTCCATCAATACCTTTCATTTTCTTACACCGGAAGAATGCAAAATGGCTCTAAAAGAAATGGTTCGAGTGATGAAGGACCCCTCGAATGGTTTTATTCAGGTGGATGCTTTTACAGATGAAGTGGAAAAAGAACGCCTCTATGCCTGGGCTCCCATTGTTAAATCTTTTTTGTCAGTAGAAGAATGGTTGGAAATGTTCAAGCAGGCCGGTTACGAAGGGGATTATTTTTGGACATTTGTACGCCCTCAAACCCCTGAAAAATTCTACAATACAAGCAAAAAATAAGTCACAAACCTTCTAGAAGAAACCAGGAAAACTAATAAATATACATGCAAGATGTGGCAAAAGTAATTTTGTTAGAAAGAGGAAACTTGGTCTTACAATTACGCGATAATAAACCCTCGATCGAGTTTCCCGGGATGTGGTCGTTATTTGGAGGAATGATTGAAAAAAACGAAGATCCTAAAGAAGCCATATTACGTGAAATAGAAGAAGAATTGTGCATCAAGGTTGAAGAAATTAGTTTTTTGTGGGATTTCACCTTTAATCGAAAAGATGGGGTAAAGATTCTCCATAAGATCTATGAGGCTGATATCTCATCCCTTTGGGGAAAACATAGGCTAATGGAAGGTCAAGCTGCAGATTCATTCCATTTCGATCAGTTAAAATTTTTGCGTGCTCCCCCTTTTATTCAAGAATTGCTTGCTCGGTATCAACGAGAAAAAATTTTGGAGTGAGCGTTTGAGGTGTTATTCACAATTTATCCTGAGAATATTCCTTTTTTAATTTTTGGTAACATTAAAAAATTCTCAAAACTTTTTCTCTTATTTTGAATTATGAAAGCTGCTGTTTTATATGAAACCGAAAAATCTTTAGTTATCGAGAATGGAATAGAAATTCCCCCATTGCAAGCGGGACAGGTTCTTGTGAAGGTTGCTTACAGTGGCATTTGTGGCAGCCAGTTAATGGAAGTGAAAGGCAAACGAGGAGAGGATGCTTACCTACCTCATCTGCTTGGACACGAAGCCTCTGGTTGGGTTGTTGATATAGGATCAAATGTAACAAAAGTAAAACCAGGCGACAAGGTCGTTTTGACTTGGATAAAAGGCAGCGGAGCGGATTGCAAGGGCGCAAAATATAAAATAGGAAACACCACCCTAAACTCTGGTGGAGTAACAACATTTAGCAATTATACCGTAGTATCTGAAAACCGGTGCGTTATTCTTGAAGAGGGAATTTCCATGGAACTTGCGGCGCTTTTAGGTTGTGCGGTTCCTACAGGGGCAGGGATTGTATTCAATACTCTACGCCCAGGTAAGGACGCTTCGATTGCTATATTCGGAGTAGGTGGAATTGGATTAAGTGCTATATTAGGAGCAAAAATGCACGAATGCTCCCGAATCATTGCGGTTGACATAGAAGATAAAAAACTGGAATTAGCAAAAGAATTTGGCGCCACAGATGTTATAAATTGCAAAACTGAAAATCCTGTTAAAAAGATTAATCAGATAACAAAAGGTCAAGGTATAGATTACTCCATAGAAGCGGCAGGAATTGCTAAGGTGGTTGAATCTGCTTTCCAGTCTATAAAATACAACGGGGGTCTTTGTGTCATAGCGGGTCACCCAGATTGCAAAGAGCGGATTCAACTCGATCCTTTTGATCTTATTCGAGGTAAAAAGATCGTTGGGTCTTGGGGGGGGGAATGCCTTCCGGACAAGGACATTCCAATGTATGTTAAATATTATAAAAATGGAAAGCTTCCCTTAGAAAGAATGATTTCACAGGTTTATCCACTGGAAAAAATCAACGAAGCCTTGTCTGAGCTTGAGAATGGACGTGCACACCGGATTCTTATTCGTATGGATCATCCGTAAGGAATTTGACAGTTTTACTCGGACCTATTAGTTGCCTTCATTTTTTCAATTATTTTAAGGAATAGATTTTGGATTTTTCTAAGCTTTCCAGTTTATTGGTGTTGGCGCATGGCAAAAGACGCGCTCTGGTTTTGTTGTACATATTGGTTCTAGGAAGCGCTGTAATGGAATCGATAGGGATCGCTGCGTTTTACCCAATCATTGACATAGTCCAAGATGCTAATCAACTTGGCTATTACAGAGATAAGTGCATCGCTTTAATTCCCGCACTAAAGTCCCTGAGCCACCAGCAGTTTTTATCCTTTGCCTTACTGGGCGTAGTGTCGCTTTTCGTTTTTAAAAACGTGTTTCTTATACTGG
Source organism: Nitrospina sp. (assembly GCA_002721515.1). Classification (GTDB taxonomy): domain Bacteria; phylum Nitrospinota; class Nitrospinia; order Nitrospinales; family VA-1; genus UBA8687. Next base: position 39,750 of record PBKP01000006.1, read on the forward strand.
CAGGCTATGGCAACATCCGGGTTGTGACCCACCTTTATTGCGCCTGGATGAACCAGATATTTCAAATATACCTTGGTAAACCGTATAAATTTTTTTTAGAAAATAAGGCTGGTGATCTAGTTCAACGAAAGATTCTGCAAGCCCAGAAGGCTTCAGGAGCGCTTAAACTTTTTATAATGCTCCTAGGTATATTGACAACAGTTGTTGGAGTGACTCTTGTTTTATGTTTTATGAACTTTAAAATTACTCTAGCGATTATAATTTTATTTATACCCGCCTATTATTTCACGATGAAAATTTCTCAGGGAAAAGTTTATAAATCGGGAGACCGCATTGCTGAACTTGAAAAGCAAGGGTTTGGTCTCACCACGGAAGCTCTTTCCGGGATCAAGCAGATCAAAGCTTTTTGTGTGGAAGAGTATTTTCAGCATCGGGTTGGAAAAATATGGAATGAATACTCTAGACATTACATACAAACTCAATTTCTGGCAACCTTACCTCGACCCACCCTGGAAACACTTGTGGTCTTTGCAGGGGTGGGGGGGCTATTTGTATCTATGAAGTTCTCTGGTCATGGGAAAGAATTGTTTCCCTTGTTGGCCGTGTTTGCAGTGGGATTGTACAGGATCTTTCCTTTGGTCTCGGCCGCTAGCGCCCAATTTATGGGATTTGCTGCCCTTCTCCCTTCGGTAGAAATAGTAGCGGGTCTTCTTGGGGACCGTAGTAAAGAAAAAACAGGCCTTACCCTTCCTACTATGAGGGAGAAAATAGAATTTAAAAATGTGTCCTTTTCCTATGGTAATCGAGAGACGGTTTTAAAAGATATGTCGTTAACGTTTAAGACTAATAAGTGTTATGGAATTGTGGGTGTTTCCGGCAGTGGAAAATCCACTCTTATTGATTTGATAGCAGGATTTTTTACACCTACAAAAGGAAAGGTGTTGGTGGATGGAGTCGATCTAAACGAAGTCGATATCAGTACCTGGCTTTGCCAATTGGGCCTGATCAGCCAAGAGGCATTTATATTCAGCGGAACGATTGAAGAAAATATCTGCTTTGGAGTGGGTGTTGAAGAACGAGATTGGAATCGTATAAGGGAAGCGGCGCGAATCGCTTATGCCGACGAATTCATAGACTCGTTGCCTGAGAAGTATCAGACAATGGTGGGAGAAAGGGGAATTAAACTTTCGGGAGGGCAAAGACAGCGGCTGGCAATAGCCAGAGCGATTTATCTGGATCCGCCTGTGCTTATTTTTGATGAAGCTACCAGCTCTCTGGATGCTCACTCTGAGAAAAAGGTTCAAGAGGGGATCCAAACCCTTTATAACAAAAAAATAGTTATTGTGGTGGCGCATAGGTTGGTTACTTTGACTAGTGCTGATTATATTTACGTTTTAGAAAACGGATCCCTGGCTGAGGAAGGGACCCATGGGCAATTGAAAGCGGGGAATGGATTGTACAGCAGCTTGTGTGTTAAACAGCATATTCAATAATGTTTTGAATTGCCTCGCAGGCAGTAAACTCCTCTCGCACGCAACTCAGATAAATATTTTTCATTAGAAAAACTTATCAATAATGAGAAGTGGCCTAGCAGTATAAAAAAAGCTTTGAACACGCAGGTCAAATGGGATCCAAAAAAACGATTGTTCGTCAGAAAAGAATATAAACTCATTCGTCATTAGGAGGACTCGTTTGGTTTATGTCTAAGGCTAATTTAAAAGAAAAAGAATCTAATATAGAATGGAGAGCTCAACTGGATCTAGAGTTTTCCAAGTCTAATAATAAAACGATCCTTAGCCATAGGAAGCACTTTGGCCCTTTGCATGTCCAGAAACCCTTTTACCCCGAACTTAACGGAAACTGCCACCTCTATATTTTGCATCCACCGGGTGGAGTGGTTGGGGGAGACCATCTAAATATTTATGTTGATGTAAAATCAAATGCACACGCTTTGATTACCACTCCTGCTGCGGGAAAGTTTTATCGTAGCGCTGGCCCTATGGCGAAACAAGAGCAGGTGGCAACAGTTGCGTCCAAGGGAACTTTAGAGTGGTTTCCTTCAGAAAATATAATATTTTCAGGTGCCAGAGCATCTATCAAAACTAAAATTGAATTGTCCTCTGATAGTAATTTTGTCGGTTGGGAAATCTCATGCTTGGGTCGACCCGCTTCCAATGAAAACTTCAGTAAGGGTGAGCTTGATCAGCGTTTTGAAATTTGGCGTGAGGGTAGGCCTTTACAGATTGAACGCCTATGGTTAAAAGGGGAAGATTTATCTCTGGATGCTAAATGGGGTCTACACGGTTTCCCCGTTATTGGAAATATGGTTTGTATTACTGATAACAAAGGGCTTTTGGATTCTATCAGAAATCTAACGAATGCTTCCACTGAGCAAGATTTATTTTCTGTAACCCAGGTGGATGATATTATTCTCTGTTATTTTTTAGGAAATAGTGTTGAGAAAGCCAGGAAATATTTTATTGATGTTTGGAAAATATTCCGTTGGGAAGTGATCCAACTTGAAGCTGTAGAACCACGAATTTGGAAAACTTGATATAAGGATTAATTGACTTTAAAATTCGAGTACAGACGACTATATGTGAAGAGAGGTTAATATGGAGCTTTCCCCTAGAGAAAAAGACAAGTTGATGATATTTACCGCGGGGCTTTTAGCGGAGAGAAGACTGAATCGCGGTTTGAAACTCAATTACCCTGAGGCC
>PBKP01000007.1 GCA_002721515.1 Nitrospina sp.
GAGAGGGTAGTGTCATTTCAATTTTTAAGACAGTTGGTTACAGCTTTCCCTAAGAAAAAATCTGAGTTTCTTTTTGCGGAAAAAAGAAATTAACCGCCTTTCAAGATAGATTGCGTAGCTTCTAGTATTTTTATCTTATGTTTGTTGTGTTTTTGGTTTAATGGATAGTGGACTCGTATTGGCTTAAGATTTTTTCCATTCGGTCCTTTAGATTTAATTTTTCTTTTTGATTAATTTTCTTTTCCAACTCTTGCTCAGGGGTCATGATTTTCATTTTGTTGAAGGCTTCTACCTTTTGTTTGAGGGTGGTGTGTTTTTCATACAATCCCCGAAATTCTTCATTTTCATTTTGAACTTTTTCGAGTAGTTCAGGATTGATATTCATTTTTCAATCTCCTTATTTAGGTGCTGTGTAATTTAGTTCAGCCTCCGAGGGCCGTATATAATTTATCAACAAGGAATCTAGATTATTGTTTAAGCTTTTCTTTAAATTTCGTGAGGCGATTAAGGCTGCACTGGCAGCAACCGTCAAATTGTTTTTAGGTACGTTATGTAAAAAATTTTCTTTCAAGCTGGACGCAAGTAGGTCCTTATAAACATCCAAGCCATTTCCTACGAAAACCGTTGGTTGGTTTATTTGATCACAAAGTTTTGTCGGAGCTATAGCTTGATCGGCAATTATTTTTTGGTAGTTGTTATTGCTGGTATCAAACAAAGCAGTATAAACTTCTTTTTTTCTTGCATCCAAAACCGGACAAATAAGATAAGGTCCNGGTTTTATNGTTTCGGCATAGGCATCTAATGTATTCACCGAAGCAAAAGGTTTTTCGGTCGCCATAACCAACCCTTTGAGTAGGCTCATTCCTACCCTTAGCCCTGTAAATGATCCTGGACCATTTGTTATAACAAAAGCCTCAAGGTCTTTTAATTTTATTTTAGAATGATTGAGTAAATTATCAACCTCCTCTAAAAGCTTATGGGAATAAGCCTTAGAACCAGCCAGAATGGACTCAGAAATAATGCCTTTACTATCCAAGAGAGCAACACTTCCTTCAGGTGAGGATGTGTCTATTCCCAGTATCTTCATGGTTATCCAAGGGGCTGCTATGGTTGCCTAGGGTTGAATAGCGTGCCTATAAAAACACTATCTACTTAATTTAAACATAGGGTATGAGGTGCGGAAAGTCAACGAAAAACAGGGCATTTTNANTGCTTTATTTTTTTTNAAAAAAGCTTTTAAAAACAAANAGTTAGTTAATTTTTTTACGCAAAACCATGCGCCTTTATGAACTTTTTAAATGTAGTATTTTTGGAATTAAATTTTTTAGAATTTGAGCCATTTAAGATTTAAGTCTTTCACAAAATTACTACAATTCCTCCTTTAGTTATTGAATTAAATAGACTTATTTGCTTGACAATGTTTATTTTTAAATTTAATGTTTATGTGTCAGTTGGGTTAGATCTCGTTTTTAAAAATTTTTAAGGCTTTTAAAAACAAGGAATTTAGAACATTTTCTGGAGGCAAAGCGAGTTATGTTCTATGAAGTGAAAATTTTTGATAAAAAAGGTGAACTAAAAAAAGTACTGTCCCCAAAAAAGTTGAGCAATCGGTTCTGGAAAGAAGGGGAACAAAAGTTAGTAGACTTTACTGATAAAGATAGNNCTCCCATGAGTGGAGACAATAANAATNTTGCANTAGANGAATTTCAATTAGAAGATAGTTGATGCNAAGCATANTTTNATAANTTTAAACAAAAAAGGCATNGTGACNTNGTCATTATGCCTTTTTTGTTTNTTAGTTNAGNGTAATTAATCTACCCATNTTNAAAATNATNTCNTATAATTCNNCGTTTTNGTCNTACTATTGNTNNTGNATTAAAAAGGNTTTATGTATATAACATCTTCGGATCAATTAAAGGATTTTTGCAAAAGNCTCGACTCTTCCGATGTCCTTGCTGTAGATACAGAGTTTGTTCGNGAAAGAACTTATTTTCATAGGGTAGGACTCATTCAGGTTGCGGGNCNAAATGGGTGTGCAGCGATCGATCCNATTCTTTTGGATGATTTAACTCCTTTATTAGAAATATTTAAAGANCCGAATAAAANAAAGATNTTTCACGCAGCTCGTCAAGATCTTGAAATTTTGGTGCGCCTTTGNGGGCANGTTATTCCTCCCGTTTTTGATACGCAAATTGCTGCTGCGCTTGTGGGTTGGGGATCACAAATATCTTTTGCCAAGTTAATTCAAAAAGCTTTAGGNAAACGTATTCATAAATCTGAAACTTATACAGATTGGTGTCGGCGTCCTTTAAGTCAGAATCAAATCCATTATGCTATTGATGATGTGCGCTATCTNATGCCAGCCTATGAAAGNCTTCTTGAAAAACTAAAACAGCTCAAAAGATTCGATTGGATGNAAGGAGAGGTNGCTATTTGGGAGGATCCTGATACATTTGCTTTGCCTGATCCNCAGTTACGTTACATGAAAATTAAAAACCTTAGGAGCNTAAAACCCNAAAATATTGCTGTGTTAAGAGAATTNGCNGCCTGGAGAGAAAGGGTTGCTGTAAATCGTGATTGNTTAGCAAAATCNATTGTGCGAGANGAAACCCTTTTGGAAATCGCAAGGAAAATGCCAANTGATATTAAAGACCTCTATTCGATTAGGGGATTTCACCAAAAAGAAATCGGTAAAAGTGGAAAGGCTATTATAGAATCGATTAAAAAGGGAAATGCAGTACCTGAAGATGAACTGCCTATATTGCCCGAGTCCGATGGTCATTCTACGACACGCGGCATAGAAGAATTACTGTCAGCCTTTGTACAAATCCGATCTGAAGAATTAAAGATTGAGCCTTCTGTTTTGGCTGATCGAAAGCGTATTCATTCCTTTGCAACTCATTTTGAACAAAGAATAAATTTGGATGAACATTTTCTTTTAAAGGGGTGGAGAAAAGAGTGCATTGGAAAACCTATGCTTTCATTGCTAAACGGTGAAGTGGGTTTAAAGATAAACCCTCTAGGACAGGTTACGTTGATTCCTCTAAAATAAACTTTAAGTTTTCTGTTTGTCAAACCAGTTTTTAAAGTTCGTAGATTCCCTAAGTTTTTTTAAATCAGGATCCATTGCGATTTGATCAAACTTGTTATAACCAAAATGGATCGCAGTTTTCAGCATTTCTAAACTTTTTTTTGGTTGTCCGATTAAAGAAAAATAGCAGGCGTAGTTGTAGTGGATATAAGGGTTTTGTGAATCCAATAACATTCCTTTCCTTAAAGTTTCCAGGGTTTCATCATACTTTGAGTTTTTCATATAAGCAGTGCTTAAATTTATTATTGCTTCTTTAAAACTTTTATTATGATGTAATGCTTTTTTGTAATTAATTATTGCTTCATCAAACCGACCTTCCTTGAAGTTTTTATTTCCTTCATTGTAGTGAAAGATTCCCATTCTTTTTTCTTTTTCTTCTTGAGAAATATTTTTGTTGTTACTACCTTCCTTGTGGCTACCTTCGGTATGGCTGCCTTCGTTTTGTTTTAGTTGGTTTTTTACATTTGATGATATTGGATTAATTAATGGCGTATCTGTAATTAAAAATATAATAAGAGCCAAAAACCCAAGTTGCGGGAGGTATTTTAAGGGTTTCATCTTTTAATCGTTATAAAAACCAACGCCTCAATTCGCTGACAGAGTGTAAAGGCTTAACGCCTTCAATGGCAGCTCCTTGTGAGCATAAGTTATATATTCTAATCTTTTTGTGTTGGCTTGCTATTTCTTCCAGATTGCGTAAGTAACTGTACATAACTTGGTCAGTATTGATTGCGTTTCCATTCGTGCTTGTCACTTCTATAATTTTTTTTTCATGGAATTTATCTTTATGGAGTTTGTCGATTTGGGAGATTCCTAAAGTCCTGGAAAACAATCTTTGGTTAAACTGTGTGTGTTTTGAATAGTAACGTTTGCCAGCGAAAGCGCAATCCTGACCTGTAAAAAAAATAGGTTCGCATCCAAATTGGATTAACGCATCCACACCAAGACAGGCAACTGAGCCGCCCGCTTGCGTAGTCCCCTTAATTTTAGATTGGGCATTGTCGGTGAAGTTGTTCCCTTCTTTGTAAACTACATAGTGTTCGCCAGAAAAAATTTTTAAAACATTATGGTTTGCTGTGGGTGTGGAAATAAGTTTGGTTTGTCCTTTCTTATAATCTGCAAAAAAGAACGTGCTATCTATTTGCGGGTCGAGGGAAAAAACATATTCGGGGTATATCCCATTTTTTAAAAGAGCAGGAAAAACGGTGTCGACACAGGCTAAAATTAGGTTCCCTTTTATATGCTTAAGATAGGGTAAGACTGAATCAAGTGAAGGACCTGCGCTTATCATAAGCGCTGGCTTTCCCTGATGTGCATTTTTTAAAGAATTTATGCCCTTAGCAATTTTAACTTTTTCTTTATTAAGACAGTAATTGCCTTGCTCTAAATCACGAAATACAGCTGGGAACCTACGTTCCATTAATAATATTTCCAAAGCATTTCTTAGTGCTGGAAACATTTTGGGTAAACATTTGAATGATGGAGCATGAAATAATACATCTATTTGATCTGAGCCAGATTCGGAAAGACGCTCCATTTCTTTTGATATCAAATTGGATACATCAAATTCATCCTCTCCAAAAATTAATTTAAAACGGTTGTTATTAAAAAGTTGGGTATGATCTTTTAACTTCATAGCTGCGCTAAGAAGATCTGGGTTAAGTTCTATTACAAGCAAAAAACCATCAGGTCCAACTTTTTCAAGTAGAGGCTCTAAATGATAGCCTAGACCGAAACCGTAAAGACATATGTGGGCACCTGATTTGATATTTTTGGCAAAATCAATACCTTCCTTACTTGGGTCGTATTTGCTATGTAGTAAAACACCTTCGTATTTAACCGTTGGTAGTCCAGAATTGGCATCGATAATGTCGATTTTCTCAGTTAGCCGATTAGGAAGGTCCGCAGGTTTGGATAGATGACTTTTTAACGAGGCAAGGTTTTTTTCGAATAGATGGTCGTCCAATAGAGAGTCTCCAAATTGTATCTTTTGCAATCATATCACCAATTGACACAGAAGCGATATTGTCATTTTTTTTGTAAAAATGCTAAAAATAAAGTTTTTTAGCCTTAAAAAATGGATTATTGGACTATCAGTCAGTATTAAATTGTATGATTCTAGAAGTCTGCTTTAATAACGTAAATTATATGGGTTGTAGCTGTAATATGTAGCTAATTTACGATAAATACAAAAGGCAGACTAAAAGGAGTAATTTTTTTTGACAATATTGAGTAATAAAATTTATTATTTGGATATAGGTATTACAATGCTTAAAAGTGATCTTTGGGTTTAGCATTATTTTATGAACTCAATGTGCCTTATTATTAAATAGTAAAAATAACTTATATTTAAATTCTTAGAACTTTTGGGGTGATATTTAGATGGAAAACATTAAAAAAATTACATTAAGCCTAATCTTGTTTTTCTTTTGTTCGACAGCGATTGTTCAGGCGCAAATAAAGGGTGATAAAAATCAAGGCTCAACACAAAATGAGAATTGTTTGAAATTGAAAAAAAAATTTAAATTAAAACTAGATAGAACTTTGAAGGTTCACAAGGGTGTCCACCAAACGCTTCAAAGCAACCAGCCCATTGATAAATATAATCGCCACATGAATATTCTTTTGGGTAATCTTGAGCGAGAAGCTGAATTAATGGAAAGGTTACTTGTCAAATCAAAGAAAAGAGAATGTAGCAATCTAACAGCAATGCGTAGTGGAATAGAAAGTATACAAAAAATACATAATGAAATGATGGCGTCTCTTCAATTATCAAAGCCAAAAGAGCCCCTTGCTCAACAAAACAACAAGCTTAAATCCGAACTGAAAAATATGTTGAAAGCCGATTGATAATTATCCAAGCTTCTGAAAACCTATGCGATTTTAGGTTCGGGCTGATTTTTTGACCTGCTAGTAGCCTAAAGACACCTTAAATTTCTTTCTTATAATTTCATTTGTTATTTGAGTGAAATAATGAAATTCTATAATAAATTTTATAAGGTTTTTTTAGTTTGCGCCGATTAGCTTGCAATCGTTTTAAATTTATTTTAAAAAACATGCAAGCATTTAATCCCTTATCTTTTCCTTATCTAGTACAGATCCGCTCTAACAAGGAATGTTATGCTCTCACTTGAAGATATAAATAATTCGAAAATACGAATTCTTTCCGAAGATTTAGCAAATCAGATAGCAGCTGGAGAGGTGGTGGAAAGACCGGCCTCGGTTGTTAAGGAGTTGGTGGAAAACTCCATAGATGCAGGGGCTACACTCATCCGGTTAGATATTGAAGGTGGCGGCAAAAAGAAAATTCATATCATGGATAATGGTATGGGTATGTTGCCAGATGAGTGTAGGCTTGCTTTTGCCAGACATGCCACCAGTAAAATTTCTGAATTTAGTGATTTGGAAACAATCTGTTCTCTGGGTTTTCGTGGTGAAGCCCTACCTAGTATTGCTTCTGTTGCAAAAGTTCGTTGCATTAGTTCTCGTAATGAGTACCAGGGCGGGAAATTAGTAATTGTTGAGGGAGGAACTCTTATAGAGGAAAAGGATTTTGCTTGTCCTCAGGGGACGACTATTGAAGTGGATAATTTATTTTATGCGACCCCTGCGCGTAGTAAATTTCTAAAGGGAGATTCTACCGAGTTTTCACATATTACTCAGGTAGTCACGCAGCATGCGTTGGCCTATCCAGCTATTCAGTTTCAACTTACTCATAATGGAAGGGAAGTTATCCGAACTTTACCAACCGATCAGAATTCTTACCGTATTGCAGAACTTTTTGGAGTGACACTTGCTAAGTCACTAGTGCAAGTTGAGTCAAGTTCAGGTGATTATAAACTGCAAGGTTATGTTTCAAACCCGGTTTACAGCCGCTCTAATCGCTCTGCACAATATTGTTTTATCAACGGCCGATTTGTCCGAGATAAAGTAATACTTCATGCTACCCAACAAGGTTATAGTCACTTGTTACCAAAGGGTAAGCATCCGGCATTGTTTTTATATTTAAATATGGATCCCAGATTGATGGATGTTAATGTTCACCCCTCCAAAGCAGAGGTGCGATTTGCTTTTCAGCAAGATGTTCATCAATTTGTTTCGCATAGTGTCCGTGATGCCCTTGAAAAGAATTTGCAGACAACGGTAGAAGAAAGCGGTCCTATTTATGATGATATTCCGATAAATACTACTTACAGCAATCCGGGTTTTAGGCAAGAAATAGCTTCTGGGATGGTAAAACAGGATGAAACGTGTGCATTCAAGCAAGAAAAAATTCCCGAAGTTTTAAGAGGAATGAGCCGTTCAGATGATTTCGAGCCAAATCGGCCTTCTTTGCCGCAGCAGGTGATGGGATTCGATAAATCACCCGTTCCCGTTTCAAATCTTATTTATTCTGAATTTGAACCGCTCGGCCAGTTGGATAGTTCATTTATTATTATGCAGGGAAAAAAGGGTTTATTGGTCGTAGACCAACATGTGGCGCATGAACGAATTTTATATGAAAGGTTCCGAGAAGCAGCAAAGGAGAAAAAAATTGAAATACAAAATCTTTTGTTTCCACTTACGGTTGAACTTTCTCCTGTAGAGACAGAAATACTGATTCCTCATCTGGAACGATTGCAGCAACTAGGATTGGAACTAGAAAGCTTTGGAAAGAACGAATTTCTTTTGCGTTCTGTTCCAGCTATTTTAAAAAATATTGATAACGAAAAAATCCTTCGGGATACCATCGAGCTTCTTCCGAAGGGAGGGCATGAAGATATTCTTCATGATAAATATGAAGACGTCTTGATAATGATGTCCTGTCGCAATGCCATTAAGGTTAACCATACTTTGAACCTTGAACAGATTCGTAAATTAATTTCTGATTTAGAACAAACGAGCATGCCCTTTACCTGTCCACATGGAAGACCCATATCACTTCTATTCGATATGGACGATATTCTGAAAAAATTTCTCCGAAAATAGTAAGGCAATAAATATTTCTATCCCAACATGTAGATAGAATTTTATTAATAACTTTCCTAGCTATTTGATTAACCGCGGACTGTAATTTTTTTGATGGATTTCGCCAGGTTTTTAAGTTTGTCAGCGGTTTTATCTTTTTCTTCTTTGCGGGAATTTTTTTTTTCTCTATTACGATGACCAGACTTGCGGGAATTATTAAGAATCCATTCGGCATTTAGTATAAACATTTTGCGATTGGCTAGACTCATTTTTCGAAAAAAACCAATAATTTCTTGTTCTTCCTTATTTGTGGTGACGAGATTGTCTTTTAAAATACCTTTGAACATCAAACGTCCTTCCTCAAAATTACCACCAATCACTTCAATAGGAGCATTAGAAGTCGGAAAATCTTTTTGGTCAGGAATTTTTAAATCTTCAGGAAGAACTTTTGTTGTTAAAAGGTGATCTAGTGATATATTGCCTAATCGTGCTATTTTCACTATGACAGAGACGGGTGCGTCTCTTTCACCTGCCTCGTAGCGAACATAACTTCGGAATCCTATATCTAGGGCTTTAGCTAAAGATGTCTGTGTGTGGTTTAGATTTTTACGAATAACTTTTAAATTATTTGAAAGGATGGTCATAGCCTGGTGGGGATAAACCTATAAATTTCTAAGCTAATTCGATTCCATTCTTCCTTAAGTATTTATAGGCTTCATCTATCCAGAAACGCTCTTTTTCGAGTTTATAGTCTGGCAGGTCTTTTGAGGAACCAACAATGCTTTTCATGTAATCTATAGCTTCCTGCTTTTTGCCTTTTTTATCGAGTAATCTTGCGTAGTGATAATACGCTTTGAAAAAATGAAACGAATTAATTACTTCTCCGTAAGCTGCTAATGCTTTTTCATCATTTCCAGCTAAACGATAGCATTCTGCAAGCCCAAATATTGCATTCCCGTAGTCATATTTTTTATCTAGAGTAGTTAATTTTTCTAATACGGTGGAGGCTTCATCGTAACGCTGTAAGCCATGCAAGCATTTTGCAAGCCCGTATCTAGCTTCCAACATTTCAGGGTCACGCTGGATAGCTTCTTCAAAATTGGCAATCGCAGACTCATAATTTTTTTGTTCCACATAAGCCTGTCCAAGTTTTTCATAGTGGTAGGCTTTTTGATATTTGCCTATTAGCTCTTTTAATTGTAATGTCTCATCAGTTTCTACTTCCTTTTTTTCAGACTTGCCGAAAGAAATTATATTTCCACCCACTGCCTTGCTCGGCACGGTTCCAGCCCGATTTTTTATTGCAAAAAAATAGGCTACTGCGCCAATAGGCGGAAGCAAAATTATTATGATTATCCATACAAAATGCTCACGTCTTTGAATGCAATCCATACACATCCATAACATAAACCCGAATGCTATATAATTAAATATTTCTCCCAACTTAATTCGCCTCTTTTAACATTATGAGTACATTAAAAAATATCATTGCCTTATTAAGATTAAGAATCCTTGATCACTTTATTTGAAGCATCGAGGAGGATTGTTTTGGGCTGATATTTTTCCTTTTCAGTATCTATATTACCATAAGCCGCAACGATGATGCGATCATTTATCTGTGCGAGACGTGCAGCTGCCCCATTTATTGAAAATGTCCCAGAACCCCGTTTTGCGGCTATCACATAGGTAATAAAACGGCTACCGTTATTAATATTGTAAATATGTACCTGCTCATAGGGTTGTATGTCAACACGATCCATCAAATCCTCATCGATCGCGATACTACCCTCATAATCAATTTCAGTGCCTGTTACGGTAGCTCGGTGTAGCTTGGATTTCAATATTATTCTTTGCAATTTTTAACCCTCAACTATGCAATTATCAATGAGTCGGGTAGGCCCAAATTTGACTGCCAGTGCAATCAAAGTTCTGCCTTTAACGTCTTTTTTTTCTTCTAAGTTTTCGGGGTCACAAATAGAAATATAATCGATTTGTGTGCCAGACTCTGAGGAAATAATATTTTTTATGTGCCTTCGTAATTCTGCTGAAGAAACCATTCCTTGTTTAATTTTTTGTTTTGCAAAATCCAATGATTTTGAAAGGCAAAGAGCTTTTACCCTATCCTTAGGTGACAGATTTGAGTTTCGTGAGCTTATAGCCAAACCATCTGCCTCACGCATTAACGGAACTCTGTGAATTTGAACATCCATATTTAGATCTTTGGTTAAAGTTTCTATGACTGCAAGCTGCTGCCAATCTTTCTCTCCAAAAAAGGCATGTTGTGGACGAATGATATTAAAAAGTTTAATAATTATAGTTGCTACCCCCTTAAATAAATTAGGTCTGCTTATCCCACATAATTTATTGGTAATTGTTGCTACTTCTATATTTGTTTTAAATCCTTCAGGATAAATTGCTTCTTTGTCAGGATAAAATAACGCACCTACTCCTGAAGATTCTAGCTTTTCTAAGTCTCCTGATAGATCATGAGGATAAATATCAAAATCTTCATTGGAGCTGAACTGCTTAGGATTGACAAATATACTTACTATAGTTTGGTCACAGGTTTGTACGGAATTTTTTATTAGACTCATATGTCCTTTGTGTAAATACCCCATCGTTGGCACCAAACCTATAGTTTGATCGCAAAAAGAGGCAGAAACTTTTTTCATTTCTTCAATGGAAGAAAGAACGACTATTTTTTGTTTTAATTCAACGGTCATCATTTACCTGTTTAAGGGCGATTTGTTTTAAGTTGTAGGTGTGTTCAGAGCCTGGGAATGTTTCGTTTTGAACTTCGTTAATAAAGTCCTTGACTGAATTTTGAATTACGTCTGATAAATACGCGTAACGTTTAACAAACTTTGGTGCAAAGTCAGGGTTTAAACCAAGCAGGTCATGAGTTACGAGAATTTGCCCGTCGCACTTCGATCCAGCGCCTATTCCTATAGTGGGGATTTCAAGATCAATAGTGATTTCTGCAGCCAACTCTTCTGGTATACCTTCTAAAACCAAGGCAAAGACCCCTGCTTTTTGTAAGTCCTTTGCGTCTTGTTTGATTTGTTTTGAGTCGAGAAAGGTCTTGCCTTGTATCTTGTATCCCCCAAACTGATGAACTGATTGAGGAGTTAAACCAACATGTCCCATTACCGGGATCCCAGCCTTTATAATTGCATTAACCTGACTAATTATTCGCCCGCCACCTTCAAGTTTTACGGCAGCCGCTCCGCCTTGCTGGATTAAAATGCCAGCATTGGTAACGGCACTTTCTACAGAAACCTGGTAAGACATGAAAGGCATGTCTGCAACTACTAATGCTCTTTGCACCCCTTTGTTAACGCATCGCGTGTGATAAACAATATCTTCAAGGGTAACAGAAAGGGTATTTGCATTTCCTTGAGAAACCATTCCCAATGAATCGCCTACTAAAAGAATATCTATTGAGGTTCGATCAAGCAATTTTGCAAAATTGTAATCATAGGCAGTTAAAGCAGTAATTTTTTTTCCTGACTTTTTTCTTGTCGTAATAGACGGAACGGTGACAGCCTGAGTTTTCATTTTTATTTATTATTTATTGCTGTGAATCAATCAGGAGGAAGGAGGAGATCGCAAATGATTTTACGATACCCTTGGCAATTGCCCAAAGAAAAGCAAGATGATTTTTAAACGTAAGCTAAAACTTAGAGCCCTTTAGGGTCTCCCTGTTTTAAACGTCAAAGTATCAAGTCTAAGCTTTCTCCGTCCCGGCCCATCAGGATCCAAGCGGATTGTAATATTCGCGGCCTATTTTATGGCTATTGATCTTTTTTATCAACTCATTTAGGTCGCATTTTTTCTCAACAAAATCGATCTCATTGGTATTTATAACCAAAAGAGGTGTCTCAGAATAATAAAAAAAGAAATTATTGAATGCCTTATTGACGGAATCGAGATAATCAGGGTCAATAAATGCTTCGTAATCTCGTCCTCTTTTGGCAACCCTTTCTTGCAATACTTCTGTGTTGGCCTGCAAGTAGATGACTAAATCTGGTTTTGGAGTTTTAACATTAATTAGGCTGAAAATTTGTTCGTATAAATTATATTCATGATCTTCTAAATTAAGTCGGGCAAAAACTTTATCCCGCTGAAATAGATAGTCAATAACAACGACTGAATTAAAAAGGTCCCTTTGCGCAAGTTGCATATATTGATTGTAACGGCTTAGTAAAAAAAAAATCTGAGTTTGGAAGGAATATGCTTCTTTGTCTTCATAAAACTTCGAAATAAAGGGATTGGATTCAGTTTCTTCTAGTATTAACCTTGCACCATAGTTTTCGCCAAGAAGATTCACTAGAGATGTTTTTCCAGCTCCAATGGCACCTTCAACAGCAATGAACCTAGGTTCGATGTCAGAGTTTTTCATCGGTTACTCATTCCTTTGAGTTGTTCTAGAGCTTCTTGGATGGTCAACTTCAAATCTCTGTAATCTCCAGATTTGACAACCCTCATATCAGAGGCCCAAATTGGGAAACTCATTTTATCTTTGCCATATTCTGAGCAAAGAATGGTAGGAATACTTTGGGCTTTAATTTTTTCGATTAACTTAATGCTGCTTTCATTATCCACTTTTGAATTTAAGATAAAGATTTGAGGATTATTATCCATTTGAATACCCTTGATAGAAGGAAAAACAAATACTGTGAAACCTTCTTTTTTTAAGTCTTCATACCAAGAGGGATGTTGGTCGTTTGAATCATGTATTATGAAAATTGTTATTAAATTCAAAATAACTGTTGAAAGTTAAATTTACAATGGTTGTGGAAAAATAATCTATCCTTCCATGCTTAGTTTTTATAATAATCGAGCTATTATTGCAATGTTTAATGGATCAATTTAATACAGTGATTCTCTATTTTCCACTAAACTAAAGGATATATTTAGAACTGTTTAAATCTTGTGCTTATTTTTAATTCCGGTCAAAATTAAAATACTATTAAAAAACTTCTTTGAATTTCTTATTCAGGTCTGTTTATGAATTACATAGGGCTAAGCTTATTTTATTTTTACTCATAATATGTATTCATTCTTCTTCTAATTGGGCAATGAAAAATAATTATGATTATCTTAAGGTGAAATTCAACAAGCATACCAAAAAACTAATGCAGGAGATTGAAAGGGTTGAGCTCTGTTGAAGCGGATGGTGGGGAAAACTATGTAAAGCAGTTTGAGGTTTTGAAATAATCATATCAGAAATAATAAGTTGTTTTTTCGAGCTTTCAACAGTGCTTAAAAAAGAAATAAGCTTTTTCAGAAACCAATCGAAGAGAAATTTATTTCAAACACATTGATTGCATCGAAATAAATTATTATAATCTGGACACTTAACTCTAAATAAAATTGAAATGCAAAATAAAAAAATTGCTTTAGCCGTATCTGCCGGAATAGCGACTTATAAGGCTGTTGAATTATTAAGAATGATTATGAAAGAAGGCATTGAAGTTCATGTCTCCATGAGTGCTAATGCAGCAGAGTTTGTGACTCCTTTGACTTTTGAAACCTTATCTGGAAATCCGGTTTACCACCAGCTTTTTAATTCTAAAAACTCCGCAAATATGGAGCATATCCGTATTGCTGAACAAGCCGACCTTTTATTAGTAGCACCCGCTACAGCTTCGACCATTGGAAAAATGGCGANNGGTTTAGCAGATGATGCTTTAAGNAGTCTTTATTTGGCATTTAAAGGNCCGGTATTNGTTGCTCCTGCCATGAATAGCGATATGTGGGGACATTTGGCAGTCCAGGAAAACATAGAAAAACTAAAATCGCGCGGTGTGGAAATTATCGATCCAGAAGACGGTCATTTGGCTTGTGGGACCATTGGTCATGGACGATTAGCCGATCTTGAGATTATATTAGCCACGGTAAAGAGTTACTTTNGTAAACTTGNNGATTTACAGGGTTTAAGAATTCTAGTGACAGCAGGTCCAACTCATGAGCCTCTGGATCCGGTAAGGTATATTTCTAATCCCTCTTCAGGCAAAATGGGATACGCAATTGCCGAAAANGCAGAAGCTAGGGGAGCAGANGTGNTTTTGNTTAGTGGTCCTACCTATCTTAAGCCGCCTTATGGAGTGGAACTGAAGCTTTGTAAAACTGCAGCAGAAATGAATAGTATGGTTCAGCATTATTTTCCTAGATCTGACGTNTTAGTTATGTCNGCGGCTGTGGGCGATTTTACAGTTGAAAGACTCGAAAAGGAAAAAATTAAAAAGAGAGATGGGGGTAACTTGGTGCTGAACCTTATACCTACTAAAGATATTTTAATGGAAGTTTCGAAAGTTAAATCTAGGCAGTTTGTGGTAGGCTTCGCAGCGGAGACTCAAAATTTGATTCAAAGTGCGCTTGAAAAGTTAAGAAAAAAGAAACTCGACTTAATTGTGGCTAACGATATCAGTGCNCCAGGTATTGGATTTCAGTCNGANAGTAANCAGGTACACTTGATCGATTCCAANGAAAAAATTGAAAATCTTCCACGNATGACCAAGACAGAAATTGCTAATATTATATTNGACAAAATTAAACAATTGAAACNCTANTNTAGAGACTTGNCACATCGAAAGCCGATCGCTAAAGAACGATTTCTGGGAGTGGTTGCATTTCGATATACAAGGCTAACGTCCTCAGCGTTATTTCTCCAGCTACCCCCGCGAATCACTTTATATTGNCCTTTTTCNGGNCCNTGGGGATTATTTTTTGGGGAAAAGAGATAGTATTCAGGGAAATGCCAGTCATTTACCCATTCTGANACATTCCCAGAAAGGTCATAGACCCCATAATCTGATTTACCTTTTTCATAAGANCCNACGGGTGAGGTTTTNTTTATTTCCTCATTATAATTGAGACTACTNGAGTCNGGAGGTANGTTNCCCCAAGGATATTTTACNGGGCGTTTACCCCTAGCTGCTTTTTCCCANTCNGCTTCTGTGGGTAATCTTTTACCTTGCCAATTACAAAATTTGAAGGCTTCTTTCCAGTTTATTCCCACAACCGGTTGCTGAGGGTTGTTNAAATTTGGATTATTNAATCCTTTGGGTTTTTTGGCTCCTGTTTCCTTNATGAATTTTGTATAAGNATCATTTGAAACTTCATACTTNTCAATNAAAAAGCTNTCAANATANACTTCGTGTGCTGGATTTTCAGGACCTAGTGTATGNCGATCGGANTTAAAAAGATCATGTGGTTTCAATTCCAGCATGGANTTTTTACTTCCCATNTGAAAGGATCCCTGTTGAANTAGTACCATATTCACTGGTTTGAGTTTCTTGCCATAGGATGGGAAAGTTGTAAGTATAAAAAAAATTAAAAATATTAAGGTTTTCATTTTTTTTCTGGTTGGATTATTAAAAGTGGATTATAGATAAATCAATGCAGCTAGGCAATTAGGAAAATTAGAACACTATTTTTAAACCTATTTAGCTAAATTCATAATCCAACGGGAATTGACAGTTTCACTTATAAGTAATAAAATTTTCCAACCTAAAAAACATAGTAGGTTTTTAAACTTTTTTATATAGTAGCCGATAGGTTAAGTAAATTTGGAGCTATATGTAAATGGATGATTCCAGAAAAGAACCGATAGTTATAAGTGGAAACCAAGATTTAAAGCTGTGTCTCAATTGCGGGTTTCCAAACCGCAATACAGATAGCCATTGCATGTACTGCCGTACAAGCTTAATCGAAGATGATGGACTACTAAATTGGATTCGCCAAACTTACTATATTCTTAAATGGCGCAGGCAACTCAAGCAAAAACAAGTTGAAGTAAATAAATCATCTTCAAAAAAACCTTTTTATAGAACGGCCGGGTACTTTTTTTTGGGGCTAGTTTTGAGTGGAGTAGGAATATTTATTTTTACAAGAGCGGTTGGAAAGAGTTCGTTTTCCAGTAGTTTAATAGCTATTTTTTTAATAGGTTATGGAGTTATTACACTTAAAACTCTTATTTTTAATAAAAAGTAGTAGGTTTAAATCCCGCCTTATTTTTTCATTAAAACCTTTTATTTAAATAAAGGGTTCTATTAATGTTAAAAATCCCCGAAAATGACAAGAGGTTATTCGCCAAAGCATTATTAACTTAAGTCATAGATGATGCGAGATTTGTTTTTAGAAAAAAATAAAAAAGTGATTTTCACTGTCAGAGGCATGAGTTGTGCGAGTTGCTCAGCACGAATTGAGAAAAAAATCTGTGCATTAGAAGGCGTTCATTCTGCCAAAGTAAATTTTGCTACAGAAACAGCAACTATAAATTTTGACCCTCGAATTATAGCGCCTGTGCGATTTCCGATGGAGATTCAAAAACTTGGTTTTGAAGTACCCACTATTAACAAAAGTTTTTTAGTAAAGGGTATGACCTGTGCNTCTTGTGTNTCAAGAGTTGAAAAAAATATCTCTTCNCTTGNTGGAATTTTNGATGTCAAAGTCAACTTAGCTACAGAGCAAGCAATTATTAAATATTATTCNTTCCTAATTAGNTTTGANGATCTCAAAGAATCTGTANATAAGGCTGGGTATCAATTANTTAAAACAAATGAATATTTTTATNCTGATGAAGAAAAACTAAAAATAAAAGATCAAGCCACTTTAAAAGCTGAATTAGCTTTCAGTGCAATAGTCAGTATTTTAGTAATAATTCTTAGTTTCAAGGGCAAAGAGATTTTTGCTTATGCGCATTTAAATATTATTTTGTTTGTTTTGGCCGCGCCTGTTCAGTTTTATTGTGGACGAAAGTTTTACCTTGGTGCATGGAAAGGAATTCTTCACGGATATACTGATATGAATACTCTCATAGCGGTTGGAACTTCCTCCGCTTATTTATACAGTAGTGTGGTTACTTTTTTTCCTTCCGTTATAAGCCATATTGAAGGAGACGCAGAGGTCTTTTTTGATACGTCAGTCATGATTATTTCGCTTGTGTTGTTAGGAAGATGGCTGGANTCATTTGCAAAGAANAATGCTTCAATTGCGGTCAGAAAATTAATGAACTTACAGCCTAAAATAGCAAAAGTAGAAAGACAAGGAATAGAAANGGATGTCGAANTTTCAGAACTTATAGTGGGAGATCGTATTTTAGTGCGCCCTGGAGATCGGATTCCGGTTGATGGANAACTGTATGAAGGNAGTTCATCGGTTGATGAATCAATGATAACTGGAGAAAGTNTTCCAGNNGAGAANAGTGTGGGAGATGATGTTTATGGCGCNAGTATCAATAAAACTGGTTTTTTTAAAATGAAAGCAAAGCGTTTAGGTAAAGATAGTACCTTGGCGCAAATAATTAAGCTGGTAGAAAACGCACAGAATTCGAAAGCACCAATTCAGAAATTAGCAGATAAAATTGCGGGAATTTTTGTGCCATTGATAATCGGGATTGCCTTGGTATCATTCGTATTCTGGTGGTTTTTTGGGAGTTCTGTTGCTGATATACAATCCTCGTTTTTTGCGTTTTCTCTCATGATTTTTATTTCTGTGCTTATTATTGCTTGTCCTTGTGCGTTAGGCTTAGCGACTCCAATGGCTATATTGGTAGGAACAGGTAAGGGTGCCAAAATGGGTATTTTGATAAAGGGGGGTGACGCCTTAGAGCGTATTGAAAACCTTGATACTATTGTTTTCGATAAAACAGGTACACTGACTTTAGGAAAACCTGAAGTGACAGATATTCTTCAAGCGAACCAAACCCAATGGGATGCTGGTCAAATACTCTCCTTAGCGGCATCTTTAGAAAAAGGTTCCGAACACCCCATTGCATTAGCTATTGAAGTTGAGGCTAAAAGAAAAGGAGTAAGTTTTGAATCTCCTACTATATTTAATGCATTGCCTGGGTTCGGTATTGAAGGTGCAATAAAGAATAGAAAGGTATTAATTGGTAATAAAACATTAATGATAAATAAAAAAATTGATATCTCACCAGTTAAAGCTGATTTGGAAAAGCTTGCAGATCAGGGGAAAACCACTATTCTTGTTTGTATTGACGGTTATGTTGCAGGTCTAATCGCCACAAAAGATGTTGTAAAGTCAAATGTGAAAGAAGTGATTAAATCTCTTAAAGCAATGGGCTTGGAAATTATCATGCTTACNGGGGATAATGCAAAAGNAACCAAANCNGTGGCTGANCAAATTGGTATCGATCGAGTAATTTCNGAAGTTTTGCCTTCAGAAAAAGCAGCTGAAATTAAAAGGCTGCAAAACTCANACTGTTGTGTGGCAATGGTTGGNGATGGTATCAATGATGCACCNGCCCTTGCTGCGGCCGATGTGGGAATTGCTTTAGGTAGCGGCACGGATGTNGCGATGGATGNTTCAGATATNACCTTNGTTGGANCAGATATTAGAGCTGTTGTTGATTCAATTAAATTAAGTAAAGCAACAATGTCCAAAATTCGACAAAATTTATTTTGGGCTTTTATATATAATATTCTGGGAATTCCCATTGCAGCAGGAATTTTATATCCTTCATTTGGAATTCTTTTGCAGCCTGTATTTGCAGCTGCTGCAATGTCCTTAAGTTCTTTGTTCGTTGTAGGAAACTCCCTTTTGTTAAATAGATACGATAGGACAGCTTCTTAACCAAAGCTTTTATTGTGGAAACAAAATATAGAGAAATTAAGCTTAAACATTTTTTGTATTCTACATTTTTTGTATTAATTTTTTTTGGCTTACTAGAAAGTGTTTTAAGGTTTTCTGGATTTCAACCGACCCTTCCGTATAAAAAATTTAAGGTTCCCGCTTGGATGGAAGAGTTGGATCCTTTGGTGTTAGCTAGATACCAGAGTTTTATTGCGGCTCAGGACTTCGTAAATAAAGATGTTTATGCTTATAAACCGGATTTACGTTATGGTTATTTATTAAAACCTAACCTGCAGCTAAATGTTTCAAATTATTCTTCCCCTGTATTTAAAGACAAACTTTCTTCTTGGACAATAGTTTCTGATTCAATTGGTAATCGTATATCGCTGCAATCACCTAAGAGGCAATATTCTGAGGTAGAAGGTCGGGTCCTTCATATTCTGGGAGATTCAACTAGTTTTGGATGGGGTGTAAATTTTGAAGATTCTTATTCTCAAATACTTAAAGAAAAAATTAATCAATCTAATAAAATTACAAAGCTAATTGTTAAAAATTACTCTATTCCGGGTTTTACTTCGTATCAAGGACGATTGTTGTTGGGAGATAAGGTAAAAGTAAAAAAAGGTGATATCGCTCTGGTATCTTTTGGGGCTAATGATTCTTACCCTTCTATAAAATCAGATCAAATATACTTTCAGACTCGAAACTCTTTGCTTGGAAAAGTTAATTGGTCGCTAAATCGATTAAAACTATATAAATGGTTAAAGTCAATTCTTCATTATTTTCCTGAACCTCCTATTTCTGAAACCAAAAACCGGAGAGTCTCGGTAGAGAAATATAAAAAAAATCTTAAATTTATTTTTGCATCGATATTAGAAGAGGGTGGAACGCCGATATTTATTAATATTTGTAATGATGGAGAATATGGAGCTGCTGCTGAAACCGCAGCAAAAGCCTTGGATATACCATTCTATAATTTTCCTGAACTTTTTAAGCCGTATTTAAATAAAATTCATAATTTTTATCCAGAAAAATTTGTTAATTATTTTGAGGCTTACGGGAAAATCATAGAAGAGGAAAATAAACTTATTTTTTTGTTTCCAGATCTTTGTCACCCTAATTCCATTGGACATGAATTAATGGCAGATATTCTTAGCCTTAATGATAAATTCCTTTAATAAACCCATGCCGATTTAAAAATACTGATTGTTTTGTTCTTCAGTTTTTATAAAATAATTTAAAAAAAGTGACATTTTCCTTTTGTTTTAATTAACAAATAAAATATTTTTTTGTATAAACCAAGCTTTTGCAGAATTTTAAGGGCAATTCAGGTTAAGATAAAAGAATTAACATTGGTTCATCGGTCAAACTCAGAAACTAATACCTCCCTATTATAAGCTGCTACTACTTCACCTCGATTTACCATACCTATGACTCTTTTTATGTCATTTTTTTGGACAACAGGGAGTTGTTCTACATCCAGTTGAGCAAACAACTCCATTGCTTGATTTAAATTGTTTTCTGGAATGAGATATTTTACCGGTTTTACTGAGAGATCATTAGCAACAACTAGGTCACCAAGATCCTCCTCAAAAATCATTTCTCTCACAGTATGAAAGGATAAAATTCCAGACATTTCACCCTGACTATTGACAACGGGAAAATAAAAATTTTTAGAGTAAGAGATAGTTTCTAAAATTTTTCTGAATGGCATCCCTTCAGGAATGGTAGTAATCTCTTTATTCATTACATCATCAACATGTATTGAATTTAAAATAGAAACTTCTCGCCCATGTTGAATATTTATTCCTTCATTAAGTAATTTTTGAATATAAATAGAATATTTTGAAAATCCTCTGAAAGTATATGCCGAAACTATACAGGTGATCATAATGGGAAGAATAATAGTGTAATCATTTGTCAACTCAAATAGCATTAAGATATTGGTTAATGGTGCTTGCATCACTGCACCTGCTACTGCACCCATTCCTACAAGTGCATAAGTCTCAGGTGAAGCTGTTAGCTCAGGAAAGATTCCGTGAATAAGAGCACCAAACGTAGAACCTAACATAGCCCCTATAAAAAGTGATGGGGCAAAAACACCTCCAAGCCCACCTGAGCCAAGGGTTATTGAAGTGCTAAATACTTTAAGAAAAATTAATATAAAGGCCATACTCCACAATAGATTTCCGGACAAAGCTTGCTCCATGAATTCGTAACCATTTCCGAGGATTGCAGGAAAGGCTATAGAAATCAGGCCTATTATCAGTCCACCTAGAGCTGGTTTTAAGGGTTTTGGAATAGAAACTTTGGTGTCAAAAAAATCGAAGGATTTAAAATAAGCCAAAGTAAATAAACGGGAAATAAGCCCACATAAAAGTCCGAGAAATAAATAAAAAATAATTTCGGAATAGCTGACTAGTTGATGAACAGGGACATGAAATGTTATTTCGTTTCCTTCTAGAGCCCTTCCCGTTGCCGTACCGATTACTGAAGCAATAATTATAGGGCTGAAAGTATGAATAGTAAAATCGCCTAGGATGATTTCAAGTGCAAATAGAACACCTGCAAGAGGGGCATTAAAAGATGCTGCAATCCCTGCAGCAGCTCCACACCCAACTAATACCTGCACCCGCTCCCTAGATAAATGAAAAAGATTTCCTAATGCAGATCCTACTGCTGATCCAATCTGAACGGTGGGTCCCTCTCGACCTGCAGAACCACCTGAACCGATAGTCAATGCGGAAGTTGTAGAACAGGTTATAAGAGTGCGTTTACGTATTTTTCCGGCTTTGAGTGCTACAGCATGCATTACACGGTGTACTCCATTTTCTTTAACTGCATCTGGAAAGAAATGGCATATTACGCCTGTAATGATTCCTCCAAACATTGGCATCAGGGGTATAAGGAAAGGTATTGCTGTTCCTGTAACTCCAATTAATGATAGTCCTTCAGATGAAAAAATTATTCCAAAAAATTCGATCATCCATCTAAAGACCGTGGAAGCTAAACCTGCAAGAAAACCAATTAAAGCAGCCAATATAAGCATATTGTGGTCTTGCATTAAATAGGATTTAATTTTTTCTCGAAGCAATATTAATTTTGATTCCACGGTTTAGTTTCGATGTTGAGGATAAAGTTATACATTATAAAGAAAATGGTTTTTTTAAACCAATGTATTATATTGAGACAGCTTTCCGGCTTTATGATATGCTTCAAAAAACTTTTGTTATAACAATTAAAAAAGAGATTTTATTTGATGGCACAAAACAACCCCGAGGTGATCATCGCTCCTTCAATTCTTTCCGCCAACTTTGGTTGTTTGAATGATGAGGTTCAAGCAGTAGAGCAAGCCGGTGCAGATTGGATTCATATTGATGTAATGGATGGACATTTTGTTCCAAATATTACTATTGGACCTGCAGTCGTGGAATCGGTGCGTAAAGTGACAGAATTGCCTTTAGATGTCCACCTAATGATTGATAATGCTGATGCTTATATTAAGGATTTTGCTAGTGCAGGCTCTGATATTATTACTGTCCATGTCGAAGCTTGCACACATCTAAATAGAACCATTCAATTAATTAGGGAGCAAGAAGTGAGAGCAGGTGTTGTCCTTAATCCAGCGACACCTTTATCTTCTTTGGAAGAAGTTCTTCATGAAATAGACATGGTATTGTTAATGTCGGTAAACCCTGGTTTTGGTGGGCAAACGTTTATTCCTTCCATGCTCGACAAAATTCAAAACCTTAATGATGTGATGTCGCATTATGAAAACCCTATCGAATTAGAAGTCGATGGTGGTATCAAATCCGAGAATGCTGGAAAAATTAAAGATGCAGGAGCAAGTGTCTTGGTGGCCGGGTCTGCCATTTTTAATACTAAAGATTATAAAAAAGCAATTGAGTCCTTGAGAAAAGCTTGATTCAATCAGGCAAGTCACTCGAGTCGAATTTGTTAGCTTACTCCTAGCTAGGAATTGGTCTTTTTTAAACCTTGGCTAGTATTCTCTTGTATTCACCAAACAAAAAAGGATAAACTAAGATAAATCAATAAATTTGAATGAAGCATACTCTAGTAGAAATAGACACTAGGGTTATTAAAAATATTTTGGAGGGTAAGAATTATGATGGGAATCGGGTTTCCTGAGTTGATGGTCATTTTGATCATTATAATGATTATATTTGGTGCGGGAAAACTTCCTGAAATTGGTAGTGCTTTTGGTCGTAGTATTAAGAACTTTAAATCCTCTATGAAAGAGGCGCAAGAAGACGATGAAAACGCTCAGGTAGAAGAGAGTCAGCAAACTGCAATTGAAGAGGGTAAAGAGGCTGAATCTGAGGAAAATTTAACAGATGAAGAGAAAGAAGCGCTTGCGAGGAAAAAAGCCCAGGAAGAAGGCGATGCAAAAGACTTAGCAATGAAAGAGGCTGCAGATAGCTTCACAGCATCTTTACCCAGAAAGGGTTCCTACGATTTTAGTAAAGACCAAGAAAAAAGCTAAACTAGGTTTTAAACGATTTCAATAAAGCTTGTAAAAAATTACAAGTTTTTTTAATTTTGTCCTATTGGTGCTCAATTTTTTTACTCATCATATTCCCAAGGTTCTTTGAGATTGTCTTGGGTCCACACAGTCAAACCATCCATATCTTTATAAATCCCACGAGTGAAAAAATTGAAAGGATCAAAAAAACGGACGCCTTTCTCTGGGTCAATTTCGAAGTTAACTTTTTCTTTCTGGATAGGGTGAGATTTACACTCTAAAAATTTTCCACCATCGACTTCCGAGAGTTTAAAAATCTCTTCTATGACTTCTGCCGGATATTCCCCTGACTCTACCACTTGTTTTACTTTCAGCATTATAGCTGCTACTTGCTCTTTATCTAAATGATGCATCTTCATAGTTTGTTTTCAACTCGCTATATTATTTTAAGATAATAGGTCGTGAATTATAGCTTAACTCTTTTAATAAGACCAGTTTAGGTTCTTATTGCATTTGTTAGTTTAAGGTCTTAAAAAATGTAGTTAAATTATAAAGGTTGGCGCTTAATGAGAATTATATAAGATCAAATACAAGGGATAATTAAATTGCTGAATAAACTTTAAGTGCTAGGGAATGTTGGTTAGTGCAATAATTGAATCTGGGAAGATGCCTAAATCAATAGTTCCAATAATTCCAATGATAATTACGAATAAGGTCATAGGTGCCAAAGAGATTTGGAATTCTCCTGCGGGTTCCTTCATGTACATGAAAACGACCACTTTTAAATAATAATAAAATGAAATAGCACTATTTAGAACCGCTATAATTACTAATGCTACAAAACCTTCTTCCATAGCCGCACTAAAAAGATAGAATTTAGCAACGAAACCAGCAAAAGGTGGTAAACCTCCTAGAGAAAGAAGAAAAACAGTCATGCTGATTGCCAGTATTGGGTGTTTGTACGCTAGACCCGAGTAATTTTCTATTTCCAGATTTTCTTGACCTTTTCGGCCTAGTAAAATTATGATTCCAAATGCTCCAAAAGTTGTGAAAGTATAGGTGAGCATATAAAACAAAAGTCCTGAACCAGCTAGTGAGCTTTTTGCTATAACCGCAATTAATAAATAACCTGCATGCGAAATACTGGAGAATGCCAACATTCTTTTTATATTAGTTTGCATGATGGCACCTAGGTTACCGACAAACATACTAAGAACAGCGACAGAGCATAATAGCATCTCCCATGCGGGTGCCATTTCTGGAATAGTTTCAGCAAATACACGA
Source organism: Nitrospina sp. (assembly GCA_002721515.1). GTDB lineage: Bacteria > Nitrospinota > Nitrospinia > Nitrospinales > VA-1 > UBA8687. The sequence goes on from PBKP01000007.1 coordinate 24,408, forward strand.
AAGAAAGCAGCAAATGCAGCAGCCTTCGGGCCAACTGACATAAAGGCTGTAACAGGTGTTGGTGAACCTTGGTAGACATCGGGGGCCCACATATGAAAGGGAACCGCAGCAACTTTAAACCCTAAACCGATGATTAGAAGAACAATACCCATCAAAAGAAGCGGGTTTGATTGCGCACCTTGTGTTTTAACAAACTCAGCAATTTTAAAGAGATTAGTGCTTCCCGTTGACCCATAAACTAATGTCATACCATAAAGCAGGAACCCTGTAGCAAATGCCCCAAGGAGAAAATACTTTAGAGCTGCTTCGTTGGAAACGGGATCATCCCTTTTAAATCCTGCTAGAACGTAAAGACATATCGATACAATTTCAATTCCAAGAAAGATCATGATCATATCTGTTGAAGAAGCTAGAACGATCATGCCAACAGTACAAAGCAGGATTAACGCATAATATTCCCCAACTTTAATTTCTTCGCGTTCGTTGTAATCTGAAGAGAGTAATATTGCCATTGCTGAGCTAAGCGTAAAAATACAAGTAAAAAATATCGATAGGTGATCGACAATATAGCTGTCTGTAAAAGCAAAGGCAGGGATAGGGTTTTTTGCAAATGCACTGATTGCGGTCATTAGTAAACCGACAAGACTTACGAACATAATGAGCGTTTTGTTTTTTCCCGCCCATAAGTCTAATACAAGCACACCCATTGCAAACACACTCAGTACAAGGACTGGCGCTAGGGCAATGAGATCAATAGATTTTGGTGCAAGTATCGGTTCCACTTAATAATCCTTAAATTAGTTGTGACTGGTCTTTTTTAGTTTTTGATTTAACTTAGCGAGTTCTCTTTTTGTTATCAGTGATGCATGGTGTCCTCCTGCACCGTGATCTTGCTTAGGACGAAAATTATCTGGAGAGACTCTACTGACCAGATGATTTACGGATGCATCAAAAGTTTTCATAAACGGTTTTGGATATAACCCAATCCAGAAAATCAATATCAGCAAGGGCACAATTGTAATAAGCTCTCTTACATTCATATCCTTTAATTTCATATTTTCTGGGTTTTTTAATTCCAAGAACATGACCCTTTGGAACATCCATAGAATGTAACAGGCTGCCAAAATTACACCAGAGGTTGCACACGCTGCCCACAATCCATTTACTTGGAAAATTCCTAGTAGAACAAGAAACTCCCCAACAAACCCGTTCATTCCCGGAAGGCCTATAGATGAAAGGGCTACAATCATAAAACAAACAGCGTAAATCGGCATTTGTTTAGAAAGCCCACCAAATTCTTTTATCAATCTTGTGTGGCGCCGATCATAAATTACCCCAACTAAAAGGAAGAGGGCGCCGGTACTGATACCGTGATTGATGTTCTGAATCAAGGCACCTTGAATTCCATATTCGTTTAACGCAAAGATACCCAGCATGACAAACCCTAGGTGGCTTACACTCGAATAGGCAACGAGTTTTTTTAAATCTTCTTGCACCATTGAAACTAAAGCCCCATATACAATCCCTATAATAGATAACCATGCTATAAATGGCATGAAGTCGTAAGAGGCCTGTGGAAAAAACGGTAAGTTAAAACGTAAGAACCCATAAGTTCCCATTTTTAATAACACACCCGCTAATATTACAGACCCCGCTGTTGGAGCCTCGACATGCGCATCAGGAAGCCAAGTGTGGAAAGGGAACATCGGTACTTTGATGGCAAATGCGAGAAAAAATGCAAGCCATAACCATTTTTGAATATCCAGAGGCGCACTCAAATGATCCGTGATAAATAAAATATCTGCGGTAGCAACTCCTGTTGTTTCTTTAATATGGAAATAGATCCAGATAATAGCTACTAGCATGAGTAAGGAGCCTACAGCGGTATAAATGAAAAACTTAACCGCAGCGTAGACCCGCCTTGGACCTCCCCAAACACCCACGATTATGTACATAGGAACCAACTGGAATTCCCAGAACACATAGAACATGAAAAGGTCAAGAGAGATAAATACTCCTAGCATCCCCGTGGAGAGAGCCAACATGGCCATCATGTATTCACGTATATGTTTTTTTACATCCCAGGAAGCAATGACACAGATCATCGTCAGGAAGGTAGTCATTACATAAAGCAAAAGGGAGATGCCATCTATTCCAATGTGGTAGTTGATACCCCAGGATTCTATCCACGAAATATTGTACTCAAACTGCATTCTGTGGCTGGAGTCGTCAAAGTTTGTCCACAAAAGAAGTGAGAGTAAAAAATCAGCTGCTGCTACCGCAAGCGCAGTTTGCTTTATTGCACCCTCATTCTCCTTTGGTAAAAAGGCGAGAAAAAATGCTCCAAAAATCGGCAGAAAAGTAACAAAAGTTAAAAACATATTTTCCTAAAACATAATCAGTAAAAGACTAATGAACCCTACAGCAATAAATAATGCATAATTACGAACAAAACCCGATTGAAAGGCTTGCGCCTGTTTGCTGAGCCATCCAATAGTTTTCGCCGTACCAACCACCGTTCCATCAATAGCTTTAGCATCGCATTCTTTCCAAAGTAGCTTGGAACCCTCCACCGTGGGTTGAACGAAGGTGGAGTCATATAATTCATCTACACCATATTTATTTTTTACCAGCTCAAAACCCCATTGTCCTTTCGTAAATTTTTCTGGCAAGTCAGGGCGTTTAATATAAAAGATGTAAGCTGCAGCAATTCCTGTGATGGCGACACAGGCCGAGAATACCATCAGGAAAATTTCAAGCCATATATTGTGTTCAGCTGGATCAAGTAAATGGGCCCATGAAGGTGCATGGCGACCCGCTTCATGTAGCATATGTTCGGAATGGTGCAACGCATTAGCAAGATCGAAATGAAGAACCGGTTCCAACCAGTTATGAAGAATATGCCAACCATGAAAAAGCGGGATTCCTAGTATTCCCCCACCTGTTGCCAGACCCGCCAGGATGACTAAGGGCATTGTCATCACTTTTGGAGATTCATGTGGGTGCACCTGCGGATCTACACGGGATTCGCCATGAAATGTCATGAATACTAAACGGAACATATAGAATGCTGTCAATAATGCTGCCGATATACCCATACCCCAAAAGATAATATTCCCATCCATTAACGCATGATAGAGAACTTCGTCTTTGCTAAAGAAGCCTGATAGTGGGGGAATACCTGCAATAGCAAGAGTAGATACTAGAAATGTCCAATATGTCACTGGCATATAGTTTTTAAGCCCACCCATCTTACGCATATCCTGTTCCCCATGAATGCCATGAATCACACTTCCTGAGCCTAGAAAAAGGCAAGCTTTAAAAAATGCATGGGTTACAAGATGAAAAATTGCGGCCGTGTAAGCACCCACTCCGCAAGCAAGAAACATATAGCCGATTTGGCTGACGGTGGAATAGGCAAGTACTCGCTTAATATCGAATTGTGTCATTCCAATGGTGGCAGCCATTATCGCGGTGGCGGCCCCAATGCCAGCAACAACCATCATGGTCATCGGTGCTAAATTAAAGAGGGCGCTGCAACGTACAACCATATAGACCCCAGCCGTAACCATAGTAGCAGCATGGATCAACGCACTAACGGGAGTTGGACCTTCCATTGCATCTGGCAGCCAAGTATAAAGCGGGATTTGAGCTGACTTTCCTGTGGCCCCGACAAAAAGCAGCAAGGTAATAATGGTGACAGCTTCCCCGGCATAAATCAATTTTTCAGGGGCGGCATGCATGACAGTGGTAAAATCGATAGAGCCAAAAATGTTAAAGATGTACATCACTGCCAGGAGAAAGGCAAAGTCACCCACCCGGTTGACGATGAAAGCCTTGGTTCCTGCATCGCAGGCTGATTTTTTTTCAAAGTAATAACCAATAAGGAAATATGAACAGCAACCCACGCCTTCCCAGCCGATAAACATGAGCAGGAAGTTGTTACCCATTACCAGAAGCAGCATAGCACTTGCAAATAGGTTGAAATAGGCAAAGAAACGGTAGAAGCTATACTCTTCATGCATATAGCCGATGGCGTAGACATGGATGATAAATCCTACCCCCGTTACCACAAACATCATGACTAGGGTCAGCGGGTCAACCTGGAAGCCAAAATCAACATGGAAATCACCTGCTCCAAACCATGACCATACTACTTGTTCGTAGGCATGCTGGCCTTCTGGCAACATGAGGTAACCTAAATAAACCAGTACGGAGGTCAGAAAGGAGAGACCCATGCTTCCGGCAGCAATGATACCAACAGCATTTTTCCCAATGCGCAGACCAAAAAAACCGTTGATGATGGATCCGAGTAGTGGAAACAGGGGTACCAGACAAGTTAGTTTTAGCAACATACTTTTATTACCACTTTAATAGGTTGAACTCGTCAAGGTTAACGGTCGGTTTATTCCGGTGCAGGGCAATAATAATTGCAAGCCCCACGGAAACTTCCGCAGCAGCAACACACATAACCATGAAACTAAAAATCTGTCCGTTGGAGAGATTTAAATAATGGTCAAAAGCGATCAGGGAAATGTTCACCGCGTTCAACATGATTTCTATTGACATGAACACAACGATTACGTTGCGGCGAACAAGAACACCCGCGATTCCAATAACAAAAAGAACCGCGCTTAAGGTCAAATAATGAGCTAATGGAACTGTGCCTTCAAACATAATCAATCCAATTTGGGTTTTGCCAGGACGACCGCCCCGATCATAGCTGCCAACAATAAAAGAGATGCCACCTCAAATGGCAAAACAAAATCAGTGAACAAAGATTCGCCAACCGTTGCAACCGTTCCAAAAGTATCTGGAAGCTCTGCCGGAGAATCTAAATCTGCCATGAAGATGATGTCCACAATCTTGTATAAAATTCCTACTGCGAGTGCGCTGGTTAAAATAGTGATGAAAAGATTTTTATCCCTTGATATCCAATCCGCTGAGGCAGTTTGTTTCAAATTTAGAAGCATAATCACAAACATAAATAAAACCATGATCGCTCCCGCATAGATGATGATTTGCAAGACAGCTATAAAGTGGGCTTGCTGCAATACAAATATTCCTGCCAAACCCAGCATCATTCCTATTAGGCACATGGCCGAGCCTACTGGGCTGGTATTCAAAATAACTCCCAGAGCTAATGCCACACATAGACCCGCAATAGGATAAAAAATTAATAATTCCATTTAGCATACATGTTTCGGGTGAATTCAATTCGCTTTTGCAAATCTGCCACCGGAGTTAATAGTTGCTCTTTGGTATAAAGCATTTTTTTTCGGTCCAGCAT
>PBKP01000008.1 GCA_002721515.1 Nitrospina sp.
CTCTATATAAATTGTTTGCCCACCCCAATCTTCAGGGAGAAGTCCTTGATCAGCCAATTGTTTTTTCACTTCATCGGCTTTAGCATCCGGTTTGTCAATTTTATTAATGGCGACAAGGATTGGTACGCCAGCTGCTTCCGCATGGTGGATAGCCTCCTTGGTTTGAGGCTTTATGCCGTCATCAGCTGCAACGACCAGTACTACAATGTCTGTTACCTGCGCACCTCGTGCTCGCATTGCAGTAAAGGCTTCATGTCCCGGGGTATCTAAAAATGTAATTGCGGATCCTTTAATATGCGCCTGATATGCTCCTATGTGCTGCGTTATACCTCCTGCTTCAACCTTAGTCACTTCTGTTTTACGTATGGCATCAAGCAATGAGGTTTTACCATGGTCCACATGTCCCATAATAGTTACAATAGGGGCGCGAGTAATATGATCCTTGGAGTTATCCTCTTCATTCTCTATAAAATCCAGTTCAGATTTTTCAATAAGAAGTTCGACCTCGTATCCCATTTTATCTGCAACTTTACTTGCAAGTTCATAGTTTAGAGTTTGATTAATATTTGCTAAAACACCAAAAACCATTAATTCCCTTATTACTTCATTCGGGGTCGATTTTAGAATTTCTGCTAGATCTCGAATCGGGATGTTTTCTGGAATTTTTACTAGTTCGAAGGCTTGTTCTTCTGCAATAGGTTCGGGCGCAGGTTCGGATACAGTGGGTTGTTCTTTGACTGGTTCGGATTTTTTAGTTTTTACTTCTGGAGCTTTGGTTTTTTCCTTGGGTGTGACTTTAGGTTTTTCTTGTTCTTTAGGTTTCTCTTCCTGCTTTATAATTTTTAATCCAAGCTTTTTTCCTGGTTTTGTTTCAACATTTTTTCTGCTTTCTGCTTTTTGCGATTTAGTAGCTGTAGCTTTTACCTTTTTTGCTGATTTAATTTTTTTTTCAGTTTTTTCTTCTTTGGTTTCAGCTTTTTTTGTTTTGGTAGACTTTGCTTGGGTTTTTGCTGTTGTGACTTTTACTTTTGAAGTAGCTTTTATTTTTATTTTTGCTTTTACCTTAACTTCACTTGGTTTAGATTCGGAAGAGGCTTTTGGCGAGAAAAGGTCCCTAATTTGTTGCGCAGCCTCTTCATCCACAGAACTCATATGATTTTTGACTGCAATCTTTTTATTTTTCAGGGCTTCAATAATTTGATCATTTTGTAAACCGAGTTCTAGAGCCAGTTTGTTTACACGAATCTTAGCCAAATTTCCTCCTTTGATTTAAATCAGCCACTTTATTTGGCTGCAGGAATGAACGCTTATTTTAAACCTTGGCTTTAAGGTTCGATTCTGGGTTTGGAAAAATAATTTCATAAAAGTTTTATGCATTTTCTATGCTGCCTAATTGTTGCTTTGCTTTTTGGAGTATTTCCATTCCTGTATTTTCATCCAAGCCATCAATAGCAATCAGTTCATCTAGAGGGGTAACAGAAAGCTCTGCTAGGGTCTCAAAGCCATTATCTTCCAAAGTATCTAAGATTTCTGTTGAAAAACCGGATAGATCGCGAATTGGAATTTCTTCGTCCTCTATGTTCTCAATCTCATTAGTAGGAATTTTTTCCTCTACTAGATCCTGTTTTTTTTCTGGCTCATTTATTCCAACAGTATCTTCTTCGGACTTAGCTTTATCTTCTAATTCCAAAGTCTTTTTTGCTACCCTTTCCTTAATTTTTTCTGCTAGCTCTATTAAGCCTTCTGCTTTTTTGGGGCCGATTCCCGCTAATTCAACCAGACCTTTTACCCCTTTACTTAAGGTGTCAAGATAAGTAACGACATTATTACTAAACAATATAGACATTACTTTTTCTCCCAGACCCTTGGTATTTTTTACTTCATCAAGAAAATCCACATCTGTTTCATTGGAAAGTGATATAAAATTGGGTTGTTCTCCTAATTCTAGTGCTTCCGACGGTCCTTTGATGTCAACTTTCCATTTAACAAGTTTTGCTGCCAGTCTCACATTTTGACCTTTTTTCCCAATAGCTAAGGACATCTGATCTTCTGCGACAATGATGGTCATTTGTTTTTCATCCCGATTAAGGATGATCTTAGAGACTTTAGCAGGGCTCAATGCGTTTTTAATATAAGTTTCAGGGTCATCAGAATATTCAACAATATCTATCTTTTCGCCTCTTAATTCTTGAACAATAGATTGAACACGCATTCCTCTCATTCCAACGCAAGCTCCGACCGCATCAATATCACGGTCGTTTGTTTTTACGGCAATTTTGGTTCGCCCATTGGGTTCGCGAACAACCCCCATGACTTCGACCATTCCTTCATTTATTTCCGGTACTTCCATTTCGAATAATCTTTTTACTAAACCAATATGTGTTCTAGAAAGAACGACTAATGCGTTTTTTGGAGTTTTTCGGACATCCAAAACATAGGCTCGAATACGTTCCCCACGGTTAAAGCTTTCACGGAATACCTGTTCCCTGCGCGGAAGAACTCCTTCTGCATTTCCAAGATCAACTATCAGGTCACCATGTTCCATACGGTGGACTATTCCATTAATAAGATCCCCTTTTTTATCTTTATATTCGTTATAAATTAGTTCTATTTCCGCTTCACGCACTTTTTGGACGATGACTTGCTTGGCTAGTTGAGCAGCGATGCGTCCGTAATTCTCCAATATTTGTTGGACTAGAACTTGATTACCTATTTGAACGTCATCAGAAAAAGAAGATGCTTCTTTAAGACTAATTTCTTTATCGGGGTGTTCCACTTCTTCAACTACTGTTTTTTCAATATAGATCTCTACTTCTCCCGTGGACTCATTAAACTCGCTTTGCAGTTCATTAACCGTGGGATAGCGTTTGCGGGCAGCAACTTCTACTGCTGCTTTCAGGGCATCAATTAAAATATCTTTGTTAATGCCTTTCTCTCGGCTAAGTTGCTCTAAAATACTGAGAGTTTCCAAACTCATTTCTTTTCCTAAGTTTCTATAATTAAATTTGCTTTGGCGACTCGATTCAAAGGAATCGAATATAGTTGCCCGCCCATCTCAAGGTGAATTGCTTGATTTTTAAATTCTGTTAACAAGCCTTTAAACCTTTTTTTTCCGTTCAATGGTACGTGACATTGAATAGATATTTTTTTTCCTGAAAACCTAATAAAATCCTTTTCTTTTTTCAGCGCCCGGTTTAGCCCAGGAGAGGATACTTCAAGGATATAACCTGGTGTTATAAAACCTTCAACTTCTATCAAATCTCCAACAAGACCACTGACTTCTTGGCAGTCCAAAAGGGTTACCCCATTTTCTGTTTCTATATAGATACGGAGGATCCAATTTTTACCCTCTTTTTTGAATTCAACATCAACTAATTCAAATCCACTTGCTATTAGGGTAGGCTCGATTAGCTCTATTACGGATTGAGCTATTGGAACTTTCCCCATTTCTTACCTCAATGTATATATAGAATTTTCAGACCTAGTAGCCTGAGCTTAGTAAACTTGCAAGGAAGAGAAAGCAATGCAAAATAATATTTGTCACTGTAAAGGCAAAAAAAAAAGCGGGCTTAAAGCCCGCAATGCAGAGCCTATATTTAATTAGTTTTATTTTACTAAAATTGGATACTTGATTTCAAGAAAAATATTAAGGCATCGAAAACTGCCAAAGTCTTATAAGTCATTTAAAATATTAGGAATATTTTTTATGGATTGAGGATATGNATGCAATTGCGAGTTGCCTGTTTTTCGTATCTTGATTTCAATTTTTCCTTCTTCAAGGTTTTTAGGACCCACTATAATTTGCATTGGTATGCCAATTAAATCAGCATCTTTCAGTTTTACTCCTAATCGATCTTGTCGATCNTCTAATAGCGCTTCAATTTTCATTTCTGATAACTGGCTATGAATCGATTCACAGGCCTTTTTCAGATCATCATTTTTAAAGTTTACAGGTATGATTATGACTTCGAAGGGAGCTAGACTGACAGGCCAAACCATTCCTTTNTCGTCATGATTTTGCTCTATAGAGGCNGCNGCAGTTCTTCCGACTCCAATTCCATAACANCCCATTACGATNGGGTTTTCTTTGCCATTGCTNTCNAGGTAGNCAGCNTTCATNGCCTCACTATATTTTGTTCCNAGAACAAAGATNTGTCCNACTTCTATNCCTCTTTTGACTTGGTATTTACCGTTTTCACATCGAGGNCAAGGATCGCCATATTTGANATGTCTCAAATCTCCAAACTTTTGCACTTTAAAATCGCGTTGAAGTTGTACCCCCATAAAATGGGTNTCAGCTTTATTGGCNCCTGTNACAAAGNTATTTAAGGAGGCAANNTCTTGNTCGGCGTATATAGGAATATTTAGNCCGACTGGACCAAGGTANCCACAAGGGANCCCCATTTTNTNACTAATTATTTTTTCTTCAGCAGGTAATAACCATTGGCATCCAATCAAATTTTTCATTTTAANGGGATTAATATCATGATCNCCGCGANTCAATCCTGCTACTAACCCATTCTCGTTTTCCAGNAATATAGTTTTGACAATTTGTTTGCTAGATAGNCCTAGAAACTTAGAAACTTCTTCGACAGTTTTTTTTTGTGGAGTATGAATTTCCTTAATTTCATCGGCTCCTTGTATAGAGTTTTTTTCAGAGTTTAGACGAGCTTCTGCCATTTCAATATTAGATGCGTATCCACATGATTGACAAAAGGCAACTTCATCCTCTCCAGAATCTGCGAGCACAGCAAACTCATGGGAAAAATTTCCTCCAATAGTTCCAGAATCTGCTTGAACTTGCTTGAATTCAAGACCACAGCGTTTAAAGATATTCGAATAAGCTATTGCGATCTGTTGATATGTTTTTTCGGTATCCTTTTCATCCGTATGGAAGCTATAGGCATCCTTCATTAAAAACTCTCTGCCTCTCATAATTCCAAAACGCGGTCGAACTTCATCGCGAAACTTAGTTTGTATTTGATAAAGAATTATCGGGAGTTGGCGGTAGCTTTTTATTTCCTTGCGTACGATGTCAGTTATGACTTCTTCGTGTGTGGGGCCATAGCAAAATTCGCGTTTATGTCGATCCTTAACTCTTAGTAGCTCTTTACCATAAAAATCCCAACGTTTGCTTTCTTTCCATAGCTCTGCGGGTTGAATGCTTGGGAGAAAAAGCTCTTGTCCACCAATCTGATTCATTTCTTCGCGGATGATGTTTTCGACTTTTTTGATAACTCGAAGTCCTAGCGGAAGTATAGAATATATGCCGGCGGCAAGTTGCCGAATCATTCCCGCTCTCACCATGAGTTTATGGCTTATAACTTCTGCGTCAGCAGGTGATTCTTTTAAGGTGGGAATTAATAGTTTTGAATAATACATTTATCTTATTGGAAAGCTAAGTTAGAAAAGTGGGATTCTATTGGCTAAAAGATTTTTCCGCAAGAGCAATATGTTCGGTGTTATGGATTTCCAGCCAACCCTTGTGTATTTCCATGTAGTTTACAGTAAAACCACGGTCTATCATTTCCTGAATAAGGTCTGTTAGGTTTAATTGAGAAATATCTTCAGACTCTTGAAATTGTCCTTGGTAGTTATTTAGGACATCATTGTAAGTTTCGATTAATTGCTCTGCGCCGGTTTTGCTGAATTTTGCTAGTCCAATAAATTCATGACTAGCCGTTTCGGGGTTTATTTTGTTTCCTATTTTTGCTACCACATTTTCACTGGCAAAACGTATTTCTCTTCGCACACGCTTATTCTGGTGTTTTCCGATTATGAAATCTAAAATATTTCCTTCTTGAGTTGCGTGATATTGGGTAGAATTATCTGCAACTAGAATGATGTCTTCTCGTCTATTCATTAGGTTTTTGATAATCTCATCTTTCATTAAGATATCTGCATAAAGCATTATGAACCCATTTATCATTTTTTCTTTTCCGATAAATAGAGAGTTTAGTACTGATCCATTTTTAAAATCCGGATTTTCTAGAATGTTGATTCCATTTGCACGCATTTGCTCACGACCGTATCCAGCAATAACAGTAATATCCTTTAGGTTGTTATTATTTAAAGCATGGATTTGATGCTCAAGAAGGGTCTTCCCGCAAATCTCTAGCATAGCCTTAGGTTTTCCATTAAGGNTTTCCCTTAACACCGAATCTTCTCCGGCAGCAGGTATGATGACTGGCACGTTTTTGGTTTGTTCGTTTTCTTGGTCCTTTTCTTTAACATCCAGAAAACCTACCGTCTTAAAAATTTCTCTTACTGTACTGCATAAAGGATCCGCTTCCAGGGATCGCTGGTCACGCAGAATAGTTTTTGCAGTTTCTGTCATGGCTTTGTATGCGCTTCTAAGTAAATGATTCGCATAAATAATGATTTGAAATCCTGCGTTACTTAGTTCATTTTCAGTGATTTGATTGTANGTTGTGGGTACGCAAACAAGNATCTTATTTANATTTAGTTCCTTGGAAATTAATTTGTAACGCTTGGCAAACTCTAAGATCTCATCAGCGGATTTTGATTTTGAGTGAATCATTATTCCATCGACACCTGCTTGTAAATAAATTTTGGCTCTTCTCACCGCATCTTCCATAGGTTTCCCGGCAATTAGGCTTTCGAGCCTTGCAATTATCATAAANTCACTGGTGTTTTGAATTTGNTTTCCACGTCTGATTTTTTGAGCNAAGANTTCNGGGTCTTCTAGATTTTGTTGAGCACCTGCTTCTAAGCTATTTCTCTTCGGAAATATTTTATCTTCTATGATAATTGCTGAGACGCCAACTCTTTCAAGCTTAGATACAGTATATTCAAATGCGTTTACATCCCCACCAGTGTCGCCATCTACAATCATTGGTTTGTTTGTAACAGATAGAATTTCATTTATGGTATGTAGTCTTGAGTCAAAAGTTATCACTTCAATGTCAGGGTGCCCTTTTGAAGCGGAATCTGTTAGGCTGCTCTCCCACAGCGCATCAAACTCGCGGACCAGGGGTTTTCCTTCAACATCACCTTTAACTTGGATATTGTTTGCTATAATTCCGCTTAATCCATTGTGAGCCTCTAGGACACGTATGGTTTGGCCTTTTTCAAGNAGANTTTTTAATTTTCCTCTTCGTTTTTCAGGCAGTATGTTATTGAGAAGGGTCATTTTTGTTGTTCTCTATTTCAATAAGCTCTCGTATCCATGGGGCTACATAAATATTGTTAATATCAAAATTTTTTAATGCATGGAGTATTACTTCAGTTTGTTCTTTAAGCGAGAGACTTTTATCTATAAAGATAAGATTTTTCTCGTTCAATTTGCAATAACCACTTTTTATGTGGAACTCCTGATCACTTAGATTGGTTATTTTTATTTCAATTGCTAATTTTTCTGCANCGCTTTTCAGATCTTCTATNTTATTTTTTAGGTCNTGCATGATTGGGAAAGATTTATATGCAAGANAGCTTAGCTGATGACTCTAATGATGTCGTTATAAAAAGCAAATACCATTAGACCGATTAACATGAAGAGCCCTACTTGTTGNGCCCTTTCTCTGTTGCTTTCACTAATTGGTTTTCCCTTTAAGATTTCAATGAGGAAAAAGAAAATATGNCCTCCATCCAATACNGGAATTGGTAACAGATTTAAAAGNCCCAAGTTAATGCTAAGCAATGCGGTCAGCCTTATTAGNTCATTAAAGCCCTGCTCGNCCTGTTCTCCATATATTTGAAAAATCAGTATAGGACCGCCAATAGAGTCTGCTGGAATAGAGCCCCAAATCATTTTCTTGATACTTACTGTTATTAAAAAAATCAACTTTCCTGTTTCTTCCAAAGCTCTTTTAAATGCTCCTAGAAAACCATACTGTTCTTGGGTCATTTCTCCACTCATTCCAAGACCTAGCATTCCTANTTTAATTTCGTTTCCTTGGAGATCCTTGGTTGTTTTTGCTTCAGGAGTAATTTTTAAAATCTTTTTAGCGCCATTTCTTAAAATATGAAAAGACAGTTCTTGTCCGGGCTTATCTATAGCAGCAGTTTTTAGATTTGCCCATCCAAAAATTTCTGTCTCGTCAACCTTTAAAAGGATGTCACCTTCCTTTATTCCAGCTCGAGCTGCTGGAGTATTGTCTTTGACTAAAGTAATCTTATTTACAAGTGGTGTTATACCTATAAGACCTACCAGTTCTTTGTCTCCAAATAGATCTGTTATTTCCTCTGCGACGGGACTTATGCGGGCATTTTCGATGTTGCCGTTTCTTTCAAATTTAATTTTTAAAGATTGACCGGGAGATTCGTGGACAATTTTTTGCAACTGTTCCCAGTAAAGGATTTCTTTATCTCCAATCGCGAGAATGCGATCTCCGTTTTGAAGTCCTGCCGTGAGCGCTGGGGAATCATCATTTACTGTTCCCACAATGGGAGCTAAAGCGGGAACCCCCATTAGATAGACAAAATAATAAATGCTAATTGCAAAAAGAATATTGAAGAGTGGTCCGGCAAATGCTATAGCAAGGCGATGTTCTACTGGAGCAGCTGAAAACGACCCTTTTTCATCAGTCCCTTCTTCTCCAACTTCTTCTCCTTTCATTTTCACATAGCCACCTAGTGGAATAGCTGCAATGAGGTATTCCGTATTTCCCCTTTTAAAACCAACTAGCTTAGGACCAAACCCAAGTGCGAATTTTTCTACTACGACACCTACTTTTCTTGCAGCTAAAAAATGCCCTAACTCATGAACAAAAATAAGAGCAGCAAGTCCCGCCAAAAAAGCTAGCATTTTGGTGCTAAAATCAAAGATTGCATCAATGGGTAGTATGGTTAACTCAAACATTTAAATTATTGGCCTTTTGTATAATCTAAAATTTCTGTGTTGGGAGGTGCATGAAATTCAAAGGTTCCTTCGGGAAAATCTATATTAGTTTTTATGTTTTTAAATCTAACTTCTGTTTTATTGCCTAATTTATCATACACCGTTGATCCTGTAATCTGGAAGTTTTTCTTGTTTGCGAATAATTGAAATCGTCTTAACGCTTGATCTTCTTTTTTTGGGCTAAGTGTGATGGTTAGGGGATTGGTGTTTACATTTTCAATATTGAAATTTTTTGTTAGCTTTTCTTGTCCAGCTAAAAAAGAGGAGGAGGTGTTTGACGAGTAGATATTTTCAATTGGTACTTTGGTGACTTGATTTTCATCGGAGACATAATGCCAAAGTACTTTTCCGTCGCTAATTAAAATTTGAGCGTCAGGTGATCTATAAACCCACTTCAATTTTCCTGGTTTCTTGATTTGTACTTTACCTTTTATTTCCTCAACTGTGTCCATAGTTTTAATGTAGGATGTTTGGGTGAAATCAGCCTCAAATGTTAAGATGCTTTCGTATTTACTTTGCACTGCGTTCAGTGCTTGTTGCTCTTGAGTTTCTGCATAGCTTACTTCCCAATTTAATAAGATAAGGGTGAATATTATAAGTTTNTTAATTTGGGTCAATTTAATTTCCTTTTATTTTGCGTAAAACCCGNCGNCCTGAAAACGNAAGTTTTTTTTCTATTATAAGTNTAATTGCTTCTGGATAAATGATNTGTTCTTGNTCGAGAATTNTTNCTGAAAGCGACTCAGTATNGTCTTCGTCTAAAATAGGAACAGNTGATTGCAATATTATTGGNCCTCCGTCTACTTCTTCATTTACAAAATGAACTGTGCAGCCTGAAAACTTTNCTCCATATTCCAGGGCTTTTTTTTGTACGTTTAACCCAGGNAATGCCGGTAGTAATGAAGGATGAATATTGATGATTTTCTTAGGAAAAGCTTGTATAAACTTTTTGCTAAGTATTCGCATAAAACCAGCCAGACATATTAAATCTATGGATTTAGATTGTAAAATTTCAATCATTTTATTCTCATAATCATCGCGATTTGCAAAAACTTTGGGATCTAGGAAGATAGTTTCCAATCCATGTTTTTTTCCACGTTCCAGTGCAAAAGCATTTTTTACATTACTAAGCACTAATGCTATATCTGCGGACAAATGATTGCTCTCTATATTGTCTATAATAGCTTGTAAATTGGAGCCGTATCCGGAAACTAAAACGGCAAGTTTAAAAATTTTTGACATATAGAAAAGTGGTAACTGAGTTAAACAAACAAGAGGCGACTCGACAGTCAATAGAAATTAGAGCCGCAAGTTATACAGCCTTAATTTTTCTCTATTAAACTATTGCGAATTATTTTAAGAAGACCTACGTTTTGAGTATGACCTGATTTGCTGGCTTCTATTTTTCCACGGATAGGTTTTCCTAATAAATAAAAATCACCTAGAATGTCTAGAATTTTATGGCGGGCAAATTCGTCTTTAAACCGCAATTTAGTATTTAAAACTTTTTTGTCGCCCAGTAAAATAAAATTGTCGAGTTTTCCGCCTGAGGCATAACCCATTTTGGTCAATTGCGCGACTTCTTCCATAAATCCGAAAGTTCGAGCCGGGGCAATTTCTTTTTTAAAACTTTCATCACCTTGAAAATTATAAGTAAAATCTTGGATTCCTATGGGTTCTGGGTACTCCATGTGATAACTGACTGAAAAATTCTCACTGGGTTCGACTGAAATATAGGGCTCACCTTTTTCTTTGTTGCCAAAGGAGTAATGTTTGTCAATAACTATTTCTTCGTAAAAATCGCCTTGGTCTTCAAACTCACCGTCTTCCAAAAGCTCACAAAAAGCTTTCGCGGAACCATCCATAACCGGAGCTTCATCGCCAATTTTTATGAGAAGGTTGGTCACTCGATACATATGCAGGGTGGCCATAATATGTTCGATTGTTCCAACTGAGTGAGCACCTTTTTTCAAGCAGGTTGAATAATCTGTTGATTGAACATTTTCTAATTGTGCGGGGATTGTTTTCCCCGATGCAATATCTCCAAAGACTATTCCACTTCCAGGCGGCATGGGTTGCAGTATTAGTCCAGTTTTTATGCCAGAATGCAAACTGCTGCCACAAAGAACGACACTTCGTTTTAAAGTCCTTTGCGGAAACCTTATGTTTGAAGATGTTTTTTGATTTTCTTTAATTTTAATAGAGTGATATTGTAATTTTTTGAGAAATCCATTTTTTTCTATTTTTAAATTCTTGCAAGTTTTATCTATGCTCCATTTGTTTTGTTTTAAATGGTGAAGAATAAAGTTTTTTTCCCAGATAGATTCTGCCTCTTCAAGAGAACTTGCTTGATTCAAACTCTTGGTATCTATTATGTTTTGTGGTTTCCAAATTTTTGAGGGTAAGTCTTTAGTGCCAATGGAACTTTGGTTGGCGCAAATAAGAACCAACTTTTCTAAAACACTTCTAAGTTCTTGAATATTTCCAGGCCAGGCATATCTGCTTAGAGCGGCCAAGGCTTCGTCTTCAATTTTTGGAATATTTACATTTTGGCGGTGCCTTGTTGTTTTAAAGAATTCTTTGGCAATTAAAGGAATTTTTGTTGCGTAATTTTTTAAAGGTGGAATGAGCAGGGTAGTATTTTTAAAGCAATTTAGTAAAAGTTTATCAAACTGACCCTTGGTTTCCAGGTCATCAAGGTCTTCTGATGAGGAAACAAATAATCGATCAGGTGAAAGCTCTAAGTTTGGTTTTTCAATAATTGTGTCATCCAGAGCTTCTGCTAATTTTTTCTGGAGGGCCTTACTGAGAGATTCAATATTGCTTAAGTAAATGACTTTTTTATCTGGAGCTAAATTATTACTACTTTTATTCTTTTTTGAATTTTGTTTAAAAAGATGCGATTGAATGTCTTGCTCCTGTCGGAATAAGCAATTTAACTTCATAAAAGGCAAATGATCTTTGGTGCTTTTAGCATGAATAGTGCGGGCCACTGTTTCTTTGCCTGTTCCATTTTCTCCTAGCAGCAAGACTGGCTTCATATGTTTGGAGAAAGATTTGATACCTTTTTTAATCTCTGAAACTGATTCAAAGCAAATGGGCAGTTCTTTGAATGCATTATAGGGATGAAAGTTTTTTGAATCTAAAGAATTTCTTTCCTGAAGTGCGTTTTTGATTGATTCAGTAATTCGATCGAGTGAAAAAGGTTTTTCAATAAAATCTTGTGCACCTAGTTTGGTCACCTTGACAGCGGTATCAATAGTACCATGGCCTGACATGACTAAAACCTCTACTCCAGAGTTATAGGTTTTTAAAGTTCTTAAAACTTCAATTCCATCCATTCCGGGTAGCCATATATCAAGTAAAACTAGATCGGGAGGATCTTTTTGTATTATTTCCAGGGCCTCTATTCCGTCGCTGGTCGCGGAGATTTCATATCCTTCGTCGGAAAGGATCCCTGTAAGAGAGCTGACAATATTTTTTTCGTCGTCAACAATAAGAATATGTTCTTTAGGCAAAATTTCCTCCAAAAAATTCAATTTGCATAACTTCCAGTCTCAAGTCGCATGTACTCTAAATAAAATATTTTTTCACCTGCCCTGATAAAGTTTTTTTCGTATTTTGTTTTTGGCAGGTTGTTTCTTTCTTGACAAAAACCTTGCTGGCTATCAAGATTTCGAAGTAATATCTCAGAATTAAAATACTCCAGCATTTCAAGCGCATAGTTTTCGCTATCTGTTGCCAAATAAGTTTTTCCTTTCAAGCTCAACTTTTCTGCTAATTGCTTAATAAACTCAGGTTTAATAAGTCTTCTTTTGGTATGCCTTTTTTTAGGCCAGGGATCCGGAAAGTTTATGTAAACAGTGTTTAATTCTCTATCTTTAAAAAGAACAGGAATCTTATTTCTAATGTCTCCATATACTACCCTAATATTTTTTAGTTGAAGATTTTTAATGCGTGTCATTAGTTTTCTTATCCCTTTGTGATAAAAGTCTATCCCAATAAAATTGCTAGCGGGTTCTTTGGCTGCCATTTCAATCAGAAAATTTCCCATTCCAAAGCCAATTTCTAATTTAAGGGGATTTGTGTTTCCAAATTGGAGCTGCCAATCTGGCCTTTGATCTACATCCAAAAAATAGGGATCTTCTTCAGCAATTTTAGCAAATGATATTAGGGGCTTTGCCATTAGTCCTAAGCTTAACCCTCTTTATCCGGTTCATCGTGAATAGTTATTACTTTCAATACTTCAAACTCTAATTTATTTTCGGGAAGGGGGATTGTAACTTCATCTCCCGCCTGTTTACCCACTAAAGCCCTGCCTACAGGCGATGCTGCAGATAGTTTTTTTTCGTCGGGATTAACTTCTTCTGGNAATACCAGNTGANACTTTGTTTTTTCACCAGAATTAAGGTCNCGCAAAAAAAGGATGCTGCCAAGNCCAGAACGGTCATTAGGTATTTTATCTAAGTCAATTGAAGTGATATCGCTGATTCTTTTTTGTAGGAGTGATANTCTAGACTCNAGAAACATTTGTCTTTCCTTGGCAGCCTTAAACTCTGCATTTTCACTTAAATCACCATGTTCACGTGCAGTTTTTAAAGCTTTGGGTATATCGACTTGCAATTCTTTCTGGGACTCTTTTAGTTCCTTGTCCAGTTTGTCTAAAATTGGGAGTCGCGTCATAATAAACTTATCTCCAGAAGCTTAATTGTTTTAACGTTATGCCCTTTGGCTTTTAAAAACTATAATCATTTCTGNTTAGTTTTTAAAGGCNTANAGGGGTATGGTTTANATGTGCAGAGAATAATATGATNAATCTGGTATGTTNGNCGTAAAAAATTTNCTAAATCATTTTAAAGAAACCCTTTATATAAAAAAGGCAACTTATTCTATGGGGTAAAATGCTTTTCGGTCAACATAAATTTACGCTGTGAACTCATGTCCGCNTANATGTGNTAGGGAGATTGGATATTCACNTNGAAAAATAGTGNGATCGGTGCCNCATACCCCNGCATGCTGAATTTCAATAACTANTTNTGCAGGTCCAGCCACAAGGCAATCTATTTCTTGAANTTCTATTTTGCCAGGGGCTATTAGTTTGGCGNTACGTGGTGGGACATACGCNGCTAATTTTTAGCTTTATTTTTTTGTTTGTCCCGCCAGANTACGAGCCAGTGTTGCAATAGTTTGATCGGTTGTGTTCCGCGAAATTTTCGGCGTTTGATTTTGGGTAAAGCATCGTGTTGTAGTTTCGCAATTACGGTGGAGCCAACTGCTTCTTCTATTACTACTCCGCGTTGGGCGTGTTCCAGTTTTTTTGATTCGCAGATTCCTCGAAATGCAACTACCATTCGACAGTCAAGAGGTCGATCTTCATATACTTGGCAAGCTCCTTCTTCGTTAAGGAATGGGCAGGGTTGGTTAATCACGAGTCTATGCCAATCTACCTGATCAAGGTCTTTCCCTGACTGAATGACCTCATCTACTTTTTTAATTGTTCGGTGTGAGTTTTGGATTAGTTTGTTAAGGTCGACACCTTTTTCTTCCGCATTTTTTATAATGCCATCCCATTCTATTTGTGTGCAGGTTACTCCAGTGTGACAACAATGGTCACAACCGCGATGGCATTGAAGTGGCGGTATTTCTTCATGATAGATCTTTTCAAGNTGTTTCCAGAATATTCTTAGGGNAGTGGTTTTTTCNAGTTTAGCTTGGTCCTTGGAGANCTTGACTAGGGTTTCATATGCCTGTTGAATTTGATTTGAAGGGAATTTGTGTTGCAGAAATTTGCCCAATTCATCCGTATGGGTCATACCGTAGATGAACATTCCATTTTGATCGGTTTGCAGGGACATTTAACTANGCTGAAATATATTTATTGCTTATCTGCACTTTTTGTTTTGGCAACGTATTTCATTTGTAACTCATAGATCAACTGNTCCAATAACTTATTTTCNTCNGNAGTGAGNTTNTTTTTTGTTTTTTCTCTCAGCATNGTGAGCATATCAATTGTCTGATGAACGGCAGGAAGGTTAGTTTCGGTTTTACCTGTTTCTGGATCAGCAATGTCGCCTAAATGATAAAATGCGGAAGAAGTTAANGACATTATGAATGTGGAAAAATCTATTTGAAAAGGTTCCTGGGATTGATTCTCTTGATTTGCTTCAGCAGGTGTTTCGTTTTTTTGTTGATCGTGGCTTTCTGCTTCTTCTTCTGAAAGTTGCGAAGACCGGCTATCTTTAATAACAAAACCTTCTCCTTCAGCTTTATCTTTGTCGCTCATAATTATCCTTCTNTAAAAAGATTTTTAAGGATCTTTCTCATTTCCAATTAGAAGTGGAGCAGAAAAACCCAAAACAATCATGATGAGCCCCAGCATCAATGAAAGATACCCTTTCCCTTCAATAAACTCCATATAAGTTTTTCCTAGGATTGGCCATTGTCGGATTATACCAACAATTATAAAGACCGAGCCAAGACCAAATAAAATTTTTTTGATCCATCGAATATTTTGTGATTGGATCTCAGAATCGATATCTTGTGACATATTTGACAGGACACCTTTTTGGTTTTGATTGCTAACTATAGATAGCTAACATCTGCAAGGGGACACGCAGAATGATGTTAGCAAAAGGTCCTTTTTATGTCAAAGGATTAGTGTTGTGCTTCTAGGCTTAAAATCATCAAAAAAATGTTTCGATATCAGCAGTTTGTTTAAGCTTTTCAACATAACTCGCCACCTGTTTTTTAGCTTCTTCCAGGAATAAATGTTTTTGAATCCCTGGTTTCATTTCATTAAAGGATGCAAGCTCAGGTGGTTTTTTTTCTATAAGTTGAATTACATGAAATCCAAATCTAGTTTTTATTTTTTCTGAAATTTCACCGGGTTTTAATTTTTCTGCAGCTTCATCGAAACTGGCATCAAAGATTCCTCTATAAATATAATCTAGATCTCCTCCTGTTTTTTTAGTTGATTCATCGTCAGACTGATTTTTTGCCAATTCTTTAAAGTCCGCACCTTTTTTAAGTTCTTCAATTATTTTGTCAATTTTTTCTTCTGCCATGCGCGCAAAAAATTCTTTATTTTTTTGCAATTCTTTAACGGTTTGGTTTCGTAATGCTTCAGGTGGAAAATATGCTGCAAGAATGTGTCGTGCGTGATAGGCCTCAGGTCGTTGAAATTTTGATTTGTTTTCATCGTAATAATTTCTCACATCCTTATTAGAAATATTAATTTTCCCTTTTATTTGTGTGTTGAGAAGTTGGCGAGCATTCAAATCAATTTGCATAGACTTTTTAATNTCTTCTAGGTTGATATTTCGAGCCTTAAGGGCGTCGTTGAACTCTTTTTCCGAGGAATAGGAAGAACGAAGTGATTGAACCTCTTTTTCTATAAGCTTTTTGTCTACTGTTAAATTTTCTTTTTTTCCTTGTTGATTGATAAGTTCTCTTACAACTTCTTTTTCTATTAAATCTTTTACGATACTGGTTTTTTCTTTAACTGTAAGAGGCCGGTTAACTCTTTTTATTATCTGACTCAGTCGAAACTTAATGTATTTGGATTTGATTTCAACACCATTTACCCGTGCAAGCAATTTTGGGATTTCAATATTAAGTTTTGGTGTTGGCCGTGTCTGTGCTGAAATTAAATCTGGAAAGGTTGTTAAAAAAATAAAACATAAAATTATAGTCAAGCGACTGATACTGCAAAGAATTTTCATAGGTATGTTTAACAAAAGATTAGTAACATCAGGTTATTGTGAGAATATCATCCGTGTAATTTAGTTGCAATACCTCAAATTGACTGCCTANCAAAGCTGTGAAAGAATTTAAGGTTNTATGAACTCAAAACTACAAATTAATTTGATTGCCTATGCCTGTTTATTTGCTTCAGGGATGGCTACTTTGATTTATGAGCTTATCTGGTTTCGTTATTTGGCTNTTGTTTTTGGNGCCAGCCTATATGCTCTAAGCGCCGTTTTATGTGCCTTTATGTTTGGTTTGGCATGTGGAGCTTGGATGATGGGAAGGATTATCGCGATAGCTGGTGTGTCAAAGAAAATGATTTTATGGTACGGCATTTTTGAGGGGTTGATAGGTCTATATGCTTGGTTTTTCCCATTAGGGCTAGAAATTTTAGAAAAAATTTACCCTCTTTTATTGCCTTTAGATGGTCAGGTTGGGTTAGGAGTCCATATTATGGAATTTGTTTTGGGTACATTTTTAATGCTTCCTGCGACTTTATTAATGGGAGCTACGATTCCATTGGTAGGTTCTTGGGTGGTAGGATGTGAAAAGGATCAGGTTTTTTCAAAATTGTCACGTTTGTATGGGTGGAATACTTTGGGCGCTGTCTTTGGTTGTCTTTTTACACAGTTTTTTGCAATACGTTTTTTGGGTGTTCAAGGTGCTATTTGGGTTGGTATTTTAATAAATAGTTTGGTTTTTTTTGTGTGTTTTGTTGGAGGAAAAATTTTAAGTAAAAAAGAGTTGCCTTTCAATATAAGTCAGAAAGCAAAATCAATTGCTATTCAAAATAATCCTAAATCACCAGTAGTATTTTTAATTTTTGTGATGTTTGCATATTCAGGAATGGCGGCTCTTTCAAGCGAAATCTTATGGACGCGAATTTTGGTTTTTCCTATGGGAACAACTCTTTTTTCCTTTGCATTGATACTTGCTACCTTTTTATCAGGAATTGCAAGTGGAAGTTTGATGGCAAAAAAATTACTAGGGACATCGAAATGGGTATTAAAGTTTATATTGGTTGAGATTGCTATCGGTTTGGTTTGTATTGGAATCCTTCCCCTGCTTGAGAACTTAACAGAATGGACTTCGTTAGCGGATCAATTTTTTTATAGTGTAGAAAGCTCACCAGGAAAGACGCTAGCTATAAGGTTTCTATTTGCATTTGGATTAATGTTTATTCCAACATTTGGTTTTGGGTTGCTGTTTCCTCTTGCTAGTCATATTTATTCACAGCACTTGCAAAATGTAAGTAAGGCGATTGGTAATGTATATTCTATTAATACATTGGGGGGAGTTGTTGGGACTATTCTTACGCCATTTGTATTTATCCCTCAGTTTGGTATTCGATTGTCAGTTTACCTGATTTATTCCGTATTGATTTTATTTGGGGTTTTTGTTTTAGGAAAATACCGAAATCAAAACCCTATTTTGACATTTTTCATTTTGTTGACTACTTTTGCCTTTTTATTCATCGGGAAAACAGCAATTGTTCCTAAGATAGAAACTAGCCAGTCGGGAGTTCATAACTTAGCTAGATTAGAAATTAATGTTCCTAAAAACAGGTCGAGGCTCCTGGATTATAAAGAGGGAGAGTTTTCTACAATAAGCGTTGTTGAAGATACGGAGGTAGGTGCAAGGACTATTTATCTTAATGGATTTAGTACAGCTACTGTTTCTCGATCTTTTTCTGGAAGTACTTATATGCAGGCAATGGGATTTGTTCCTATGGCCATTCATCCCGCACCAAAAAATGTTTTGGTTATAGGTTTCGGTACAGGTAATACCCTAGGTATTGCTTCTCTTTTTCCGAACGCTAATGTTCATGGAGTGGAGATTGATAGAAATGTTTTGAAGTTTTCGAGATGGTTTTTGGATTGGAATCATGATGTTTTACAGCGTCCCAATGTAAAAGTTTTTATCCAGGATGGTCGGGCTTTTTTGCGTTGGTCAAAAACTCTGTACGATGTGATTATCATGGAGCCAATGTCGCCATTACAGGCAGGAGTGGTAAATCTATATTCTAAAGAGTTCTATGAATTGGCCTTAAAACGTTTAAAGGATGATGGGATTCTGGTCCAATGGCTTCCATTGCATTTAGTAGGGCCTAAGGATGCCAGGTCAATTGCTCGTACTTTTGAATATGTATTCCCTAAATTTTCTATTTGGAACAGTTTTTTAACTCGTATTGTTCTGTTGGTCGGAGCACGTGAAAAGGTGATTATTGACAAAAATCTGTTTGATAAAAAATTTGAAAATCCAAATCTTAAAAAAGTGGCCGAAGAAATGAAGGTACTGTCTTTTTTAGATTTTGCAGATTTTTTTATAACCGATGGAGATTATTTGTCTAATTTTTTGGAAGACGCTGACGTGATTTCTGATGACAAACCCCATCTTGAGTTTTCCAATGCATCTCTATTACCACCCATGCAGTGGGAAACAGATGAAAGCTTTTTAAATATGCTACATCATCGAATTGATCAAAAGGCTCCTGTGAGAGGATTAAGTGTTAAAGAGAAGGATATTTTTGATAGCAATTTTCAATTGAGAACGGCCCAAAGACTCGGTGTGTTTTCTCAACGATACCAGGGGCCAGGAGCTGAATTTTTTGCAGAAAAAAGCTATATGAAAGGTTTAAAAGTTATGGATGTTTATTTTAAAACCCATAAGAACGCATTAATTCATTTAGACGATGCTAGGTGGAAAAAATGAGCCGTCTTTTGATCCGTATTAGTTTTTGGCATGTTTTCATTGNATNGAACTTTCTGTTTTTTATTATTNGACCTTCAGCTTTCGCCTATGGACCNGTTCATCATGAACTGAANATTGCTGTTGAACCTAAAACATCGAAAATNCAAGTGCGGGACAAGTTTTCNATAAAAACAANCCATGTTAATTGCAATTCGTATAGTTTTTACCTTAATGGAANAATTAAAATTGATANAACTGAAATTTCTAATGGTTGGAATTTTTTCGTTGAAAATCCGACTACAGGAGATACCCGCCTTCAAAAAATTTTAGTACAAAAGAAACCTGAAAAAAGCTGTCCAGAAGAAATGGTTGTTAATTTAAGCTATTCCGGATTTCTAAATGAAAACCCAGGGTCAAAAAGTGATTCTATGGTATCAGAAGGATTTGCTTTTTCTGGTGGAGAATATTTTTACCCTGTTCAGGCAAATTCAGAGGGCAGAGTTACTTTTAAGATGGAAGTTTCATTGCCCGAAGATTGGGAGTCTTTGAGCCAGGGAGAAAGAGAAATAGTTAGACTAGCGAAAGGCAGAAGGGTTGTGAGATGGAATTCTAAGTTGCCTTCGGAAGATATAATTTTGATTGGTAATCGCTTTTATATCTATGAAGAAATGTATGGAGGAATTACTTTATATGCTTTTTTATTGAAGGATGAATCTCGTCTTGCAAATAAATATATCCAAACAGCAAAAAATTATATTGATTTTTATAGCAAGTTATTGGGTTCTTATCCTTATTCCAAGTTTGCTCTTGTTGAAAATTCGAAACAAACAGGTTATGGCATGCCTTCCTTTACATTAATGGGATCACGAATCATCCGATTTCCTTTTATTCTTCATTCCTCTTTTCCACATGAAATTTTGCACAATTGGTGGGGCAACGGAGTATTTATTGATTCCAATTCTGGCAACTGGTCGGAGGGTTTGACGGTTTATCTTGCAGATCATTTATTGTTAGAGTTAAAAGGCAAGGGTTCTCAATATAGATTTCAGGAGATGTTAAAATATCAAAGCTATGTCAATGATAGCAATGAGTTCCCTATAAATAGATTTTCTCACCGTGATAGTATGGCATCGCAGGCTATAGGTTATGGAAAACTTATGATGGTTTTTCATATGCTTCGAACTCAATTAGGTAAAGAAATATTTTTGCAAAGCTTGCGCGATTTTTATAATGGTTATAAGTATCGACATGCAGGTTTTAGAGAAATAAAGGAAACTTTTGAAAAAATTTCGGGTAAAAAACTTGATTGGTTTTTTGAACAATGGCTTGAACGAAAGGGCGCCCCAGATTTTGAATTAGTAGATGCATCGTATGAGCCAAATCACAACCAATATAAACTTTTCATTAAGGTAAAACAAAAGTCTCCATTGTATAGGTTAAAATTACCTATTGCTATTTGGACTGAAGGGGNGAGTTTGCCAGAAATCCACTATTTAAATTTTGATCAGTCCATACAAAAGTTTGACTTTTATATAGAAAGGAAACCACAGGCAGTCAGATTGGATCCTTATAATGAAGTTTTTCGAAGATTAGATGTTAATGAAGTTCCTGCTAGTCTTGGCCAGACTTTTGGGGCGTCGAAGGTTGCTGTTATTCTGCCGACTGTTGAGAATGAGGGTCTTGTAAAAGGTTATTTGAAGTTTTCAAAAACTTTAGTCGAAAGAGGAAATATAATTCAGCCCGATTTAAAGAATTTGAAGAAGGATTTGCTTCCTGATTTAAGCTTGTGGGTATTTGGAAAAAACAATGATATTGGTAAGCACCTGCTGCCAGCTTTGAAAAAAAATGGAATTAATTTAAAGGATGATAGTTTTATTTTTAAAGAAGGTATTTTCCAACTAAATGATCATAGTTTTGTTTTTACCCTTCCTCGATCAGAAAATGAGAAGGGCTCTATTACCTGGTTAATTGCTTCATCCGAAGAAAGTATCCCTGGTTTGATACGAAAGTTGCCGCATTATGGCAAATATGGATATTTGGTTTTTAAAGGAAAAGAGCCTGAAAATTTAATAAAAGGCTCTTGGGACTCAAACCCAACAAATCTGCAAAAACTATTTGGTGTTGGAGATCTTTTATTACCTGAACAATCTTCTTTGGTAAACGTTCATTCTGCTAGGTCAAATTAGCACAACTATAGCAGGATTTTTTATTTAAATATGATCCATAATTCATTTGGTAATTTATGGGCAAGTTTCTGTTTTATTTAATTGGTTTTTCTTTTCCTTTTATTAAGCACTATTTCCAACCTTTGAATTGGTGTTGATTTGTCTATTACAAAATTTAAAAAGCTAGATTTAATATTTAAGTTGCTGATTGGAGTAGACCTGTTTGCAATGCTGATTATTTTTATTCATGCTCGTATTTGGGAGACCTTTCCATTCCCTTATTTGGGGGGACGGTTAAATAATCCATTTATGTATTTATTGATTCTTCTTGGATTGAGAGGTTGGGTTAATCCAGACTTTAGGGAAAAGCAACTTGCGTTAATTGAAAGGGTCACCACTGAGGAGCCAATTCGAAATTATTTTTTTTCTCTTCTTTTGGTTGTGCAGTTTGGTCTTCAAGTTATGTGGTTTTTATATCCTGAAGATTTTTTTTGGAATTTGAATGCCGAAAAAGGATACGGGACACTATTTGCTACGGCTCAGTTATTTCTTTTAGGCATCATTGTTCTTATTACAGCTCGCGTAGACTATGGGGATGAGGCTAAATGGGGTGATAAAATTCCATGGTTCTTCGTTGCTTTTGTTTATTTTTTTATAGGATTAGATGATTGCGTTGGAATTCACGAAAACTTTATTAGCATTGGTGGGAAGTTAATTTTAGATTCTAAGATTTTTCATTTTATTCATGAATGGTTATGGTTTTATGCTCCTATTGCTCTTTTGGTTGCTGTGTTCCTAGTGAGATTTTTTTTGAAGCGTTTTTATTATTCCCCAAAACTAATGGGTATAATGTTCATAGCCTTGGCATTGTGGATTGCAGTTTTAATTTTGGAAGCGCTATCAAAAAATGTGGTCGATCCTTTGAGTTACGATTACACGCGCATATTGATTGGAATTGAAGAAGGTTTTGAAATGTTAGGGGCCACCNTTTTTATGATTGGTTTTAGTAGACACCTTAAGAATATAAATGAAAAGCTTTCCGACTAAATACATATTAATTGGAATTATCTCTTGTGCAGGGCTTTTTGCTATAGATATGTTGCTCCCTTTGGGCGTTGCAGATGGCATGCTATATGTCTCGTTAGTTTTATTGGGGATGCTGTCCAGAAACCGCAATTTAATAATTATTGCTGCTATTTTAAGCCTCACATTAAATGTGCTAGGGTATCATTTTTCTCCACCAGAAGGAGAAATGACCCACGAAGTAGCGAACAGGATTTTAGCTTTTTTTACGATTTGTTTGGCGGCTGCTTTATGTATTTTGAAAAATAATGCAGATGAAAAACTTGTGACTGCTCGTAACTTCCTTGAGGCTCGAGTAAACGATCGAACTGTAGAATTACGTGATTCTAATAAACGCTTAAATAATGAAGTAAATAGCGCAAAGCTGGTCAAGGCTATTGCCACTGCCTCTAATGAAACCCGAGCTATTAATGATACCCTGTCTTTCTGCATAAAAAGGGTTTGCGATTTCGCGGAATGGCCTTTAGGCCATCTTTATTTAACCGAAGATAAAAACGGAACGAGGCTAATTCCAACTGGAATATGGCATGTGCGTGATCCGGGTAAGTTTGATGTGTTTCAGAAAATTACGGTTGATACTCCATTAGAAAAAGGTGTGGGTCTTCCAGGGAGGGTTTTGGCTAGTGGGGCGCCAGAATGGATTATTGACGTTAATAAAGATCCCAATTTTCCGCGAGCCAAGCTGGTAAAAGATATTGAGGTAAAAGCAGGGTTTGCTTTTCCAATTTTAATAGGCTCTGAGGTGGTTGGAGTGATGGAGTTTTTTTCTCAGAAAGCTGTAGAGCCCGATGAGGAAATACTACAAATCATGGTTCAGATTGGAACTCAATTAGGTAGGGTTCTTGAAAGAAAACAAGCCCAAGATCAAAGTGAAATATCTCAAGAGCAGTTGCGCAGCCTTTATCATCGGTTGCAAGAGATTCGTGAGGAAGAAAGAACTCGTACCGCGAGGGAGGTGCATGATCATCTTAGTCAGCTTTTGACCACTATAAAACTGGAGCTTTCATTGTTGGATAAAAAGATTNCNAANNGTANNTNNGGGACTAAANAATCAGCTAAACAGTTATTAGATATGAGTGATGAAGCCATCCAATCTGTTAAAAGGATTGCGATGGATTTGAGGCCGCCTATTTTGGATGACCTGGGTCTTTCGGAGGCTATTGATTGGCAAGTTGTCGAGTTTAAGAGCCGAACGGGGATTAATTGCCAGTTCCTAAATCTAATGAAAGGCTATGAACTGGACCTTGAAAGATCAACAACACTTTTCAGAATATTTCAGGAAACTTTAACAAACATTGCGCGTCACTCTAAGGCTAATATGGTTAATGTTNAACTTTATGTTAAAAACGNAAATATTAGATTAGAGGTTGAGGATAATGGATGNGGAATAACAGAAGANCAAATTCAAAGTTTNCGTTCGCTGGGTTTACTNGGAATGCGAGAGCGNGCTATGGTNTGGGGNGGAAATGTTCAANTANAAGCAGTTGAACCTAGAGGCACGTTAGTAACTATCGACATTAAAAAGGGGCGCTGATGATAAGTACGAAAGAAAGAATCAAATTAGTTATTGCGGATGATCACCCGCTATTTCGCAGAGGTTTGAAAAATGCTTTTTCGGAAACCTCTGATATTGAAGTTATCGCAGAAGCTGAAAATGGGGATGAGCTTTTAAATAAAATTAAAGGATTGGATTTAAGCATAGTTCTTATGGATGTTGCCATGCCTGGAATCCATGGGTTAGACCTTTTAAAGAAAATTCGAGAAGAATACCCCAAAACACCGGTTTTAGTTTTAACAGTTTATCCAGAAGAACATTATGCTGTCCGATTTTTTAAAGCGGGCGCGTCTGGGTTTATACATAAAGAAAGTAGTACCGACTTGATTTATGCGGCTGTTCGTAAGGTTGCTAGGGGTGGAAAGTTTGCAAGTCCAGAAATTACCGAAAAATTGGCATTTGACTTTGGGAAAACCGATCGTCCTTTACATGAAAATCTTTCGGATCGAGAACATCAGGTTTTTATGATGCTTGCAGAAGGAGAATCTCCCACAGAAATAGGAAAAAAACTTTCTTTGAGCGTAAAAACAATTAGTACGCATCGATCGCGAATTCTCGAAAAAATGCAAATGAAAAAAAACGCGGAATTAATCCATTACGCCATTTCGAATCGTCTACTTCAATAGCAATCTGGTCTATACTGAAAAATTAGCCTCCTACACCCATTCTAATCCACGCTTTTTAATACCTATAAATGTAGGAAAAACACCTAGTAATTATTAAGAATTAATCCTTAGTATTTTAGGGTATTTGATTACTAAAAAAACAGATTTAAGCCTATATGTGGGTTTGGGCAGATCTATTAAAATCCTTCCAAGAAAAATATTGGAAATTCTATAAAACGTGATTGTTTCGGTTTTATTTTAATAGTGTTTTTTTAACGCAAAGGAGAGGGATTATGAAAAAGATTTTTGCTCTAACTGTTGCTTTCATCGCTGGTCTTGCGATGACTGCTAACGCAGGTGACCTTGCACCAGGTCAAATGACCAAATGTAACGACGCAAAAAGCATTACCTTTGAAAACGCTGGTCCTGCAAACAAGTCTGCTGACAAGTTTGGTTACACCGATAATGATCGTGGTGGTGCAAATTTGGTAGTTTGGAAATCAGCTAACTTCACCACTGTTCCTGTAACTTTAGGACCAAACGACAATAACGACAGTGTTAATGGTACTGATGGTGGTCGTACCGGCTTACCGCAAAGAGGTGGTATGGGGAAACATAAAGTGACCTTCCATGCTCAAAACGCATTTAGCCGTGGTGATTCAATTGGTGATATTAGTGGATTGGTTACAATCACTAACACCGGCACCAACAATGTAACAGTTTCTTGTAACTAAAATTCTTTAAGTAAGATCTTAATAAGCGAGTTAAGTTCTTACCCTAGTAGAAACAGCCGACCTCTCCCTGGTCGGCTGTTTTTTTTTGTNCTTTTAAAATCTTGTTTGGTAATACGGATTGTTCTTAATTTCTTCCCTTTTATTTGCTAATCTTAAGCGTTACTAATAAACCCATATTTAAGTAATTAACATGCCCGGCACCATTAAAGTTCGATTTGCCCCTAGCCCTACAGGATTTTTGCATATTGGTGGAGTACGAACGGCTTTGTTCAATTGGTTGTTTGCCAAACACAACGGAGGGAAATTTGTTTTAAGAATTGAAGACACAGACCTTTCCAGGTCTACTGAAGAATCCATTCAAGAAATCCTTGAATCCATGAAATGGCTTGGTATTGATTGGGATGAAGGTCCTTTCCGTCAAACCCATCGGCAAGAAATTTATTCCAAAAAAATAAAGTATTTGTTGGAAAAAGGGAAAGCCTACCATTGTTATTGCACTCCTGAAGAGCTAGATAAGAAAAAAAATGAAGCCAAAAAAGCGGGTCATAAACCTAAATACGATGGTACCTGCCGTGATCTTAAAGACACACCTAAAAAGCCTTCTGTTATTCGTTTTAAAGCCCCCATGGAAGGATCTATAGTTGTAGAAGATCTGTTGCGTGGAAAGGTTGTTTTCGATATTGCTGAATTGGATGATCTNATTATTCAGCGAACGGATGGNACNCCTACNTACAACTTTGTTGTCGTTNTAGATGATTCAGAAATGGGTATTACACATGTCATTAGAGGNGATGANCACCTNTCTAATACACCNCGCCAATGTTTGTTATACGATGCCCTTGATTNTAAACAACCAAAATTTTCGCATATTTCGATGATTTTGGGGCAGGACAAAACGCGCCTTAGTAAACGGCACGGTGCCACTTCTGCGCTTGCATACCGTGATATGGGTTATCTACCGGATGCGATGATTAATTATTTAGCTAGGCTAGGGTGGTCGCATGGTGATCAGGAAATATTCTCGCGTGAAGAAATGATCGAACATTTTTCATTTGATTCAGTACATACATCGGCAGCCGTTTTTGATTCTGATAAATTATCTTGGCTCAATGAGCATTACATCAAGTCAACCCCACCTATAGAATTGGCGAAATACTTGGAGCCATATTTGATTAAAGCAGAAGTTTTGCAAAAAGATCATAGCCTTAGCTGGCAGGAAATCGCACGTGTAATTCCTTGCCTAAATGAAAGATCCAAAACTCTTGTTGAAATGGCTGAAAAGGCAGCTTTCTTTTTTAAGCAGCAGGTGGACTTCGATGAAAAGGCTCGTGACAAATTTTTAACAGATGAAGCAAAACCATTAATCAGAAAAATAATTGCCGAACTTTCGACATTAGGGAGTTACTCTGCTGATAGAATTGAGTTTTTATTTAAAAAGGTAGTGGAAGAAGAGGGGGTAAAGCTTGGAAAATTGGCTCAACCAGTTCGTGTTGCTTTAACCGGGACCACTGTGAGTCCAGGTATTTACGATGTTATTTTGCTTCTTGGTAAAAAAGAAACTCTTAAACGCCTAAAAAATGTTGTTTAATAAAAACCAATAACTCAAGTTTTCTTTTGAATCATTTCTCCAATATCTTTTACTTGTACTTTCAAATTTTTGGCTTTGGCAGCATCTTCCAACATGAGAACACAAAAAGGGCATGATACGGCAATAGTATCTGGTTCATTTACCATTAATTCGTCGAGCCTATGATGGCTCATCCGTGTTCCTATATTTTCCTCTAATAAAAAACGGGCACCGCCAGCACCACAACATGTTCCTGTTTCTCGACTATGTTCAATTTCTTTTATTTGACCTCCCGCATGATTTAAAACCTCTCGCGGTGCCTCATAAACCTCATTGTGCCGGCCCAAGTAACAAGAATCGTGAAAAACTATATTGTTCTGTTCATCCTGTTTGGGAGAGATTTTTCCATCTTTAATCAATTTTTGTAGAAGTTCAGAGTGATGAATTACTTCTAGATGTGTGCCAAATTCCGGGTATTCATTTTTTAAAGAATTAAGGCAGTGTGGGCAATGCGTAATTACTTTTCTTATATTATTTTCTTTGAAAGTTTGTGCGTTTTCAGATGCTAGCATTTCAAATAAATATTCATTGCCTGATCTTCGTGCAGGGTCGCCAGTACAACCTTCAATGTTTCCAAGGATTGAAAACTCAACTTCAGCTTCTTTCAAAGTTTGTACAACAGCTTTCGTTATTTTTTTTCCACGGGCATCAAATGATCCATTGCAGCCAACAAAATAGAGATATTCTGTTGGTTGTTCTTTGTCCCAGATAGGAACATCGAGCTCTTTGGCCCAATCGGAACGAGAGGATTTTGGGAAGCCCCAGGGGTTTGATTGCGTTTCCAGAGATTTAAAAGCTTCTGTAAACTCATTGGGATATCGATCCTCTGTTAAAACTAATCCTCGTCTCAGTTCAATTATTTTATCGACATACTCAATCATTATAGGGCAAGCATTTTCACATGCCCCGCATGTTGTGCAGGACCAAATAACCTCATCTTCTACAATCTCTCTCAGTGGAGGGCTATTTTCATTATTAAGGTTGTCACGCAGATCAACAGTCAATTTCTGAGGTGATAGCGGTTTCTCGGTTGCCCAAGCAGGGCAGGCTCGGTCACAACGTCCGCATTGAGTACAGGTATGTAAGTCGAGCATTTGTTTCCAGTTGAAATCATTTGAATTTGTTACTCCAAAGGTTTCTTCCGTTTCAAAATCAATTCTTTTTAAATTATTGCCTGGATCTAATTTGGAGAAAAAAACGTTGGGAATCGATGTCAAGATATGGAAATGTTTACTGCGTGGTAAAAGAATTAAAAATATTAAGATAGATGAAATATGTGTCCAATATGCCAAGCTATGTAGATGACTCAAAATATGGTCAGCGAATATTTTTAATGTTGGAGTTAAGATCCAACTTATAGGACCAGACTGATATTCTAAATTAAGCGCGGAATAGGAAGAGTCAAACATAATATCGCTAATCATAATAGCCAGTATTAAAGCAAGTATAAGCAAGCCCTCTCCTGACAATGTAAGGCGTTCGGGTTTGATTACTAGCCTACGATAAAGAGCGAATAAAATAGCAATGGTTACTAAGAATACAGTGATATCTTTAGTATAAATATATGCCGAGTAAACCAAATTATTTACAGGAAAAGCAAATGTTGGGAAAAACCCTATAAAAAAGAATTCGGCAGCTCTAAACAAGAGGATAAGGAATCCCCAAAAAATAAGAGCATGCATCCAACCAGCCTCTTTTTCCTGAAATAATTTTGCCTGCCCAAAAGCAATTCTTAATGTTACGCCTAACCGTTTAAATATTTGATTAGTTCTCTCCGCTGCTTTTGCATCTATTAAAATTTTTAGTTTTGGCCAAGCTGCTGCAGAAAAAATTACCAAGGCTAGGAAAGAAAAAAATCCTAATATACTGGGTTGGACATTTTGAGGCGTCCATTCTAAAGCGCGGTTTAAATGTGAATTCATAAGAAGCGTATGAAGGTGACAAGGCTCTTATTATATTGTTTTTATTCGAGAATGCTATTTTATTAAAAGACCGGTTAATATATAATTATAATCGATTAAGATTATTCTATTTTTGAGGAGTATTAAAATTGTCTTCAATTTCTAGGCTAATAGTTATGCTGATTTCGCCACTAATTGCAATAATAGTAATAGCAGGTGAAATTGTAGCAGTTCCTTTAGAAGACGCTTTGGATAAAGGGCAAGCTCAAAATAGCTTAGAAATGCATCGTCATTGGGATGAAGCTCCGCCTATTTATTATAATATTAATCCGCATTTGACAGATGATATAAATGAACCGCATCCGATGCCCTCTTATATCAAGCGCAAAATTTATAATCAATTATTGAATATTGCACCGGTAAATCAAGTGCAAAGTAAAATATTCAATAGGAAGGTTTTTGATAATATTCAGAGAATAGGTGTTTTAGGTTTTGAAAATAAAACCTTTGCTGTTTACAAGGACAAATCAGCAGGGGAAATTGTATCTCAGCAGGCCTATCATGAGTTAAAAACAAATAAAAAATATTCAAATGTTATTCCTCCGCAAATGATGGAGGATGCCAGTTTTAAAATAGTTAAGATTCCAGGTGAAGATATTAAAGAAAAGAAAAGTAATTCGCATAATGAGTTGAAAGGAGAATTGGTATCAAGAGATGCTGTGGATGCTATTTTGGTAGGTGCAGTCACAAAGTTTTCTGATATTTATCGTGATCGGCGTGGTCAAATAAAAAAAGGTATTGCCAGTGGTTTAGAGTTCTCAGTTTTTTTGATAGATCCGCGCACGCAATTAGTGATATGGGGCGCGCGCTTTGTGGGTAGCCAAAAGTTAGGTCTTCAAAATTTAACGCGTAATAAAGGAGGATCCTGGCTTAATAAAGAAAAATTTACTCGTTTAGCGATGAAGTATGTTCTGAAGGATTTTCGTAACAGGGACTGATAATTTAACTTATAATCAAAATTATGAACTCATCCTCTGAAAAATTGCCAAGAGTTGAAGGAGATAAGAAGAGACAGATGTGGCGAAAACTTTTCTGGCTTAATCTATGTGTTACTCTTGTTTTGGTGGGTTCATTTTGGTTGCCGGAAAAGTTGATAAGGCTACAAAAATTTCTTGATTCACCCAGTGTAGATATTCCAGAAGAAGGAAAGATTGCGCAAAAAGAAGAGCAAAAAAATGAGCCAGTGCCTATTCAAACTGGAAATTTGCTCAATTCAAGGGTAACAACAGTGAATGCTTCGTCTGAAAAAGAATATGTGTACTTTAGTTTGCAAAGCGGTAAAGTTCTAAAAATTCATGACCATTCGTCCTTGGAATGGGATCTTGCATTTAGAAGAAGTAAGATTATTACAAATGGCGGTGCCTCTAGTAAGCTAGGAAAAGCTGGATTGATAGATCTAGGTACAGTAGAGTTTGATAAGGTTACGGAAGTGCCCACACACAACTATATTTTGGATGTGAGTACCCGCACCGATACAGAAAACCCAGCCATATTAAAACCTTATAACTATAACTACCTGACCCACAAACTAAAGGCTAAGGGGAATGTATATGCAGCACGGACGGCAGATAACAAGTTCGCGAAGTTCCAGCTTTTAGATTTTTATTGTGATAATAAAGAAGTGGGTTGTATAAAAATACGCTTTGTTTACCAGGGAAATGGTTCTAATAGTTTTTTAAAGTCTGCGAGTGCCTACGCGACAGCTTCAGCTGACGTCGCTAATCCTGAAAAATCAGTGTCATCTTCGTTTTAAAAGGTTAATTAAACGACAGTTTTTTTGTTCTTTTAGAGAAAAGAATTTAAACCAGCAACTTTAACATATAGATTTGGAGAAGAATTAGAATGCCTACTTTGAAGGGACTATTGTTTAACCAGTATGCAGCAGAGGGTCTTTCTTTGCTGGTGGAGGAATTGCAATCGAAATATACAGCTAAAAAGGGTCGCAGATTTAATCATAAGAATGTTACCTATGAAATAAGTCGTCCTTCCCTAAATCAGGGGGCTATAGAGTATGAAATAAGTTCTAAAATCCCTGAAGATGAAATAAAGAACCCGAAAGAGATGCAATCATATTTTCAGCAGATAAAAAATATTCTCTCCAAAGAAAAATTGAAGCCGGAATCTATAGAAATGGAAAATATAGTATGGGATTCAAAAAAAGAGACAGAAAAAAAACGTGACTATGTAAAGCTTCTCTATAAACTTCCTTTAGATGACCTATTTGATGATCAACTGGTTGCTAAACGCTACGAAAGCATAACTCAAGGTCAAGCAGACCCATGTGTTGCCGACTCATCCAGTGCTTTTACCGCCGCCGGAAATGTGGTTTTGGCAGATGTGCGAGATACCATTCAAAATATAGGTCGTGGGAGTGTGAACAGCCTTATCGAGGCAAACCGAGTAGTAAAAGCTGAGTTGAAAGGTTGAATTGTTAGATGGGGAATATTCTTTATTTTTTGGGTCGAACCCTTCAACTCATCGGTTTGGCAACTATCTCCCTTGTGGTTTTTATGTTTTTTACGCAGATGAGTATGGAGCCGCTCTTAGTTTGGACTATTTTGGGTGCGACTGAGTTTTACGTAGGAACTTGGCTTTTGGGTAAAGAAGGTCAAACCTAAAACAAATACTAAAGTCTCGATTAAAACCTATCCACCCATTTTCTAAAACCCCGCCGGACCTGTAAATTGGATTTTTTATGAAAAAAATACTAGCTGAACCTGGTTTTCTTGCTCCCTCCGGTACTATAGGTGCTGATATCAGTTATCTTTTGGCAGTCATTTTCACAGTTCTTTTTTTAATTTCTTGGATAATGGCCAAAAGGTCTCAAGGTACCCGTCATCATAAGCTGATTCTTGTATCTATGATATCTATGATTATTTACTTTGTCGGCTATTATTATGCTCGTTCATTGGGTGTTTTATCTTTTGAGGGCAGAGAGGGTTTTGGAGGTCCAGATGATGTTTATGAGAATATATTTAAACCTGTCTTAATAACTCATTTGAGTCTTGTTGTAGTGGGAATGATTCTTGCCTTTTACATGCTTTCACAAGGTTTTAGAGCTAGTGAAAAGGTGGATGGAGAGTACTTTTTAACCGACGGAATATTAAAGATTGGTTCTCGTAAATTTAAAATTGTAATGTTTACGATATTCGGCTGTTGGGTTGTTCTGCAGTTAACTCTTTTAGCAACGCGTCAAAACCCAATGGGAGCAAGCATTGCCTACGCTTTGATTTTTATGACGATAGCTTTTGTTGTTAGTTTGGAAAAAGTGATTGAAAAATTATTGCCCAATGGGGCAAAAAGACACAGGGTTTTGGGTCGAGTTACTATGGTAATTTATGCACTTATTTTGGTCACTAGTACTGCAACCTATCTTATGCTGTATTATATTTATCCTTTAAAATCTTGATTTCTGGGATTTGAAAATTTAGAGTAGGGGTATAACCGTTATCTAAACCGGGAAAATCTTTAAAATAAGGGGTTTTACTCTTGACACCCCTCAAATTTACTGATAAATTTCGCGGAATTATATGACTTCGAAGTACATAAGAAGGAGGTACAAGGCGGTCAGGGCATTAACACCAAGCCCAATGTAAACGATGGTATCAAAAATTTTTCCGTCTTTGCTGGCCATAAATTCCTCTGGGGTAAAAAAGTTCTTTATAAAAAAAGAGATATACCCTATCATTCAGTTTTTGAAGCTGTCAAGATTAAATTGGTAACAAATTTTCCGGAGCAAACAATGGATATAGAAAAAGTAAAGGAAAAGGCTGGGCCCCTGATTTATATTGGAACTTGTATTTTTTGTTTGTGGTTCTTCTATTGGTTTGCATCCGTGTGGCGCTAATTTCCTGGGTTGATACAGCCTTAATTTTATCTTAGGGGGAGTTGAACGAATTATGAATGATTTTGCGGAATCCGAAAACAAAAAGTTTATCACTCCAAAGTCGATTATCTGGTTTATAATTGCTATGGTATGTATGGCTGGATATTATTTTTTAATTAATGTCGGGCTTATGAAAGTACAAGGATTGGATTTCTTCTACCTTTGGAGTAGTGGATCTGGTGGCGGAGGAGGTCACTAAAACACGAATGTAAATGAATTAAAAATGACAAGCTCTTTTAAGGGCTTGTCATTTTTTTTTGCTTTTTTAAAACAATTGAATCTGTCAAGTTATGAAGGGTAAGCCCAACTGTCGTATTTTACTTTTTCGCCACGGTGAAACCGCAAATTCCAAGGAAGTTTGTTTCAATGGTCATCATGATGTAGAGCTTTCAGAAAGAGGCAAGAAGCAATTTTTATATTGGGCCGATATTTTACAAAAAGAAAACCTCAAAGCTATCTATTCCAGCGATCTTCGACGCACTCGCAACAGCGCTCAATATATTGCGTATAAACACGGTTTAAAGCCTATTGCTTTTCCTGAATTAAGGGAGCTTTCTTTTGGAACCTGGGAGGGAATGAGTTTTGCTGAGGTGGAGGCCGCTTATCCAGGTGAAATGGAAGAAAGGATGCAAAATATTACAACCTTTAAGGCAGATGGAGGAGAAACTTATTCTCAACTGAAAGCAAGAGTTATTCCGAAGTTTGAAGAAATTGTCACCCTGCATTCCAATGACCAGATTGTCATGGTTTGCCATGGCGGTGTTAATAGGATCATCCTTGCACACCTATTGGGTATTCCCATTGATAGAATTTTTCGTATTCATCAAGACTACGCTGCACTTAATATAATTCAATATTACGATAAGGGGCCAGTTGTAGAATTTATTGGAAACTCGGAGCTATACCCCTCCCAGAAAGATAAAATAAAAACCACTATTCAGTAAAGAGGATATTTTTTGAGTTTTTTAGTGAAAATAAAAAATGCTGATGTTTATGTGGGAGAGAATAAGGTTTTAAAATCTTTGAATTGGTCGATGGGTAAAAATGAAAACTGGGCGGTTATAGGAAACAATGGTGCTGGGAAGACCACTTTTATGAAGCTAATTTTTGGTGAACTTATTCCGGTTTATGGAGGAGAAGTAAGCTGGTTTGGTAATAAAGAAAGGTCCCCGCTCGCAGAGGTGAGGGAAAAAATTGGGTACGTGTCTGCAGAATATCAAAGTAGTTATGATCGTCCAGCACTTGGATGGGAAGTGGTAGCTTCAGGCCATTTTTCATCAATTGGTTTGCATGAAGAGGTAACACCCCAGCAAAAAGATGCGGCCTTTAAATCCATGGATTACCTCGGTATTGAATATTTAAGTAACACTTTATATAACCATATGTCTTATGGGGAAGCGAGAAAAATCTTGCTCGCGCGTGCTATGGTTCGTCGGGCGCGATTGTTGATTTTGGATGAACCTTGTTCTGGATTGGATGTTCCCACACGAGAAAATTTTCTAGAATCTCTTGAGAAATTAGCAAGAAAACGTACACAGATGATCTATGTTACGCATCGCATAGAAGAAATAATGCCTTTTTTTACTCATGTTTTATATTTGAAAAACGGTAAGGTTTTTAAACAGGGGAGAAAAGAGGTAATGATGAACTCGGAAGTTCTCTCTAATGCTCTAGGCTGTTCTGTAATGGTAGAAAAAAGTTCTGGCCGTTTTTATGCAACCCTCTGTCGAGGAAAGTAGTTTGATACTGATCCTTCCACCCATATTAAGATTTATGGTAAACTCTAATAAATATAAATTAGGAAATTTTGGTNTGCGATTCGNANGCTGTCTGGTTGTCATGTTTTGGCTATCATCAGTTTCTGTTTCTTGGTCTTTGGATGCGGAGCAATGGTTTATGGAGGGAAACCGATTAAGCTCTGAAGGAAAGTTTGAGGAGGCTACAGAGGCTTATGAA
Source organism: Nitrospina sp. (assembly GCA_002721515.1). Lineage (GTDB taxonomy): Bacteria > Nitrospinota > Nitrospinia > Nitrospinales > VA-1 > UBA8687. The sequence continues at coordinate 34,870 of PBKP01000008.1, forward strand.
AAATCCATAAAGCAGAATCCCTTAGCACCAGTAGCTCATTATAATTTGGGGATTGCATATAAAAATTTACGGCAATGGGACAGGGCTGCTAGTGTTTTGGAAAAAGCAGTAGAGATAGCACCGACCAATTTAGATATTCGTCTTACTTTGGGAAACGTCTATAATATGCAGGAGCGTTGGAAAGACGCAATTGGCGAATTAAATATTGTGGTCCATCGGCAACAAAACGATGCGCAAGCTCATGGTAATCTCGGTTGGGCTTATTACAATTATAAAGAAGGTCCTCCTTTTAAGTATATGGTGATTTTAAATTTATCCAAAGCGGTGNAATTATTTGAAAAACAAAATCAACCTCAAGCTGCCGANGCAACANAAAAGATTCTTNAAGAAGCNAAATTAAAATTTGGTTATCCAGACGAAGTTCCATAAATAGCAATTATATCTAAGAGGAGAAAATGGGCAACGCAATCAAGGTCACAACAACACGAAGCGAAAATACCCTAATGTTTGCCGTTAAGGAAGCTTTACTACCTTATGGTAAAAGTATTCCTCTCTCGCAGCCGGGAGCTGCAAAGCTTCACCCTGTGGCCGAGGTATTAATGGCTGTCCCTGGCGTAGATAGTGCTTGGATCATGGGTAATGAAATTATGGTGACCAAAAAAGTGGATGAAAGATGGGCAACCGTAAAATCGCGNGTTATTGAAGCTATTNGGAAGTCTTTNATAAGTAATTAAAGCTTTNTTTGTTTTTATCGGCGTGCAGTAAAAAACTCTTTGAATGCTTTTATCAGTGGCTGATGGTCATTAGCCCCCGCCATTTCACGTATAGANTGCATTGAAAGCANAGGGTTTCCTACATCTACAGTACGTATTCCTAANTTTGATGCAGTAATAGGNCCGATGGTGCTACCACATCCCAAATCTGTTCTTACNACAAANTTTTGAATTGGAATCCTCGCTTTTTTACAAATCATTTCAAACCATGCGCTGGAAANNCCTTCAGTNGCGTACCTTTGGTTGGAATTACATTTGATGACAGGACCACCGTTTATCATAGGCATATGATTAGTGTCATGCTTTTCCGNATAGTTGGGNTGGACAGCGTGTGACATNTCGGCTGAGATAAAAAAAGAATTTGCCATGGATCTGAAAAATGTTTCCCTTGAGTTTTTAGAACTAAGAACTAATCTCTCTAAAACATTTTTCAGAAAGGTTGAACCAGCGCCCTGAGCAGATTCACTGCCTACTTCTTCATGGTCATAAAATGCGATGACGCGTGTCATCGGATCATTATCTTTTGATTCAGTCAGTGCAATTAAAGATGCATGGCAGCTTGCAAGATTATCCAATCTGCTAGAAAAAATAAATTCACCATTCGCACCCCCTATGGAACCTGGTTGTGTATCATAAAGAGAAAGTTCCATGCTCAAAATATCTGCTGGGCGACATCTTAATTTTTTTGATATCATTTTCTCGATTAAATCCTTGGTAGCATTCTTTTTCTTTTCAAGGGAAATAATGGGAGGTAAATGATTTTGTTTGTTTAAAACTAATCCTTTTTCGTTTACATCACGATTCAGGTGTATGGCCAATTGCGGAATTCGGAGAAGGGCATCATCAAATCGAATTAGCTTAGATAGTGGCAGTTTTTTTCCTTTAAGTATTACGCGTCCTGCTAATGACAAATCTCTATCTGCCCAAGTAGAAAGCAACACACCTCCGTAAACTTCTACACCCAGTTGCAAATATCCGCTTTTAACATATGTGGGGTTGGGTTTAAGTCTAAGATTTGGGCTATCAGTATGCGCTCCTATTATTTTAAACCCACTCGCACCTTGAGACTTCAACCCAACTATAAATGCAATTAGAGAAGAACCATTTCTAGTTATAAAATATCTTCCATTTGGATTAAGCTTCCAAGAATTAGTTTCTTTAAGCTCGGAGTACCCTTCATGAATTAAAATGCGTTTCATTTCATCTACCGCATGAAATGGAGTGGGAGAACGATCAATNAAATTGAGCAAANCTTGAATATTTTTTNGTTCGTTACTCATGAATATCTCCAAAAANTTTATTTTTTCTTTTAATTATTTTACAATTAGGCTAATTTTAATTTGATCGATTTTTAAACTTCTTTTTAAATCCATGTAAATCAATTACTTTTCGGGCATNTATTCAAAAAGAAGGATAGATACGATTTTAGTTTTAGTACTTTTTTTTAAATTTAGTAAAATAAGATATTAATTTTACGGAGTCAAATACAATGGGTTTGTTGATTAATGCAGATTTTAAGAAAAAGCTTGATATAAAGCTTTACCGATTTGATCCGGAAAACAAAGATTCGAAATATCATGCCGAAATTTTTTCGGAGATGTTTATCCGGTTTCCCCAATTTAAAGCACATGTTGCAGNTTACATTGAAAGAAATTATTGTTTTGTTGTCAACGACGAAGATCATGCTGACCCGAAGACCCTCTTAAATACTTTGCAACCTGAAGAAGTTCAAAAGTTGAACGAGTGGATTCTTATTCGTAATCAACCAGGTAGATTAGCCCGATAGATTTTTGACTTTAACCTCATAATTCTGACAAAAATTTTAAACTTTAAAACCTTTAGCTATTAACCAGAATGAAAAGAAAAATTATTTCGATTTTTGATTATCGAGAACTTTTTGTCGATTTACATTATCTAAGGTAATTGAGATTTTCTAGAAAGGAGAAAATTCCGTTTAGAATTAAGAGAAGATATGGAAGGAAAGAGTTGGAAAAATTTGTTTCAGATTTCTGGGATNGAGGCTATGTCTATCTGGAAACAGGGGATTACTTATATCTTCCGCCTATGCAAGAGATGAATGTTTTTTGGAGATTAAAGGAACCCTATATGCCAGAACAAATTATAGAAAAATTCAGCAACCCCGGGAATACTGTCATGGATATTGGAGCAAATATTGGGGAATGGACTCTGCGAATGGCAAATACAGTAGGGTCTAAGGGTCGGGTTTATTCATTCGAACCAAACCCAATAATAAATCAGTCATTAAGCAAAACTTTGCGTATTAACAATTTGTCCCAAGTTATTTTATCTCAGGTGGCTTTGGATAATTGTTTGGGAGACTCCAAGTTTACTATTCCACTAGATAAATATGGCCGCGCTATCCATGGAGAATCCATATTAGGCACAGAAGAGGGGGACTGGAATATTTTTACCGAGGTTGGTAAAACTAAGACAATAGAAGTTAAGACCACTTCTCTTGATCAGTTTGCTATAGATAAATCGATCGAAAGATTGGACTTTGTAAAAATCGATGTAGAAGGAAAAGAACTGAATGTTCTTTAGGGTGGCAAAGCAACTTTTTCCCGTTTTACTCCTGCTCTAATTCTTGAAGTTGGGTGTGAAGAAGTAAGTAATCGCAAGCGAATTGCTGATCTTTTGCGTTCTTGGGGCTATATTATTACAGGTATTATTGTCGCACATGGGGTCATCGAAATAGATTGGAAACAATATGTAAATCTGGATGACCCATTTGTAAAAAAATATCCATCTAATGTTCTATTCTTGGGAAACTATTTTTGAGAAAGCTCGATATCATTTCAAAAATATTTTAATTTTTAATATTGGTTTGCCTGTCAAATTAGGTTTTTTGCACTGGTGTTAGATAATTAAAACGGCAGCTTAACTTTAGCCGCCGATTGCATGCATAGCTCGGGTGGGTCGCTCGAAATCATCAAGATTAATCTTGTGTCCTGGTTCTTTTAAAAGAACTGCCTTCTTAATGGTTTCAATGATGGTTTCATCCGTAGCACCTGATCTGATCAGTTCTTTGAGATTTGTTTCTTGCGTTGAGAATAGACAGGTTCTCAATTTTCCATCTGCAGTCATACGAATACGATTACAGTGGTCGCAAAAAGGATTGCTAACAGCTGTGATAATGCCTAATTTACCTTTCCCGTCGGCAAATTCGTATTCACTGGCTGGACCAATTTCTAAGGAATTGTCTATTGGGACTAGTTCATAGTTCTTCTTAATCATCTCCACGATTTCGTGTCCAAGTAATACTTTGTCACGTTCCCAAACTTTATCTGAGTCTAAGGGCATGAATTCAATAAAACGGATTTCGAAACCATCCGAACGACCCATTTTAATTAGATTCATTATTTCTGTTTCTGAAAAATTACGCACCGCTACAGCATTTATTTTTATAGATTTAAAGCCAACTTTTCGAGCCGTATCTAAGCCATCAAGCACAGACTGCAGGCAGTCGCGGCGATTTACATCACGAAACTTATCTGGATCAAGCGCATCAAGGCTAACATTTAATCTTTTTAGACCAGCTTCCTTAAGGCTTTGTGCTTGATCTTTTAGGAAGTAAGCGTTTGTGGTCATGGCAATATCGTCAATACCATCGACTTCGTTTAGCATTTTAATGAGTTCAGGAAGGTTTTTTCGCATCAATGGTTCGCCACCTGTCAACCTAAGACGATTGATTCCCATACGAGATACGATTTGTGCCACCCGTTGTATTTCTTCAAAAGAAAGCAGTTTGCTTCTGTCCATAAATTCAACATTATCTGCGGGCATACAATAGGTGCATCGAAAATTACACCGGTCTGTGACAGAAATGCGAAGATTTACAATGGTTCTTCCCATTCCATCAATAAGTTGGGGTCGCGATGTTTGTGATATCTTGTTCATAATTACTTTTATTTTGGCCTTCCTGAAACTTTGAAGAATAAGACTTTAATAGTTTTTTGTTTATTAAATTATACCGTTTTTGCTGAATTAATGTATAGAATTTGTTTGAATTATATAAAATGTTTCAAATAATAGGTGTCCTAAATTTAGTCAAATGACATAAAAGTAGCTTATAGGGTGGTAATTTATTAAAATAATGAAAAGTAAGGAACTTTTAATAGTTGATAGCATCATAAAATTGAAGCTAGACTGGAATTTGATATATAATTAAGTTTACTATTAAAATACGATTTTTAAAGTTTTTATCTTATTTAAGTTGTCATTAATCTTTAAAAAATAAGGGTTTAACAATTGGCTGTTGCAGAAGAAAAATTTTCAGCAAAATTTGAGGAAGTTGCTTTAAATATTAAGCACCGCGGTGCCTATTATCAAGAAGATGCCTCTGAAAAGGGGATGGCTTTAATTGAAGCTAAATATAAGGATACAAAAATCTATTGGCTAGCTGATGTGCAAGAAGATCGTATTTTCAGTGCTCGTTTTTTTGCTTATGGAGGAAAAGTATCTTTGGTAATCGCAGAAACTCTCTGTAATATGGTTGAAGGTTTGACAGTGGAAGAGGCATGCTCACTTTTAAAAACGGATGTAGATGCAAACCTTCGCGACAACCCTGATGTGGCATGCGTCCCTGAATCAAAACAAAAAGCATTTGACACTGTTGATGAAATACTAAAGTTGGTTAAAGAACAATATATAGCAGCCAAAGGAGTCGCTATTGCTAGTGCTTCAATCAATAAAGAAGATTTTAAGTCTACAAATGAGTTGAATCTGATAGCTCAATCATGGCTTGGATTAACTTTGGAAGAACAGAAAGAACAGATAGAGTTGGTATTGGATGAGCATATTCGCCCAGCTTTGATAACCGATGGCGGGAATGTAAAGTTATTAGATGTGACTGACGGTGAGAAAGTGTTGGTTCAATACCAAGGAGCCTGTGGAAGCTGTGGATCTTCTCTTGGCGCCACTTTATCTTTTATGGAGTCAACACTACGTAAACATATATATAATGAAATTAACGTTGTACCGCAGGTATAACCTGGAGAAACTTTATGGGTGATGAACAAAACGCTGTTTCCGATTTATTGGAAGATAATCAATATAAGTATGGTTTTACAACTGATGTTGAGTCGGAAACTTTTGCAAAAGGGCTAAGCGAAGATGTAGTTCGTGCTATTTCGAAAAAGAAAAAAGAGCCTGAGTTTATGCTTAAGTTTCGTCTNAAGGCTTTTGANAAATGGAAAACCATGAAAGAGCCCGCNTGGCCGAATGTTAATTACCCNCCAATTGATTTTCAGGATATCTCCTACTATTCTGCTCCTAAAAAAAAGAAGCAANTGAAAAGTTTGGATGAAGTTGACCCTGAAGTTATGCGGACGTTTGAAAAGCTGGGTATTCCATTNGACGAACAGAAAAAACTGGCGAATGTTGCAGTGGATGCAGTTTTTGACAGCGTCAGCGTGGCGACTACCCATAAGAAAAAATTAATGGAACAGGGTATTATTTTTTGTTCTATTTCCGAAGCACTGCAGGATTATCCAGAATTGGTAGAAGAGTATCTCGGCACAGTAGTTCCTGTTGGAGACAATTACTATGCAGCATTAAATAGTGCTGTATTTACTGANGGATCATTTGTATATATTCCGCCAGATACCATCAGTCCAATGGAGATTTCTACTTACTTTCGCATTAATACAGAAGAGACAGGACAATTCGAACGGACCCTAATTATATGCGCTGAAAACAGCTATGTTTCTTATCTGGAAGGATGTACTGCTCCGCAGTTTGATACTAATCAGCTTCATGCAGCGGTAGTGGAATTAGTTACCATGGAAAATGCTGAAATTAAGTACAGTACTGTGCAAAATTGGTATGCCGGAGATAAAGAAACAGGTAAAGGTGGTATTTATAATTTTGTTACGAAACGCGGAAAATGTGCTGGTAAAAACTCCAAAATCTCATGGACTCAAGTTGAAACCGGATCTGCAATTACATGGAAATATCCNAGTTGTATTTTACAGGGGGATAACTCAAGTGGAGAATTTTATTCTGTAGCTTTAACAAATGGGCATATGCAGGCTGATACGGGAACTAAAATGATCCATATTGGAAAAAATACGCGTTCCAGCATTATTTCCAAGGGGATATCAGCTGATTATTCCAGTAACAGCTACAGAGGGCAGGTAAAGGTAGGGAAAAATGCCGTTAATGCAAGAAATTACAGTCAATGTGATAGCATGCTGGTAGGTGATAAATGTAGTGCGCATACCTTTCCTTATATAGAAACAGCTAATAACTCTGTACAGGTGGAGCATGAAGCGGCCACTTCAAAAATAAGTGAGGATCAATTGTTCTATTTTGAGTCTCGNGGAATTTCTAGGGAAAATGCGATTGAAGCTGTCATTAGTGGNTTTTGTAAAGATGTTTTCAAGCAATTGCCAATGGAGTTCGCTGTNGAAGCTCAGAAATTATTGACCCTGAAGNTAGAAGACAGTGTGGGTTGATAAGATTGTTTTCTTTAAGGAGAAAGTTCGAATCAAAAAATTAAAAGTTTCAAAAACCAACTAATTTTTAGATTATCTGGTTAAACCTTCTGGGAGTTACCTGATCGCCCGCTTAGCGGGTTTTTTTATTTTATAAATTGAGGATTAGAACTGAATGCTTGAAATTAAAGATTTGCATGCAGGAGTTGAAGGAGATGAGATTGTCAAGGGGATAACCCTTTCTATAAATAAAGGCGAGATTCACGCCATAATGGGACCCAATGGATCGGGAAAAAGTACGTTAGCTAAAGTCTTATCAGGGCATCCTGCTTACGAAGCCACTGGGGGTAAAATAATATTTGAAGGGAAAGATCTCTTAGAATTAGATGCGGAGGCAAGGTCCATCGCTGGAATCTTTATGGGTTTTCAGTATCCCGTAGAAGTTCCTGGTGTCAATAACGCCGAGTTTTTGCGGATGGCCCACAATGCTAGGCGGGTCAGTGCAGGCGAGGAAGAGATAGACCCGCTTGATTTTGATGAACTGCTATCAGAAAAGATGAAAATGCTCGGGATGGAAAAAAAATATAAAGAGAGAAACCTTAATGATGGTTTCTCGGGTGGTGAAAAAAAGAAAAATGAGATTTTACAAATGGCTATTCTTGAACCCAAGTTGTCAATATTAGATGAAACAGACTCAGGGTTGGATATTGATGCCTTGAGAATAGTAGCTGAGGGAGTCAATAAGTTAAGGAGTGAAAGCAATGCACTTATTCTAATNACTCATTATCAGCGATTGCTAGATTACATTAAGCCTGATTTTGTTCATGTTCTTAGTAAAGGAAAAATTATTAAGTCTGGAGATAAGTCTTTGGCTCTAGAACTTGAGTCTCAAGGATATGATTGGGTCACTGCCAGAAATTGAGAAAAAATATGTCTGATACAATCATAGAGCCAACTGAAGAGACCGCTTTTATTGATCTTTATAAAAAATTTGCGGTAGAAAAAAAACCAAACTCTTCTTTGAGAATCATACAAGAAGCGGCACTGAATCGATTTGAAATGCTTGGGTTTCCCCACTCGAAGCATGAGATGTATACCTTCATAAATACGAGAAATTTAGCCGCCACACCCTTTGTAACGTCCAACTGTTCAGTTGAAATTTCAGAGGATAACATTGCAGCACATATTTTTGATGGTTGCGAAAATAGTTGCTTGATATTTGTTAATGGAGTGTTTAACTCTTCTCTCTCAAAAATTAAAGCGATAGAAAATACTGTAAAAATATCATCTCTCAAAGAAAGGGTTGATGCAGATGATGTCTTGGCCACTTTAGAGAATGAAAATGATGTTTTTGCTTGTTTGGCAAACGCTTTTTGCGAAGATGCAACGATTATCGAAATTATTGGTCAAACTCAGGTGCCGTTGCCGATTCAGGTTCTTTTTATTTCTTCCGGAGATAATACCGCACCAATTATCTGCTCACCCAAGTTGATTTGGAAAATAGGGAGATTGGCAGAGCTCAAAGTAATCGAAAAATCGGTTGGGGTGGGTTCAGGTTATTTTTTAAATATGGCTCAGGATTGGAAAATATCAGAAGGGGCTAGTGTGGTTTTAACTCAAGTGCAAGGAGATCCGTTTGACGCATGGAATTTTGCCAAAACGCGTGTACATTTAAAACGAAATGCAAGATTTTACTCTGCTAACGCTTCCAATGGTTCGGCGCTTGTTAGACACCATTTTGAAGGTCGGCTTGAGGAAGAAGGTGCAGAGTTAATTTTAAACGGTGTTAGTGTACTCGATGGAAAGGAGCAGGTTCACAACTTTGTTCGGATCCACCATGAAGCACCGCAATGTGTTAGTCATCAGCATTTCAAGAATGTGGTTAATGACGAGGGTCGGTCAAGCTTTGATGGTACCGTTATTGTCAATCAGGGAGCACAGCTTACTAACTCCAACCAATTGATCAACAATTTGATGCTTTCAAATAATTGCCATGCTGACAACAAGCCTAATCTGATGATTTTTGCTGATGATGTGAAGTGTACGCACGGTGCTACCATCGGTCAGATTGATGATGAACAATTATTTTATTTGCAGACACGAGGATTATCGAAAAAGTTTGCTAAAGAATTGCTAACAAGAGGTTTTGCGGAAAGCATAATTCAGACTATCAAATTCCCTGAAGTTGTAAAAGAATTGAGCAATACACTGCTTAAGAAACTTGAGGCTGACCATGACTGATTCAAGTACAGTTGTGAAAGGCAACCAGTTATTTGATGTAGAAAAAATTCGTAAAGACTTTCCTGCATTAGCTCAAACTGTACGAGGTAAACCTTTAATTTATCTTGATAATGGTGCTACCACCCACAAACCATTGAGGGTAATTGAGAGGGTCCGCAAATTTGACTCAGAGGAGTATGGAACTGTACGCAGAGGTGCATATAAATTATGTGAGCGCTCCACTCAACTTTATGAGGACTCGCGTAAAAAAGTTGCGGAATTTTTGGGTGCTGAAATACCTGGTGAAATTGTCTTTACCAGTGGTACGACACAGGCAATCAATTTGGTTGCGCACAGTTTTGGAAAACGTTTTGTCAATAAAGATGATGAANTTATTATTTCTAATATTGAACATCATGCTAATACCGTGCCTTGGCAAATTCTTTGTGAAGAACGCGGTGCAAAATTAAAGGTTATTCCTGTGAATGATGCAGGAGAGTTGGTTTTGGAGGAATATGAAAAGCTTCTTTCACATAAAACCCGCATGGTTGCTGTTAATCATGTTTCCAATGCCCTTGGTACTATTAATCCAGTCAAAGAAATCACTCAAAAAGCCCACGCTGTGGGTGCGAAAGTTTTAATAGATGGTGCGCAAAGCACACCACATATGAAAGTGGATGTTCAGGATATTGCATGCGATTTTTATACATTCTCTGGTCATAAAATGTATGCACCAAGTGGTATAGGTGGAGTTTTTGGAAAAATGGAAATTTTGGAAGAAATGCCTCCCTATGTTACAGGAGGTGACATGATAATGCAGGTAACATTAGAAAAAACTACCTATGCCAAGCCTCCAGCTCGTTTTGAAGCAGGAACCCCGCCAATCAGTCAGGTGATTGGTTTGGGAGAGGCAATAGATTATTTAAATGAAGTTGGTATGAAAAATATTGCAGCTTATGAGAATAGTTTGCTCGAATACGGAACATCATTATTTAAAGATATAGATGGAGTGCGAATAATTGGGAATGCGCGCCACAAGGCTGCGCTTATTTCGTTTTATGTTGATGTTGCTCATCCGCATGATGTTGTGACCTTGTTGGATCAGGATGGAATTTCTTGTCGTGGAGGGCACCATTGCGCGCAACCAACTATGATTCGCTACGGTGTCCCGGCAACGACTAGGGCATCCATGGCTTTTTATAACAAAACCGAAGAACTAGATGCTTTAGCAGAAAGTATCAAAAAATGTATCCGGTTTTTTTCTTAATAAACTAATAACTATGTCATACGATAACGAGCTCTATCAGCAGGTCATACTGGATCACAACCGAAAGCCTAGAAACTTTCGTGAGATAAATCCCGCCAGTCATTCATGTCATGGGGTTAACCCGCTTTGTGGCGATGATATAACCGTTTTTCTGAATGTTGATGAGGAAGAAAGTTTGATAAAAGAAGTAAGCTTTCTTGGTTCTGGCTGTGCCATTTCCAAGGCAAGTACATCTTTAATGACCACTTTTTTAAAAGGGAAAAAAATAGATGTCGCAAGAAAAACCAAGGAAGAGTTTCATAAGATGATTCTTGGAGAACTGGATCCTGAACAAGAAGAACATAGTTTAGGAAAATTAACTCTTTTTATGGGAATTCGTGAATATCCCTCTCGCACAAAATGTGCAAGCCTTGCATGGCACACCCTCATCGGTGCTCTTGATAGAAAACATGAAGGTGTAAGTACTGAATAAGGTAAGGAGCCCCTTTGTTTTCTCCACAACCGATCGACACACAAACTCAACCGGGAAGACTATTCAAATCCCTTAAGGATAATAATATTCTCTGTACTGCTTGTGGTCATCTTTGCAAACTGCGAGTTGGTCAAAGGGGAGTTTGCAAGGTTCGTTTTAATAGTGATGGAACATTATTGGTTCCATTTAATTATGTTTCTGGGATTCAAAATGATCCTATAGAGAAGAAACCTTTTTTTCATGCTATACCTGGAAGTTTAGCCTTAAGCTTTGGAATGTTGGGATGTGATTTTCGCTGCTCGTATTGTCAAAACTGGTTTACTTCTCAAAGTTTAAGGGATAATGCTTCTACCCAAAAATTCACTCCTATTTCTCCGAAAAATATTTGTGATAAGGCGATAAACAGTAATTCAAAGGTAGTGGTGTCGACTTATAACGAGCCTTTAATAACAAGTGAATGGGCTGTGGAGGTATTTAAGGAGGCAAGGCAAAGAAATTTGTGGACTGCGTATGTTTCAAATGGTCATGGAACACCTGAGGTTATCGAATACATAAGACCTTGGGTGGACTTGATGAAAATTGATTTGAAAAGTTTTTCGGAAAAAGAATACCGGAGGTTAGGTGGTAATTTGGACGCGGTCCTTAAAACAATTAAAACCATATATGAAATGGGAATATGGTTGGAATTGGTTACATTATTAATCCCAGATTATAATGATTCGGAAAAAGAAATAATCGATATCGCAAATTTTATAGCAGGAATATCAAAAGATATCCCTTGGCATATAACAGC